>CAZWDQ010000006.1:0-3228 GCA_964632475.1 uncultured Acidimicrobiaceae bacterium
ACCACGGTGGCGGATCCTGGCGGGATCGTGCCCGGCGAAGACGCCGACGTCGACGCCGTCGTGCTGACCTACCAGATCGTGTTTTCCAGTGAGACGGGACACGAAGAGAAGGCTCCCTACATCGATGACCCCACGGGCCTCGAACAGACGGTCGCCGATTACCAGGAAACAGGAGAGTCGATGGGTGGCGTTGCTCTCGTCCCGTCGTCTGTGACGATCAACGGAGACACAGCCGATGTCACCTATGACCTGCTCTTCGGCGGCACACCCACCTACCCGGACTTGACCGGCGATGCTGTGTTGATTGATGACACCTGGAAGGTCACGAGGGTCATGTTCTGCGCGACTATGGCATCCGCACGTGTCGGTTGTCCCGAGGGATGATGCACCGCGTGTCTTCCATCGGATTGGGTATTGCGGCGGTAGTGCTCGCTCTCGTTGTCTCGGCCTGTTCCGATGCCCCCGTTGAAGACACGACGATGGAAGTTGATGCTTTCGTGGGAGCTGACGGCGTCGCTGTTGCGGACCCTGATACGGCACGCATCGTGACGCTCAGCGGCGATCTCACTGAGTTCGTCTACGAACTCGGGCTCGGATCATCCGTGGTCGCAACCGACGTCACGACCGTGGCGCCCAACGAAGCCGTGAAGCTTCCGAAGGCCGGGATCGGTCGGTTCCTGACCGCGGAGGGCGTGTTGAAGCATGACCCGACCCTTGTCATCGCGGATACGCAGACGGCACCTGCAACCGCTATCGAACAGATTCGCTCCGCAGGCGTGCCGGTTGCCGTCGTCGAGGTACCGACGACGTTCGATGGTCTCTATGACAAGGTCACTTCGCTTGGTCTGCTCCTCAACTCCCCGGAGGCCGCTTCCGATCTGAATGACCGACTCGCAGGAGAAATCGCCGCGGCGTCGGTGGAACCGGGCGACGGGTCCGACTCGCAGCGGATCGCATACGTGTACACGAGGGGCCCGGATGTGATGCTCCTGTTCGGAGCGGGCATGACCACGACACCCGTCATCGAAGCCGCAGGTGGACTCGACGCCGGCGCCGATTCCGGAGTCGAGGGAAACATCTCGGTGACACCGGAGGCGCTCGTGGCTGCGGCACCCGACGTTCTCGTGGTCCCCGAGGAGGGCTATGCAGTCCTCGGTGGGATCGATGGACTCCTCTCGATCCCGGGAGTCTCTGCAACACCTGCCGGACAGAACCGTGCAGTGTTGGCCTACCCGGAGGGTGACTTCCTGACGTTCGGGCCGCGGATCGCGGCTTCCATCGAACGCCTCGTCGCAGATCTCAGCTCGCTTCCGACTGCACCATGACGGATACGTCATCATCGATGCGACTCGCCCTCTGGTTCGGTGGTGGACTCGTGTTGCTGACCTTGATGATGCTCAGTGCGCTCATGTTCGGAGCGTTCTCGATCGGGGCAGGCGACGTGGCTGCTTGGATGACGGGAACTGACACTGCTGATGCTGCCGCCGGCCGGGTTCTCACGTCGATCCGACTTCCACGAGTGTTGGCCGCTGCCGCCTTCGGAGCGGCACTCGGGAGCGTCGGTGTGGTCCTCCAAGGGGCATATCGTTCTCCACTCGCCGACGCACATCTGCTCGGGTATTCATCTGCGGCCGGTGTGGGGGCCGCTATTGGATTCGCCATTACCCCGGTCGCAGCCTTCCCGGTGATTCCGGTGGTCTTCGCAGCCGGTGCCGGCGCCGTGTTCGGCGTTGCATCCGCAGCGCTCCGTTCGCGAGCGGGCAGCGAACGCCTAATCCTCGCCGGGGTTGCCTTCGGCTTCGCGATGCTCGCATGGACTGGTCTCTTCGTCCTCATCGTCGACAGTCCCCGCGTGCCAACGTTCATGTTCTTCGTGTTCGGATCCCTCGCCGGCGTCACATGGAAGGGCTTGAGTGTGGCGTTGGTGGTGCTCGTCCCGTCGTTGTTCGCTCTTTGGCGATACGGCCCGGGGCTCGATCTGCTCGTGCTGGGCGACCGGGAGGCCAGGGCGCTCGGATTCGACACGCGCCGGCTGATTCCCAAAGTGGTCGCGGTCGTCGGCGTCGTCGTGGGGGCGTCAGTCGTGCTCGGAGGTGTCGTGGGTTTCGTTGGGCTGCTCGTTCCCTTCGTCCTCCGACCGGTGGTCGGTCCGAGACATCGCATCCTCATCCCGGCAGCAGCGGTAGGCGGGGCGATGGCCGTGGTGGTCGCCGACACCATGGCACGAACGGTTGCGGCGCCGTCCGAGGTCCCGCTCGGTTTGATCACGGCTGCAGTGGGCGGTCCATTCCTGGCCTGGCTCCTCCTGAGGAGGACACCGACATGAGGGTCTCCGCAATCGACGTCTGCTACAAGACGAACAACGTTGATCTCGTATGCGATATGAGCCTGGATTTCGTTGCGGGGAAGAGGATCGGGGTCGTCGGGCCGAATGGCGCTGGGAAGTCCACTCTTCTGAGTCTGCTGGCAGGCGATCTCCACCCAAGTCGTGGATCCATCGCCTACGAGGGCGTTGATGTCTCGACGCTCTCGGTGCAGCAACTCGCAGTTTCTCGTGCGTTCCTCGGACAGCGCCAGGCAGGGGGCATCGGGTTCAATGTGCGGCAGGTCGTAGAGATGGGTCGATATGCCCATCGAAACGACGCCTCAATGGATCCGGAGGAGGATCGCAGCGCCGTAGAATATTCGCTCGAAGCGCTCGGTCTCGGCGATCTCGAGCACCGGGTCGTCTCCAGCCTCTCGGGCGGTGAACGTCAGCGTGTGGCAATCGCTCGAACGATCGCCCAGCAGACACCGCTCATCCTCCTTGATGAACCGACTACCGCTCTGGACATCGGCCATCAGGAGATGGTGCTTCGGGTCATGCGCTCGCTCGGCCAAGCCGGACGCACGATTGTCGCCGTACTGCACGACCTCAACATGGCGACCGCGTTCGATCAGGTAGTCTTGCTCGATCATGGCGGCATCGCCGCCAGCGGCACTGCGGAAGAGGTTCTCAGTGCGGAGCGCCTCTCGAGGGTGTACGAACACCCCATTGAGGTCATCCAACACCCGCTCCGACCGGGTCTCCTCGTACTCCCGTCGTAGGTCAGAAGCCGAGTGCGGCTCTGGTGTTCGAACCGGCGAGTCCATCGACCCGCAGACCGTGATCATCCTGGAATGCGAGAACCGCCACCTTGGTCTTGGGACCGAAGATGCCATCGACAGGTCCAGGCGCGTAGCCAACGG
>CAZWDQ010000006.1:3328-13586 GCA_964632475.1 uncultured Acidimicrobiaceae bacterium
AGCCGGTATCCGTCGAAGAGAGGATCGGCGGGCCCTCCGCCGATCCAGTTGGCGCCAGCGTCGGCGAGCGAACGGAAGGGGTTGACGATCACACCGGTCGGATCGCGCAGTTCGAAGTGAAGGTGGGGACCGGTGAGTTCGGCAGTGCCGGAGTCTCCGACCCACCCGATCAGCTGTCCGGCCTTGACCGGCGTTCCCGGAAGGATTCCGTCGGCGATTCCCCATGCCAAGCCGTCATCGGTGCCGGGGGTGTCGTTGTTGAGGTGGATGTACCACGATTCCCAGCCATCGTTGTGGCGGAGCGCGATCGTGCAGCAGCGATCCGGGTTCATGTGATCCCCGTCCGTCCAGTTGACGAGGCGAACGGTTCCGTCTGCCGCTGCGACGACGGGCGTCATCTTGGGCGACATGAGATCCTGTGCGTGGTGGATGCCGTGGGATCGCGCAGCCCAGAACCAGTCCGCGAAATAGTGATCTCCGTCGACCGGTGCGGTCAGCGGGTAGTCGACGAGTTCGCCAAGCTCGTGTGTCGCTGCCGAGGCGGCAGGGATGACGGCAAATGCAAGCAGGATCGTTGCCGATGCTGCAATCGTCCGCAGGGTCTTCTTCAAGGTGATCTCCAGTGATGCGCTTTCCTCCTTCCCACATCGGCCGGACTGAGGCGCTCCTGAAGGTCTCTGACGAGCGCTGGTGCCCGATCAGAGGAGCGGTAGGTCGATCTCGACCGTGACGATCGGGTCAACTCGCAGCATGAGAAGTCGTGGTGGTTCGAGGCCCCACCAGCGGGTGTCGAACTCGCCGACGCCCACGAGTCGGGGTCCGGGGAGGAGGTCGAGTTCTCCTTCGACCAGGGTTTCAACGTCGAGGAAGCTGATTGTGCCGGTGATCTTCGCACTGCTCGGATCGATCTCTTCGGTCGTCTCGATCTTGGCGATGATGAGCGGATGGGCCGTCGTGGCGGCTCGACGTTTCATCTCCCGGTCGATGAGCGGATTCCCGGATGAGAATTCGGCGAGGGGAATTTCGAGCCTGCCGTGGAGGGTTCCGCAATCAGCGAATGCGTCGTCGTCGATTGCTGCTTCGATCCACCCTCGAGCGGATCCACTCGAGCGAATGGAATGAACCGAGGACCTCGCTATGAACGTGACCGATGCCGCTGACTCATCGATCGCCCAGCGTCGTTGTCCCATGGCCTTTCGTCTCCCTCTCAGTGGTCGGGGTCGACTCGACGTCGACGAATCTAGCGCCTCCAGAACGATGCGGTGAAGAGCAGGATGATCGGGTAGATCTCGAGTCGTCCGAGGATCATCAACATCCCGAGGATCCACTTGCCTGCCGCCGCCACCTCGGCGTACGTCGAGGCGGGACCAACCGTTCCGAGTCCCGGGCCGACGTTGCCGATCGCCGAAGCAGCCGCCGAGAGACCCGTAACGAGATCCATATCGGCTCCCCACGCACTCTCCACGTAGAGCAGCAGGATCGTCCCAATGCCGAAGGCCAACATGTACACGACGACGTAGCTGTGGACGGCGGACACCACTTGGGCCGGGAGTGGTGTCCGGCCGAATCGGGAGATGGAGACAGATCTCGGCCTGGTGAGGCGCCGAACTTCGGCCGCTGCCGACTTGAGGACGATGGCTACCCGGTAGGTCTTCAGGGCACCGGTTGTCGAACCACCCATACCTCCGATGAACATCATCATCAGAATGACGCTCCTGATTGCGGCGGGCCAGACCCCATAGTTCGTAACCGAGTAGCCAGTGCCGGTGATCGTCGCGATCGCCGTGAACACGGATTCGCGAACGGGAATCCCCACCTCGTCGAGAGCGACCCCTCCGACAACGAGCGAGATTCCGATCAGCAGGCTGATGAGGTAGTAGCGGAACTCGGGCTTCCTGACGTATTCGCCAGGATCCCGGAGCGCTCGGATGTGGAGCGTGAAGGACGCTCCGGCAACAACCATCAACCCGATAACGACCCACTGCGAGTAGGCGGAGAACGCCCCGAGGGAGTCCGAGTTGGTGCTGAAGCCACCGGTAGAGATGGAAGTGAGAGCATGGGCGATCGCCTCGAACACCGTCATATCTCCGAGTGAGAGAAGCACGGCGGCCGCTCCGGTGAGTGCGAGGTACAGCCCCCAGAGGCGGAGTGCCGTGCCACGGAAACGGGGTGTGAGACGATCCGGCTCCGGTCCCGGTGTCTCGGCGCGGGCCAACTGGATGCCTCCTGCACCGACGAGGGGAAGAACCGCGATCGAGAGCACGATGATTCCCATGCCACCGACCCACTGTGTCGTTGCTCTCCAGAGAAGAAGACCTTTGGACACCGCCGCAAGGTCCACGATCACGGTTGCTCCCGTCGTGGTGAACCCTGCTGTGCTCTCGAACAGCGCATCGGTTACACCGAAGGATCCCGACAGCACGTAGGGCAGGGAACCGAAAGCGATCACCGTAACCCAGGCGATCGCTACACCGGCAAATGCGTCCTTCGCCCGGAGCCGCTCAGGGCGACCAACCGCGACGATCGTTGCGGCGCCGGTGAGAAGCGCCAGTGCCAACGTGAGACCAAGATGCAGAGCGGTCTCCCACTCTCGGTAGATCGCAGCACTGACGAGCGCAGGGAGGACGGCCGACCCCTCGGCGAGGAGAACGACACCGACGATGTACGCGATGCGTCGCGGTGTCGGTGCAGCCGTCCAGCTGCGGGTGTGGAGAGGCACGGTCTATGCTCCGAACAGCCGCTCTACGGCTCCGACGGCATCTGGTGTGGCAAGCACCACGACCCGATCACCCATCTCGAAGCGCGAGGAACCGCGCGGCACGATGGCATTTCCGGATCGGAGTATCGCTCCGATGACTGCTCCGTCCGGAAGGCCGAGTTCGCCGATCGTGACATTGACGGCGGGGGCGTCATCCACAATCTCGATCTCGAGGGCTTCGATGCCGCCCGTCATGAAGTCCGCGGCCGACACGATGGCGCCCCTTCGCACAAAACGAAGAACGGCGTTCGCTGCCGCAACTTTCGCGGATACTCCGGCAGTGACTCCGACGGCCGGCATGAGATCGAAGAGCGCAATTCGGTTGAACCGTGAGACCGTTGTCGACGCGCCGAGGCGGTCGGACATCAAGCACACAAGCATGTTGATCGCGTCGCTCCTCGTCAGAGCGAGCACCCCGTCACCTCTTCCTATCTCGAGGTTCTGGAGCACCATCGGGTCGGTCGCGTCGGCAACGATGACGTCGATCTTCGGATTCCGTTCAGCGATAGCGTGAGCGCGATCTCGATCGATGTGGATGAGGAGAACGCGACGTCGGCTGTCTCGAATCGCGGCCGCGCTCAGCTCCGCGACACGCCCACCGCCGATGATGATCACACGATCGATCTGCTCTGGAGTCGCGCCGATGAGCATCCCGGCGCGAGCTACGTCGTCGGCCTTGGCAACGAGAAGGATCTTGTCGAATGCCTCGATGACCGTCGCCCCACGCCCTACCAGGGTCTGATCATCCCGGATGACCGAGGCGATGACGCAGTCCCATCCCTCGAGAGAATCTCGCATCTCCGCCAAGGACTGTCCGACAAGATCGGAGGTCGAACTGACGATTCCTCCCAGGATGACAATGGAACCATCACAGAACCGGAAGTAGTCGGACAACCCTGGGTGGGCGACGAGACCAACCAATTTCTCCGCGACTGATGCCCTCGGATCGATGACCGCCTCGACACCGGATTGGAGCACGATGTCGTGGAGGTCGCTTTGCTCGATGCGTGCAACAGTCCGTTTGAGACCGAGTGATCGAGCCGTCTGGCAGGCAAGGACGTTGATGCCATCATTGTCGGACACGGCAAAGAGAATCTCGGCACGATCAACTCCGGCTCGACGGAGGACGCTCGGACTCGCACCATTGCCTTCGACCACCTGTGCGTCCAGCCGATCCCTGAGATGGGAGGCCCGGGCGGGGTCGGACTCCACGATTGCGACATCTTCGCCTTCCGCGACGAGGCGCTCAGCAAGGTGGGAGCCGTCTGCTCCTCCACCAACGATCACGATCCTCATGTCTTCTCCTGATCGCTTCTTGAGCCGAGGCTAGCGCGCCGGGTCTCCCCTACCCTGCTCGGATGACCGAAGACCGCCAGGAGAGAGAGATAGGCGTCGGACCGTTTCCGAAACCGTGGCCCGATGATCCGCGCCTCGATCCCGAACTGCTGGCGGAAGGCGATCGTCGCAACGTGATCGATCGGTACCGCTACTGGTCACGAGAAGCGATCATCGCCGATCTGGATCTCCGACGACATCCCTACCACGTCGCCATCGAGAACTGGCAACACGACTTCAACATCGGGTCGATCGTTCGCAACGCCAACGCCTTTCTCGCCGCCGGCGTCCACATCGTCGGCAAGCGCCGGTGGAATCGCCGCGGCGCAATGGTCACCGATCGATATCTGCACGTTGAACACCATGCCACGATCGCCGAGTTCATCGATTGGGCGGCACAAGAAGGGCTTCCCGTCATCGGCATCGACATCCTTCCGGGAGCAGTTCCGCTCGAGACGGCGGACCTGCCCGAGTGTTGCGTACTGCTCTTCGGACAGGAGGGTCCAGGGCTGTCGGAGGAAGCGCGGGACGCCTGCGATCGGGTCTGTTCGATCGCGCAGTTCGGTTCGACCCGTTCGATCAACGCAGGCGTGGCCTCAGGCATAGCGATGCACACGTGGATCACACAACATGTTGCCTTCGGCGGCAAAGAGTATTGAGAACTCAATACTGCGTACTGGGTACTCGTCACGCCGACAGGCGTACCGCCTCATACCCATGGATCACGAAGGCTGGTCTTCTGATCGGGGGCTCTGTCAAGGCGAGACCAGGCATCAGGGTTGCCATCCGTTCGAGCGCCACCGAGAGTTCGAGGCGTGCCAGCGGGGCCCCGATGCAAGTGTGGATTCCGCCACCAAATGTGATGTGCGATGCATCGCCCCGATCGACGACGAACGCGTCCGGTTCATCGAAGTGCCGGGGATCGCGATTTGCAGAACCGAAGAGCATGGCGATCTTCTCTCCCCTGGCGAACTCGCGGCCCGCGTAGGCGACTCCATCGGCGAGAACCCACCGTTCGAAGAGTTGCAGGGGTGAATCGAAACGGATCATCTCTTCGATGGCAGTGCGTGGGGCTACTGCGCCGGAGCGGACGGAATCCCATGCGTTGGGCGCACTCAGTATCGAGACCAGGCCGTTGCCGAGTGAATTGACGGTTGCCTCATGACCGGCGTTGAGCAGAAGTACGATCGTCGAGATGATCTCACTGTCGCTCAGACGTCCGTCGGATGTCTCGACGGTGCAGAGTCCGGAAATCAGATCGTCGGTTGGATGCGCTCGTCGCTCAGCAATCAGATCCCGACACCAGGACGCGAACTCAGCCGAGGCTCGAACGGCGGATGCGGCTTGACTATCCGTCGTATCGAGTTCGTACATCTTCACAATGCGGTGCGACCAATCCAGATAGCGAGGCCAATCCTGAATCGGAGCACCAAGCAATTCTGCGATCACGTGGATGGAGAACGGCTGTGCGAAATCGGCGAGGGCATCGAAGGAGGGTTTCCCGGCTGCTTCCCGCAGAAGACGGTCGGCGTGACCTACGATCACCGGCCGCAATCCCTCTATCCGTTTCGGTGTGAACTCCCGGAAGATGAGTTGCCGCAATCGGCGATGCTCCGGCGGTTCGAGCATCAGCAACGACCACTGCTCCACGTCGTTGTATGGGCCCCAGTCGGATCTGAGCGGTGGTAGCCCAACTTCGGCTCGCGTCATGATCGGCTCGGGGACCCGGCCGAGACGACGATCCCTCAGCACCCGGAACACATCTTCGTAGCGGGTCAGGAACCAACGCTGGACGCCGTCATCACCACGCTGTTCGAAAATCGGCGTCTGCTCGCGCACGGCGTTCAGCACCGGATAGGGATCCTGGAGGAATGCGGGATCTGAGAAATCGATCATGGGCCACTGTACGCGAGCGAACCGCCGCGTCAAGCGGCGGTTCGCCGGTGAACGATGTCCTACTTCTCAGGCTCGATGATCGGCCCATCGTATGTGCCACTGAGGAGCTTCTCGAGCGTTGACCGAGCGGATGCTCTCTTGGAGTATCCCTGGCTCTGTGCCACGATCTGGCCGTTTGAGGCCTTCACTCGGAAAGCCCACTTTCCGTTCCGCTGCTGATAGAGCTCGCCTTTTCCGGCCATTGGGTGTTTCCCTCCTTAGGAATTGCTCAGACCCTAGTCCGCGAAACATATCCGTAGCGACTCATCTCCACCGTACGAGCGTTACGCGTCTGTCTCTCGCTCCAGATCGAGGGCGGCAGAGTTGATGCAGTAGCGCAATCCGGTCGGATTCGGCCCATCGTCAAACACATGGCCGAGGTGGGCGTCACACTCAGCGCAGGTGACCTCGGTGCGCACGCTCAAGAGGTTTCGATCCACCTGTGTGGCGATGGCTGCATCCGAGGTCGGCTGCCAGAAACTCGGCCATCCGCTCCTCGAGTCGTACTTGGTCTCGCTCGAGAAGAGCTCTGCGCCGCAGACCACGCAGCGATACGAGCCGGCATCTTTGGTGTCCCAGAACTCGCCGGTGAAGGCCTGCTCGGTCCCTGATTCCTGGGTGACATGGATCTGCATCGGGGACAGGTTGGACAGGTCCCGTTCGTTGGTATCGCTCATCATGCGAGGCTACCGTCGCGTCCATGGATACGAGCCAGATCGATCTCGCCCTTGCAACACTGAGCGCGAACAAGACGCGCTGGGCGCGTCTGCCGATCGCCACGAAGATTCACATCCTCGACGGAATTCGCCGACGCGTCGGAACCGTGTCTCACGCGTGGGTCGCTGCCGCAGCGTCTGCTAAACAGATCCCGCTCGACTCGCAGCTCGTCGGTGAGGAGTGGACAAGCGGACCGTACGCCCTCGCCGTAGGCGCCGCGACTATCGCTGAGACGTTAGGCCGCATCGCCGACGGGGTCCCGGTGCTCGAGGGCATATCCACCCGGAGATTGCCTGGCGGCCAGGTCGCTCTGAAGGTCTTCCCTTTGAATTTCGAGGATCGCCTCTTCCTCAGCGCCCACACCGCAGAGGTCTGGATGCAACCCGGGATCGAAGAGTCAGGTCTCGAGCAATCCGCGGCATCGTTCTACCGGGAGGAGACGCCGGCAGGCTCCGTGGCGCTGGTTCTCGGAGCTGGCAACATCGCATCCATCGCCCCGCTTGATGTTCTCACCGAGCTGTTCAGCTACGGCGCCGTCACGGCTGTGAAGCTCAACCCGGTGAACGCCTACCTCGGTCCGTTCCTCGAGGAGATTTTCGAGCAACTCGTCGAAGGTGGGTTCGTTCGCTTCGTGTACGGAGGCACGGAAGAAGGCATCTATCTGACTCGTCACGACATGATCGATCACATTCACGTGACTGGTGCAGGCCGCACCCATGATGCCATCGTCTACGGCACGGGACCCGACGGTGAACGGCGCAAAGCCGCCGATGATCCCGTCATCTCGACACCTGTGACCGCCGAACTTGGCAGCGTCGGGCCCACGATCGTCGCCGGGGGCAAATGGTCCGATGCGGATCTCCGTTACCAGGCCGAACACATCATGAGCCAGAAGCTCCACAACCATGGGTTCAACTGCGTCGCTTGCCAGGTGCTCGTTCTCCCTGAGGAGTGGGAGCAGGCCGACGACCTCCTCAATGCCATGCGTCGGGTCGTCTCCCAGATTGGCGAACGCGGTGCCTACTACCCCGGAGCCATCGATCGCCAGTCGGTCGCCGTTGCCGCCCACGAAGACGCAGAAGTGCTCACCAATGGTGCGGGGCCGGTAACGTTCATCACCAATCTCGATGCATCGGTCAGCGAGGACGTGTGCTTCACCACAGAGTTCTTCGGAGCCGTGCTCGGTGTCGTTCGCCTCCCGGGGGCGGACACCGAAGCCTTCCTCAGCAACGCCGTGGCCTTCGCCAACGACACGCTTGAAGGCAACCTGGGGGCGAACCTGATCATCCATCCGGCTACCGCGAAACAGCATGCGGATGCACTCGAAACGGCTATCTACGACCTTCGCTATGGAACCATCGCCGTCAACTCGTGGGTTGGCGTCGCATTCGCCATGAACCGCGCAACGTGGGGCGCATTCCCCGGGAATCCCCGAAATGACATCTCATCGGGAGTCGGTGTCGTTCACAATTCCCTGATGCTCGAGGGCACCGAGCGGACCGTGGTGCGAGGAGCATTCGCACCCTTCCCCCGGACACTGCGCCAGGGTATTGTTCACACCGAACCCACTCCCCCATTCTTCGTCACGAATCGTCAGGCAGCCCACCTGGGTGAACTCCTGACCGAAGGCGTCGTGAGCGGTTCTCGGAAGAAGATCCCTGCGATTGTGGCAACCGCGATGCGCGGTTGACGCAGCGCTATCGGGTTGGCTCGATCCCTGCCCTGCGCAGCGCCGCCACGATCGGCTGCAGGGGCAGGCCGATGACATTGCTTCTCGATCCGGCAACACCGCTCACGAAGCGCGCTGCTTCGCCCTGCAGCGCGTAAGCACCGGCCTTATCGAGCGGTTCGCCCGATTCGGCATAGACAGCCGCCTCATCCGCGCCAACGTCATGCATCGACACGAGAGACGAATCGAACCCGCTCTCGATGACCACCCCGTCTCGGGCAATCGCCCATCCGGTAAGTACCAGATGTGTGCGACCCGCGATTGACAGGAGCATCTCGGCTGCATCGGTCTTGTTCTTGGGCTTGCCGAGGATTGCGCCATCGAGGACAACGGTCGTATCTGCCCCAAGGACGATCGTGTCGTCGTCAGTTCTCGCCATGGCCAGCGCTTTCGCTCCCGCCAGACGAACGACCATGCGATCGGGGTCCTCACCACTGAGGAGGCTCTCGTCGACCTCGGGTGACCGGACGGAGAACTCGAAACCGGCCACCGAGAGCAGCAGGCTCCTGCGCGGTGAGGAACTCGCAAGAATCAGATCGGGCATGTCGCCATGTTCGCAGGGTTCCGCGCCGATGAGGTACGGTTCCCCCGATCGCCATGGAGGAGTCATGCAACGCAACGTCTTCGAGACTGACCACGACATCTTCCGGGAGACCGTTGAGCACTTCGTGGAGGCACAGATCGTGCCGTTCCATGCCCGGTGGAGCGACCAAGGCAAGGTCGACAAGGCCATGTTCCGAGCCGCCGGTACGCAGGGGTTGCTCGGAATGGCGATCCCCGAACGATACGGAGGCGGCGGGGTCGACGACTTCCGCTACAACGCAGTAATAGATGAGGTTGTGACCTCTTCGGGGGCTGCTGCCTCGGGCGTCTGCATCACACTTCACAACGACGTCTGCATCCCCTACTTCCTCGCATACGCGAACGAGGAACAGCGCGAGCGTTGGTTCCCAGGCCTTGTCACCGGTGAGTTGATGACGGCCATCGCGATGACCGAACCGCGCACGGGATCCGACCTCGCAGCGATCGCGACGACCGCGACACTCGACGGTGACGAGTACATCGTGAACGGATCCAAGACCTTCATCACCAGCGGCATCAACGCCGATCTCGTGATCATCGTCGCCAGAACCGGAGGGGACCCGCACGGAGGTCTCACACTCCTCGTTGTCGAGGACGGATTCGAAGGGTTCGAGAGGGGCCGCAATCTGGACAAGATCGGGATGCATGCCCAGGACACGGCAGAGATGTTCTTCGCCGATGTGCGGGTTCCGGTCGCGAACCGGCTCGGTTCGGAGGGAATGGGCTTCATGCAGCTCATCGGCAATCTTCCCCAGGAACGGTTGAGCATCGCCGTCGGTGCTGTGGCCGCCGCCGAAGCAGCACTGGCCCTCACCATCGAATACGCGAGAGAGCGAACGGCGTTCGGTCGTCCGATCGGACGCTTCCAGCACAACCGCTTCGTACTGGCAGAACTGAAGACGGAAGTCGACATCGGTCGTGTCTTCGTCGACCGACTCCTGGCCGAGCACGTTGCAGGTGCGTTGACGATCGAACAGGCCGCCGAGGCGAAGTGGTGGACGACAGAGATGCTCAAGCGGGTCGTGGACGCCGGTGTGCAGATGCACGGTGGCTACGGCTACATGATGGAGTACCCCATCGCCCATGCCTACCTCGATGCCAGGGTTCAAACGATCTATGGCGGCACCACAGAGATCATGAAAGAGATCATCGGCCGCGGCCTGGGTCTGTAGCCCTGTAGCCGAGTAGATCAGTAGATCAGT
>CAZWDQ010000006.1:13686-39259 GCA_964632475.1 uncultured Acidimicrobiaceae bacterium
TGGATTTCGTTGGTTCCCTCGTAGGTGATCACCGACTCGAGGTTGTTCATGTGTCGGATGACGGGATACTCAAGGGTGATGCCGTTGGCGCCCAGGATGCTGCGCGCTTCCCGAGCAACCTCGAGTCCAGACCGGACGTTCTCCATCTTCCCGAAGCTGATCTGCTCCGATGTGAGTGTCCCGTCGTCGTGCTTGCGACCGAGGTGCACGGACAGCAACATCGACTGGTTCACCTTGACCATCATCTCGGTCAGCTTGCGCTGGGTGAGCTGGAACGATGCAATCGGTCGGCCGAACTGGATCCGCTCCTTTGAATAGGCGACGGCCGCTTCGTAGCTGGCCCTGCCGGCGCCGACGGCGCCGAAGAGAATGCCGAAACGAGCCTCGTTCAGGCAGGCCAACGGGCCTTTGAGCCCGACGACGTCGGGGAGCATCGCGTCGGCGGGAAGTCGCACGCCGTCGAGGATCAGTTCCGACGTGATCGATGCCCGGAGGGAGAGCTTGTGGTGGATGTTGTTCGTAGAGAAACCCGGCGTGTCGGTCGGGACGATGAACCCGCGGATCCCCTCCTCGGTCTGTGCCCAGACCACGGCGACATCGGCGATGCCACCGTTCGTGATCCACATCTTCGTCCCGTCGACAATCCAGTCGGATCCGTCACGGCGTGCCCTGGTCTTCATCGAACCAGGGTCCGATCCGGCGTCGGCTTCGGTGAGGCCGAAACAACCGATGATCTCCCCGGCTGCCATTCCGGGGAGCCATTGCTGCTTCTGCTCCTCAGATCCGAAGGCCCAGATCGGGAACATCGCGAGTGAGCCCTGCACGGAGACGAAGCTGCGAATGCCGGAGTCACCCGCCTCGAGTTCGGTGCATGCCAGTCCGTAGCTGACCGCATTGGTGCCGGCACAGCCGTATCCGTCGAGGTGCATGCCGAAGAGTCCGAGTGCACCCATCTCCTTGCCCAACTCCTTGGGAAGGATCCCCTCTTCGAACCACTCGGCGATGTTCGGCAGGACCTTGTCACCGACGAATTCGCGAACCGTGTCTCGGATGAGCCGCTCTTCGTCGTCGAGGAGGGCATCGATCTGGAGGAAATCGTGCGGGGTTTCGCCCCCGGGGCGAATTGCGTTGCTCATGGGCCGCAGCCTACAGGTCGGGAGTCCCAGGCTGGCTGTCCGGATCACCCCACCAGAGGGTGCGTTGGGGGAAGGCGATGACGATGCCGTGTTGCTTCAGAGCCCGGGCCACGGCCCTGGCGACACCGTCGGTAGCTCGATACTGATCGAGCACGAGAGGATCGTGCCAGAACAGGAGTCGGAACTCGACGGCGCTGTTCCCGAACTCCGAGACGAGTGCCTCCGGCGGAGGGTCGTTGTGCGCCAGTTCGCACCCGGCGACTGTTTCCTCAAGGACTCGTTTTGCACGATCCAAATCGGTGCCGTAGGCCACGCCCACTTCGAGCGTCGAACGCCGACTACCGATCTCAGTCAGATTGACAACCGGATTGTCGATCACCGTCTTGTTGGGGATGTGGACCTTCTGACCGTCGATGGTCTCCATGACGACGGTTCGACCGGTGATCTCGAGCACGGTTCCTGTCCCACTCTCGGTCACGATCTGGTCACCCGGGCCGAACATCGGTGCGCCTTGCAGGACAAGGCCCGAAGAGAAGTTGTCCATCAACCGGCGCCCTGCGAAGAACACGACGATCCCGATGGCGATCATGACCATCAAAGCCGGACCTAGGTCGATCCCGAGGATCGAAACGGCGTAGACGATGCCGATGAAGATGATGATCCAGCCGCTGGCTCTCGCGATCAGATATGCGAGCTCGTCGGTGATCTGGGGGAAGCGACGAAGGGCCTTCCGTAGTGCCCTCCGCACCAACCGGGAGAGAATGAACGCACCGAGGATGACCACGGCTGCCCAGACGAAATCCCAGAAGGTCAACTCGTCTGCGTTGACGAAGTCCTCGAGTTGGTCGGTGGTCGGGATTGAAACTTGGTTCCAGATGCTCATGCCACGGCCCTCGCGAAGAGTTGCTCCTGACCGCCCACGGTGGTCCTTTCTAGTCCCGACCACAGCAGGTCATCCATGAACGACCAACTCGTGCGGTGGATCGGGGTCGGTCCCGAGGCGGCGAGAGCGGCGCGATGTCGAGGACAGGGGTAGCCCTTGTTCCGATCGAAATCGAAACCCGGGAAAGTCGACGACATCGTGCGCATCATCCGATCACGGGTCACCTTTGCCAGTATCGAGGCAGCGGCGATCGACAACGAGGTGGCATCCCCTCCCACGATCATTCTCGTGTTGCCAGTGCCGACGAAGTCCCATCTGCCGTCGACGAGGATACGATCCGGCACGACGCCCAGGGCGTCGATCGCTCGTTTCGCAGCAAGGCGCTGTGCCGCCGACATTCCGAGGCGATCGCACTCCTCGGGCGAGGCGTGCCCTATCCCCCACGCCGTGCACCAAGTCGCGACTCGCTCGTAGAGGGCTTCTCGCTCGTGCTCGTTCAGCATCTTTGAGTCGCGGACTTTGTAGATGCGGCGTCCACGGGGAATCACTGCGGCTGCGACCGTGAGCGGGCCTGCCCAGGATCCACGTCCAACCTCGTCGACCCCGGCGATCAGCCGGTCTCCGTTTGTCCACAGCTCGCGCTCGACGGCGAGACTTGGTGCCTTTGAACGGATCGAGGGACGCAGTCTGGTTGAAGTCACGGAGCGAGGATACCGCCTTCGCCGGTCGGGACGGGTTAGTTACTGCGTAGATCGATCGGGTAGTTGACGTACCGGGCGATGTGGGGTTCCTGACGCGACAACACCACTCGCCATAGTGCCGTGGGCACAGGATCGAACACGTCGTCGGCCGATCCCTCTACGGGGAACCACGAACCGATCTCGAGCTCCATCTCGAGCTGCCCTGCACCCCATCCGGCGTATCCCGAGAAGATGCGCACATCGCCGAGACCCGCGATGTCATCGGGATCGAGAGACACGTCGATGAAGCCGACGAAGTCCGGTGTGGGCTTCCATGCCTCGTCTGCGGTCACTCCCGGACGACGAGCTACGCCGATCGCCGTCTCCGGTTGAACGGGTCCTCCCTCGAAAACACGCGCAGGTGGTGCAAGGTGATCGCACCACGCGGGGAGATGATCTCTGACTTCGAGGTCGAGCGGGCGGTCGAGCACGACGCCAACTGTTCCATCCTGATCGTGGTCCAGGAGCAGGACGACTGATCGGAAGAAGTTGGGATCGATGAGAGCAGGTGACGCAACGCAAAGCGTGCCGGGGCGAAGATCGGCCATGTCCGTAGGTTGGCAGGTTCGGTCGGCGGTTGCCCCCGGATCGGCCTGCGAGTCAGTGGCGTGCCGGCTCCTTGTCGGGAACAAGAGTGCCACCCGACAAAATGGAGATATGACCATCGCTCCACCGAACCTCGACGGTTGTACCGTCAATTCGCTGGATAACGCCTCGTCGGGGCTCACGCCCGACGGTCTTGGTGAGGGTCTTGACTCGCTGGCCCTTGTGCAGACTCATCGGAACCATCCTCTGTCGACGCTTGATTCGATCTTACGCGTCGCCGCCGCATCGCGGGAGGGCCATTCGCCCCTTCAGACGATTCGGAGGTCTCGTGCGGCACCGCTATCGTCGGAACCAGGAGGTGCCCATGGAACTCTGGAGCAACGACTTCTCTGACGGCGACCCCATTCCCGGCGAATTCGCGTTCTGTCTCCCCGACGTCGACACGCACGCAACGTTGGGTCCGAACCGCAACCCCCATCTGGGGTGGTCGGCCACACCGGACGGGACCAGGAGCATTGCGATCGTCTGCCACGACACGGACGCACCGACAAGGCCCGACGACGTCAACGTCGAGGGGCGTGAGGTCCCGGAGGATCTGCCACGATCGGACTTCTTCCACTGGGTGCTCCTCGGGCTCTCGAGCGATGTCACGGAGATCGGCACAGCAGCGTGTTCGGACGGCGTCACGGTCGGAGGGAAGGACGATAGGTCGCCCTTCGATTGCCAACAGGGCGTCAACGACTACACCAACTGGTTCGCAGATGATCCGAACATGAGCGGCGACTACTACGGATACGACGGCCCCTGTCCTCCTTGGAACGACAGCCTCGTCCATCATTATGTGTTCACGGTGTTCGCCCTCGACACCGACTCGGTAGAACTGCCCGACGGCTTCGGTGGCGCAGACGCACTCACTGCCATCGAAGGCCACATCGTGTCTTCAGCGACACTCACGGGTACGTACACGCTGAATCCGCGGCTCGTCTGACGACGGGTTGTCGCTCCGCGAGCCGATTCGTGGTGTAGGTTCGTCGGTATGGACGTGAGGTTCGCACAGCGTGATGATCTTGCCGCGATTGAAGAGGTCGCCCGCTGGGCGTGTTCGGAAGCCATAGGGGAAATGGTGCCCGAAGTCGTCGTCGATGGTGACGTTCACCAGCGGTTCCGCAAGGCCATCCTCTCTGAGCATCTCCTGGCCAACCGTCTTCTCGTCGGAGTCGATCAGGGCGGTCACATCGAACTTGTCGTGATGATCGACGACCGGAAAGATCACATCGAACTCATCACCAGCGTCGTCCCGGCCCGGCACGACCGGCCCACCGACGGGAATTCCCTCGTCGATTCTCTCCGGCTCATGGGATGGTTCGGTCCTATCTCTGCAAGCGTTGCTCTGGGCGATGGGGTGTGTGAGTACTTCTTTGAGACGGCGGGTTTCGCTCCCGGCGAAGTGTCCGTCGATCGCATCGCAGGGCATGATGTGTTCAGACGCGAGTGGTGGCTCGATCCGATTCTCTCAGCCGCTGGGTAGTCTGCGCGACATGGACTACCGATCTCTCCCCAAGGCTCTTCTTCACGACCACCTGGACGGAGGTGTACGCGTCGAGACCATCCTCGAACTGGCCGACGCCCAGGGCTACACAGGTCTGCCTGCCGCAGATGCAGATACGCTCACCGACTGGTTCGACCGGGGTCGCTCCGGATCTTTGGAGCGCTATCTGGAGGCATTCACGCACACCGTTGCGGTGATGAGCAGCGAGTCCGCCATTCAGCGGATCGCATACGAGGCCGGAATCGATCTCGCAGGCGACGGCGTCGTCTACGCAGAGGTTCGCTTCGGTCCGAGTCTTCACATGATCCACGGACTCACCCGCGAAGCAGCAATCGAAGCAGTGCTGGATGGCTTCGCGGCGGCGCACCGTGAGACCGGCATCGTCCTGTATGCCATCGCATCGGCACTTCGGCACGAGACGGACTCTGAAGAAGTCGTCCGCTCCGCGATCCCCTATCTCGATCGGGGTCTCATCGCCTTCGATCTGTCAGGTCCCGAAGCAGGGTTCCCAGCCGACGATCACCTTGCAGCCTGCAGGCTCGCGAGAGAGGCTGGACTTGGTCTGACGATCCATGCCGGTGAAGCCGATACTGCGGCATCAATTTGGCGAGCAGTCGCTCGATGCGGCGCCACGAGAGTGGGTCACGGTGTCCGCATCGCCGACGAGACAGACTTCGATGGGAGCACGATCACGACCCTTGCGCCGTTGGCGCGGAGAATCCGTGACCACCGTATCCCCCTCGAGGTATCGATCACATCCAACCTCGACACTTCGGCGTTCCCGTCCGTGGCCGAGCACCCCTTCGGCGCGCTCTACCGGAGCGGATTCACGGTCACGATCAACACCGACAACCGGCTCATGAGCCGTGTCAGTCTCACAGACGAGTACGAGCTGGCGGCAACCACGTTCGATCTCGAAGCGACGGATCTCGCGGAGATCACCGTGAATGCGCTCGAGGCCGGATTCGGCGATTGGCCGGAGCGGCGACGCCTGATCGACGACGTTGTACGTCCTGCCTACGCGAGCGTTGCGTCGAGCCAGGCTGCTATCTCTGAGAGCACCTGAACCTGTTCGGGTTCGTTGTGCATCTCGTGGCGCAATCCCGGGTAGACCTTCCGGTCCACTGAGTCCATCGCCGCAAGCGGGGCTGATGCCAAAGGTGGAACGAGCGGATCATCGCCGCCGTGAATCACCAAGGTCGGTGTGTCGATTCCTCCGATCACATCACGGGAACGATCTTGCGCTCCGAAGAACTCCATACCCAGTCGGGTCGTTGCCTTCGTGTTCACCAGAGGATCCGCGAAGTACGCCTCTCCCACTGACTCGTCACGAGAGAGCTGCTCTCCGTTGATCGAGTTCGCGAGGGCAATCTTCGGAGTGACTCGACCGAGCACCTGGGCTGCGACGCGCAACACCCTGGGCACGTCGGCTGCGAGTGCCGGCGCAGAGAGGATTCCGGCATCGGGATGGGGTCGCTCCTCGGCCAGGTAGTACGTGCAGATCAGCCCACCGAGCGAGTGGCCGTAGAGCACCCACGGGATATCGGTTGGTACAAGGCCCGATTCGACGATCTCTTGAACATCGTCAACGAAGTCGTTGAAGGATGGCGTGTACGCGCGGGTGCCCTCGGATTGTCCGTGACCTCTCAGATCGAATGCAGCGACTGCGTATCCCCGGTCGGCAAAGAACCGCGCGACGTGATCCCAGCGCCCGAGGTGCTCCCCCAAACCGTGGACGATGAGAAGCCCGCGTTGGGGTTCCTCTTCAGGCATCCAGGTCTTCGTGTACAACGCAAGGCCGTCCCGTGTTGTGTACGCGCCGGTCGTCTCATTCATGTGTCGCTCCAATCGATGCTGCGAAGGCGGCACCAACGATGCCAGCCTGGTTTCTGAGAACGGCAGGCACGATCGGTGCCTGCGTTGTGAAGTGATGCGAGTACGTCTCGAATCGCTTCGAGATCCCGCCACCGAAGACGAAGAGATCCGGCCAGAACAACTCTTCGATGTAGGCGAGCAACTCGTCAACCCTGGTGGCCCACCAGTCGATCTCGAGTTCGCCACGCTTGACGAGGCGTCCTGCCGCGTAGTGCTCCGCCTTCTGTCCCTTGAAGATGAGGTGACCGAGTTCGGTGTTGGGTATCAGACGACCGTCGTAGAGATACGCACTGCCGATACCGGTGCCGAAGGTCAGCAGGATCACGACGCCGCCGGCTCCCTTCGCCGCTCCGTACTGCGTCTCGGCAAGCCCGGCAGCGTCGGCGTCGTTGAGCACCGTGACGGGCATCTGGAGCCGCTCGGTGAGCATCGCTGCTGCATCGAATCCGATCCAGCCTGCGTCGATGTTGGCGGCGGTCTCAACGACACCGGAACGCACCACACCCGGGATCGTGACACCCACCGGCCCGTCCCATCGGTGACTCTCGATGATCTGGGCTATGGCATCCGAGACAGCATCGGGGGTCGAGGGCTGTGGCGTCGGGATTCGCAGCCTTTCCGCGGCGAGAGAACCGGTTCCGAGATCCACCGGGGCACCTTTAACACCCGATCCGCCCACATCGACGCCGAACACCTGCATTCCTACGCCTCCTCCGTGATGAATCGTTCGAGACTGGCAGCATATCGGCTGACGTCGGGTCCGGTGGCATCGAACGGCAACTCGACTCTGATTCCCCCGGGGTATTCGGGGAAATCACCTTCCAGGGGCGTCACTCCAGGCAGGAGTCGGGTATCGCTCCTCGGCGAGAACGGCAGGAGCACCACGATGACCGGACTCTGCGGCCGGTTCGCCAGTTGGACACCTTTCAGCTGCCGGAGATGCTTCGCAAGTTTTCGGACGTCGGCCAGCGCTCTGGCCGCGATCGAAGCCGGCGCCGCTTCTTCTACCGAGAGCACCTCCGTGGCATCAGGAGGTGGGCGAAGTCCTGACCATCGACCGGTGAGTACGATCGTCCGGTCTGATCGAGCCTCGTCGAAGATGCCGAAATAGTTCGGGTACCCGACCACGAGGGTATCTCTCCAGGATGCGGGCACCACGGTCCGTCCGCGCAGACAAGGCAGTTCCCTGGAGCCTGGCCGATCCAGGAGTTCCGTTTTGATGTCCGGGCGAAGAGCGCGTGAGACTCCTATCGGCCCGGAGATCACGTCGGTGATTCCGTCGGTGATGGGCTAGCCCGCGTCGGAGTTGACCGAGAGATTGGTGACGGCCGGCGGGCCGGGGATCCGTGTCGGAGCTTCGGGGAGCGCGACGTCCTGGGGTTCTTCCAAGCCGTATTTCACCAGCAGGTGGTGGAAGTCACGTTGATAGAAGATCTTGCAGTGCACGTCCGGGTACAGCTCACGCAGACGCCGGATCTTTCCGTTCTTCTTCGTGACGAGCTTCTGGCTCATCGTCGTGATCTCGATGAACAGGTCATCGTCCGGCAGGTAGAAATCCGGCCGGAAGTGCTTCGTAGCGGCTCCGGTACCGTCCCACTCGATGGCGAACGCCCTCGGCTCGTACTCCCACGGAACAACGTAGAAGTCGAGCAGGCGCGCGAATTCTCGCTCGCTTGAGTGGGCGAACTCGACGTTGTCGGCCGGCCCTGCGAGGAGATCGTCGATCAGTGAGCCGCTGCCGTCGATGCCTTCACCTCGCGCTCGCCGGGAATCACTCGATCCGGGAACAGGCGGTGAATCTCACCGACGAGTTCTTTCTGCACCGGTCCGACTGCGATTCCGAAGACGCCCTGGCCACCGCGGAACACGTCAACGACCTCCGACGGACTGTGTGCGGCGTAGATCGTCTTGCCGTCGGAGAGCAACGTGACATCCGAGAGGGGGCTCTTCGAGGCGAGTTCCACGCGCAAGATGTCCATCGCTCTCCGGATCTTCTTCAGGGACATTCCAGCATCGAGGAGGCGTTTGACCACCTTGAGTTGCACGATGTCCGGGAAGGCGTAGAGACGCTGGCTCCCCGATCCTGCCGCTTGCTGAAGCGACGGTGTGATGAGCCCGGTCCGGGCCCAGTAATCGAGCTGGCGATATGTGATGCCAACCAGATTGCACACCTGAGGGGCCCGATACCCATCGATGGCCTGTTTGGTCCTGTTGTCAACCATTTCCTTGTGCCTCCCAGTTCGCACAGCTTACAACAACGTAATTTCGCCAGCTGAAACTACGGCCGTGAAACTAGGACACCGGGACGCGCGTTGTCAACAACCCTTGTGGATAACTCGTAGCAGCACGGATTACGAGCCTACGAAGTCGAACCGTGCTCGAAGTCTTCGGGGGTCACGTCGTCGAGGAATTCGCGAAACCGCTCGATCTCTTCCTCTTCGGTGTCGTCGTGGATCTCGATACCGGCTTCGTCGAGCAGAGCCTTCGACGCGAATACCGGCGCTCCCACTCTCGTGGCAAGGGCGATGGCGTCCGATGGCCTGGAGGAGATCGTCAGCTCCTCCCCGTCAGCTTCGATGACGAGATCAGCGTAGAACGTGCCTTGATCGAGCGACGTCACGTCGACGCGTTCGATGTCTGCCCCGAGAGCGTCGAGGAGGGTCTTCATCAGATCGTGCGTGAGGGGTCGTGCGGTCTCGATCCCTTCGAGCGCTAGGGCGATCGCCGTGGCCTCGGGGGTGCCGATCCAGATAGGCAGGTACCGGGTGCCTTCTCGCTCCCTGAGCAGCAGAATCGGCGTGTTCGTGGGGAGTTCCACCCGAACACCGACGACTTCCATGGCTACCCGATCACTCATGCAGTCAGCCTATCACCAGTGAGCGATCAGGCCGATGCGAGAACGGTCAGTGAAATGCGCGTCGTCCGAAGGAATCGGGATCTGCTGTGAGCACGGACAGGTCCATCACGGCCCAGATCGATGAGACGTTCCGATACCGCCCGTGCCAGTCCATTCCGTAACCCAGGAGGAACTCGTCGCCAACCTCGAACCCACGGTGTTCGACGGGGACCTCTACGATCCTCCGCTTCGCCTTGTCGAGCAGTGCGACTGTCGTAACGCTCTTGGCTCCTCGTGCCATGAGCATCTTGCGCATCGTCACGAGCGTCAGACCTGTGTCAACGATGTCTTCCACGATCAGCACGGACCGGCCTTCGATTGGCACCGAGAGGTCCATCGCGATCGAGACCCTCCCCTCCCTCCCGAAGCGGGTCAAGCTCAAGAAGTCAACCTCGACGGTCAACGGCAGGTGTTTGGTCAGATCTCTGAGGAACGGAATCGAGCCCTTCAGGACTCCGATTACGACCGGATCGGGATCCGTCAGGCTTGCGGTCACTTCCTCGCCGAGTTCGGCCACTCGTCGCTGAAGCGTCGCTTCGTCGATGACCTCGATATACGGTTCGGTCATCGGTCGCCACCGGCCACGCTTGGCAAGACAGCCTTCAACCACTCGGTGATCAAGGCGGCCTTCGGAAGATCGGTCAATGCCGACATCCGCCACCGCCCGTCGTCGATCCGTTGCATCGCGGCGAGACGGCGCTCTTCGGAAGCGCTCAGTTCGAGATCCTCAGTGACGATCGCACCGCCGCCTTGCTCGGAGAAGAAGGGTCGCAGCCACCGGTCGTGAAGGCCGTAGGTGCCGTACGCCCAGTCGATGAGTTCACGGCTGTCGCTGAAGTGGTCGTCCGAACCCATGACCACGGTCACGATCCTTCGTGGTCCGCGCTCGGTCACACCGAGCAGCACCTTGTTCGCGTACGGCGTGTCCCCTGTCTTCAAACCCACGACGCCCGGATACGTGCCGAGGAGTCGGTTGGTGTTGTTGACCTGACGTGTCTTGCCCGTCGGGTCCTCCGGCATCTTGATCGTCTTGATTCTGGCGATCTGCTGAATGTCCGGGTAGTCGAGCGACGCAATCGTCATCGTGACGAGATCATTGGCGGTCGAGAAGTGGTCCGCATGGTCGAGGCCGTTCGGATTCGCAAAGTGGGTATCACTCATCCCCAGTTCCACGGCGCGGGCGTTCATCTTCGAGACGAACGCGTCGATATCCCCGTCCCCAACGTGCCAGGCCAGAGTGACGGCAGCGTCATTTCCTGATCGCACCAGCATCGCGACCAGGAGGTCGTAGACCGTCCATTGCTCCCCCGCCACGAGACCCGCACTCGATCCACGACTTGACGTGGCCATCGTCGGGACCGTGACGATGGCATCGAGATCGGCCTCATCGAGCACGACCATCGCCGTCATCACCTTCGTCACCGAAGCCATCGGACGACGCTCATCAACGTTCCATGTTGCAAGCATCACGCCGGCAGTTTCGTCGTACACGGCCCACTCAAACGCACTGACTGTGGGAGGCGGAGGGGGCACAACCGGTTCTGTCGGCATCGTGGTGAACGATCCGAGAGGTGCGAGGAGCGCGACAACGAGGGCGGCCGTGGCTGTGGAGATCATCGTTCGAGAAGACCCCGAAGCCTACCCCGGGTAATGCTTTCTTGAAGCACTGAACCAGCCTGGGCACAATCCGCGAGGGTCTCCGCCGCTCGGTGGCGATTCTCGGGGTTTCGGTGACGAAGCAGCGGTGCAACGAGTTGGCCGAAAAGGTCGGTCTGGCGATCTGCCGCGAGTCGTATCGATCGGAGATGCCGCACCTCGAGACCGTGGCTGAGGAGGCGATGAGTTGCCCGCGCTATCGACAGGTCGTGGTCCCGGAATACCTCGGTTCCATCGGGCAGCTTCATGGGTTCAAGTATCCCGACTTCGATGAGACTCGTGAGCTGATGGGCAGAGAGCCCGGACGATCGCATCAGCTCAGCCGGTGTCAACGAGACTCCTGAAGTGGCGAAGTATGCCTCCGGCGGAGGCCCAGCTTCGGGCGAGACCGGTGATTCGTCACCGTGCTCCCAAGCGGCGAGCTTCGACTTGATCACCTTCAGTGGCAGATAGTGATCCCGCTGCTCCTTCAACACATACTCGATACGTCGAACATCCTCTTCCGTGAAGATCCGATAGCCCGACGCCGACCTGCTCGGTTCGACAAGGCCCTGGCTCTCGAGAAACCTCAGCTTCGAGACGGTGACGTCCGGGTACTCAGGCTTGAGAAGGTTGATGACTTCCCCAATACTGCGCGACCGGGACGCACGCAATGGAACCGTGGCCATCAGATATTCCCGCGAGCCACGATGAGGTGGAACTTGCCGATGATGACTTCGTCTCCGGCTGAGAGCGCATACGCCTCGGCCCATGCCCCATTGACATACGTGCCGTTGGTAGAACCGAGATCCTGGACCCGGAGCTTGCCACTTTCGGCAGAGAATCGAGCGTGCTCGCGGGAGACCGTGACGTCGCCGAGGAAGATGTCACAGTCCGCTCCGCGTCCGGCGATTGTGTCGCCATCGGCCAGAACGTAGGTCAATCCGGCCTGGGGCCCGGTCTCGACGATGAGTGCCCATCCGAAGGCCCCGGCGACGGTGCTGCCAGAAGCACCGCTCGCTGAGGCATCCCGATTGGGGGTGAATGTGATGGTTGGATCTGGTTCGATGTCGGGTTTGTGCTGCTCGTCATGGCGTGCCATGCACCCATGCTACAACAACCCTCTACCGTTCCTTGAGGGTTTCGTGCTTCGCGGTGGTCCGTACTCCCGTAGTCCATACCGGAATGTCCCAAAGCTCAGGATTTCGGCCTGGCAGCTGGAAGCTGGAAGCTCGTGGCGGCCGCTCCCTACTCTTCCGTGAAGGCCGCGTAGGCCGCTGCATCCATCAGGGCGTCGAGGCTCTCGCCGTCGGCGGGGGTGATGGTGACGAACCAACCGTCTCCGAATGGGTCGGTGTTCACAAGTTCCGGTGCGTCCATCAGCGGTTCGTTGACGGTGGCGACGACACCTGGGAGCGGCGCGTAGACATCGTTCACCGACTTCGTGGATTCGACTTCCGCGATGCTCTCTCCCGCTTCGACGCTGCGGCCAACGTCAGGGAGGTCCACGTACACGATGTCTCCGAGCGCATCTTGCGCATACTCGCTGATGCCTACGGTCACGGCGCCGTTGTTCTCCAGGCGGACCCACTCGTGGTTTTCCGTGTATCGGAGGTCTTCGGGGATCTGCACGGTGCGACTCCAGTCGGCTCGGTTGCTTTGAGTCTACCGCCTCGAGTCGGGCGTCTCAGCATCTGCCACAGCCTTCCGCATGTCTCCGAGATAGGAGAACGCGACGACGTAGTAGGTCACAAGCCCGGGTACACCGATGGCGAGAGACGCCCACCAGAGCCACTCCATATCGAGTCCGTCTGCAACGTAGAAGGTCGCGATCGAGAAGTAGAGCAGGAACGTGGCGAGTTTGCCGAGCCAGCGAACGTCGAGCCTCCGTACTCCCCTGGACCATCCATAGGCGGCCCCTATGGCGATGACGATCTCTCTGATGATGATCGCCCATCCGAATGCCCACGGGAGGACACCCGTGGTCAACCCCAGGATGACAGCGACGGCGACGGCAAGCCGATCGGCGATCGGATCCAGCATCTTCCCGATCTCGGTGACCTGATCGAATCGTCGGGCGATGTACCCGTCGATCCAGTCGGTAGCACCGATGATTCCCAGCAGCGCACCAGCCCATGCGGTCTCGTCGGTGAGTACCAGCCAGACGAAGACGGGGATGAGGAGAAGCCGGAGCACCGACACCGCGTTCGGCGCGTTGAGTGCGTCCTTCACGGGCTACGACACCTGGACGACTCGGAACCGCACGCGTGCGATCTCCTCGTCCTCGAACGAGACGACGAAGGCGTAGCCCTTGGCCTCGGCGAACTGGATGTTGTGGAACGGACTCACAATCGGGACGATGCTGGTGGCTCCAGGCGGAAGATTCGGTGGCGCTCCCACTCGTAGCTTCCCTCTCGCCTCGACATCAAGTCCGTGGCCGTCTTCGTCGACGAGAGTGATCACGACCTCAAGTTCCCGGTGCCTCTCCTCCGGGTCGATCTCGGCCACCATCGCAAGCGTCAGGTTTCGATGGACGACGGGAAGGGATCGTGCGCTGATCGTGTCGAAACCCCCACCGAGGACGAAGAGCTTCCCACCCTGAACCTGTGCGGCGTCGGCAAGCATCGCTGTCGTGAGTCTCACGTTTGCTCCTCGTTCTCGAAAGTGGGTATCCCGGCACGATACCGCGTTGATCGTGCTGAACGGACACGCACGCTGTGGAAATGGGTCGTTTGCACCATGGACACCGAGATTCGGCCGTCGTACGCTGCGTGCGGGCTTTGGGATCAGGAAGGCACGAACCGAGGGAGGCGTCGTGCCGTTCCAACCGGCTGAGCCGATCGTGCCACTACGGGAGAACGATCCGGACGCGACCGATCTCGTACCGATCCTTCAGGCGCCCACCTCACCGTCAACGCGTTACGAACGGAACTCGGGTGGACTCCCCCGCCTCGAAGACGATCCTGCGTGGTCTCCACCAACCTTCGAAATCACGTCCCCGATCCTGGACGACACCTCACCACGGTGGTTCGATCGCTTCCGTCGCTGAGATCCGAGCCATGGCTTCTGGCCTTGAGGGATGAAACGGGCCGAGCGCGATTGCGACCGGCACGGCATGAGCGATGCAGAGTCCCGTATGCGTCCTCGCAGTCGATCTCGGCACGTCTGGCCCAATGGTCCGCCAGATCGACAAGATCTACGAGATCGAAGAAGAGTGACCCCGCATCAGATTCAGCCTCGTGGCGGCTTGACGTATCCGAGTCCCTCTTCGGGTGGGGCCTCACCCTCCATCTCGTTGGCGAGTGCCTTGAATCGTTCGAACTCCTCGTTGAGCCGGTACTGGTCCGACCTGGACGAGACCCACGTCACGACCGCAGCGGCGACCTCTCGATAGGTCTGATGACCCGGCTCGAGTTCGTGGAGCACGACCATGGGCGCCGCCGACGGGTAGATCACGGCTCCGAGACCGCTCTCCTGATCGCCGGTGAGGTCCCACTCGACGTATGCCGCCTTCTTGTCCCATGGCGTCTTCATCTGATCCTCCGATGCGGCCAGCGAGCAGAGCAGTCGAAGCCGACGGTAGCGCCCCGATCTGCCTCGTCATCGCGAACCGGATCCTGGGTCAAGAACCCGATCGAGCCGACGGTTGCGACCGCGAGAAATCGATTCAGAGCGGGGGCATGTGTCGGAACGAGAGGACATGGCCTGGACGGTCCCACCACGGAGGGTTCCCCTCGAATCCGTGCTCGGGATTCTCGCTGCGACTACAAGCCGTCCCCCCGAGCGATAGGATTCCGCTGACCGCGTTCTCCATTGGGGAAGACTATGACCATCGTTGAAGCCTTCGAGAGCCTCCGCTCGCACGACGTCGAAGACTTCGACGACATCGGACGCGTCCTCGACGAGCTGGAACGCAGGCGCCTGATCCCGGTGCCAGATGGCCTCCCCTTTCTCGCCCGCGTCGCTCGCGGCATCGCCTTCGTGACCTTCGCCTACGACATCGACGGGGCAACGATGGAGATCGCCAAGTACGGGATGGCGCTCATCGGGCTGCTCCGCGAGGAGGGATACGAACCCGCAGTGCATTGTGTCGGCGGCAACTTCGGGGACAAGGTCGATGTCGTGCTCCCATCGGATTGGCAGCGAATCCTGCTCCCCAGCTCGGACGGGTGGGGCAAGTGGGAGGACGGGAAGTGGTTCGCGCGACTCTTCTTCGAGTCCATGCCGGAGGGCAGCGCGGCATCGCGCGAGATGGCGGCCACGATCTGGTCCGAGGCGTTGCGCATGGCCGAGGAGCTCGCAGCCCTCGTTGCTCGCGAGGAGATCGGCCTCTTGGTCCCGGTCAACGTGAACTCGAATCCCGGCAACTTCGCCCTGGCCCTTGCGATGGTCCTGGTGTCCGAGGTGACCGGATGCCCCGTGCTCAACAACAACCACGACTTCTACTGGGAAGGAGGCCACCCGACTGAGGAGCGGCGGCCCGACGATCCCGCCGGGCCACGCGACCACTTCTTCCGCAATCACACCAACCAAGCCTTCTTCGATGTCTTTCGGCGCATTCTGCCCTGGAACGGACGGCGCTGGATCCAGGTCAACATCAATGCCCTCCAGTCTGCGCGATTGGTAGAGCAGGACGGATTCGCCGCCGATCGCGTCTTCCTCGTGGGGACGAGCATCGACGAGGGCTTCTTCCGTTCCTGCTCCCCGAGTCAGAAGCTCGAGAACCGACGGCGAATGGCACACATTCTCTCCGATGGTGAATCAACGATTGCCGCCACTCCGGCAGCAGTCTTTCTGGAGCGCATTCCGGTGTGGATGCGCGATCAGCATCCAGTCGTATGCGGGCTGAGAGAGGGTACGGAACTCGACCTCACGTCGACGAAGACGATCGTCCTATTGCAGCCCACCCGCGTCGTCTCGCGCAAGCGCATCCCTCGGAACTGGGAATTGATCGGCGCCCTGTTGCGCCACCCCTCCTTCCGTGACGAATTCGAGCGACGCACGGACATGGCCCTCGTCCTGCTCGTCACCGGTCCCGTGCCCATCGAGCACCGGAGTGATGCCGAGGACGTGCTGCACGCCTTCATCGATGTGTCGAACTCCGTGCCTGCATCAATCGGAGAGCGCCTCTTCCATGCGTTCTCCGTCGGACACCAACGCCACCCATCTCTCTCGCAAGGCCTCGAGATCTTCGACATCTACCAGAGTGCTGACATGGTCGTGTTCCCGAGCGAAACTGAAGGCCGAGGACTTCCCATCCCGGAATCGGCGGCCGCCGGCGTCCCGATCGTGTGCTCCCGGTACGATCCCATCGCCGTCTTCGAAGAGGTCGTGGGTGCGTACCGGCCCGAAGGTGAACGACTGCACTACTCCGAGTTCCCCGATTTCGAGTTCGATGGCGAACTCCTCGATGAGATCACAGCCATGCTGCTCGATCCCGCGTCGTTCGCCGGCCGCATACGCCACAACCGCGACGCCATTCAGGCTCGCTTCTCCTTGCAGGACCTACAACGCTCCTTCGACGAGTACCTGCTGCGCCTAGAGTCCATTGACGAACGGTGAACCCGGAGGACGTCGTCGTGCACATATGCTTCATTGAGGACACGGGATTGCACGGTGGGACTCAGATCTGGGTCGGCGAAGCGATCCGCGACTTCCTGGCCAAGGGCCACGACGTGACGCTCCTGACCGCTGCCGATGGCTTCAATGCCGGGGACGCCCTCTCGACCGGCGCTCGCGTCGTGACCTACGACTTCAATGACGTGGTCTCGGAGGACGAGAAGCATCGCGACATCTGGAAGGAGGCGCTGACCGGCGCCGACGTGGCCGTGTGCACCGTTCACCCTCCACGCGAGGGCTTCCAGTGCTCGCTTTTCGCCGCCCGCTGCATCGAGGAGGCGGGGCTGGACACGGTCCTGCAGCCGAAGACGGGCACGATCGTCCCCGAGTACGAACGCGACTTCTACTCGCCCCCTCGCGATATCCGGAGTCATGTGATCTCGATCACCGACTTCACGCGCAAGTATCTGACCGAGACCTACGGAATTCCGGAGGAAGAAGTCTCCCTGGTGTACCAGGGGACGGAAGTCTCGCGCTTCACCCCCGATGAGGAGCGGCGCCGGGAGGCCAGGAAGCGCTACCCACTGCCCTCCGACGCGGAACCGATCCTGGGCAGCGTGGGCACTTTCGAACACCGTAAGGGACAGGTGGTGTTGCTCGAAGCCGTCGCCGAGATGCGGCGCATCCTTCCCAACGTGCACCTGATCCTGGTGGGAGACGGACCAGACGAGGAGCTGCTGAAGACCAAGGTCGGGGAGATGGAGCTCGAAGCACGTGTCACGTTCTTCCCCTTCACGCGAGAGCCCGCTCACGTCTTTGAGGTCATCGACATCCTCGTTCTCTCAAGTCTCTACAAGGAGGGGCTGCCCAACGTGATCCTTGAAGCGATGTCCATGGGCCTGCCCGTCGTCGCGTCACGCATGGCGGGTGTCCCCGAGGTCGTGATCGACGGTCGCACAGGCTGGATGACGGAGCCCGGGGACGCCCACGGCCTGGCGGGCGCCGTGCAACGACTCTGGGAAGACCCGGGTGCCTGCCGGGAGATGGGCAGCGAGGGGCGCAGCCTCATGGAGAAGGAATTCGACAAGACCCACCAATTCGACGCGTTCCTCGACCACTTCGCGACGCACGTCGGCTGAGACCGCGCCGCAGATCGATGGTGGCATCAGAAGTTTCGACTGCCTCGGCTGCTCCCAAAGCCTCCTTGATTGGATGCCGGTGCTTCGAAGTGACGGACTCGCGTCGCCCCGGGCCAGGCGAGTTTGAACCGGCGAGCTCTTGACCCCCAGGCGTCTGGCATAGATTCAAGGCGTCGTGCCGGATCCTATGCCAGACCCCAGTGGGCCAGGTTGAGCTAGTGGAGACCGCTCCCGCCGGCGTCATCCATCTGCGCGAGAATCGAGTCCAGATTGAACGCCGCCGGCTTCTGCCGCGGGGGAAACTCGGCGAACGTCTGGATCTGTTCGGCCGCCAACGCCTGCATCGGGTACATCACGAAGACATGGTCGAGCATCCAGTCCCAGTACGAGTTGGAGTTCTCGTCGGCCCGCTCGAACGGGTCCCTCCGCAGGTTGAAGAGCTTCGGCATCCGCAGGGCCACGAACGGCTCTGCCCACAGCTGCATGGTCTTCGCCCGTTGCTCGTGGAAGACGGCCTTCCACTCGCCGTAGCGAATCGCGGTGATCAGGCCGTCATCGCTCGTGTAGAAGAACCAGTTGCGCGGCGACTCGTCGGTCTCTCCGAGGAGATACGGAAGTGCGTTGTATCCGTCGATGTGCACCTTGAAGTGCTTGTCGCCGGCGTCGTGCCCGGCCTTGAGCTCCTCGACGATGTCCGGTTCCCCTGCCGCGGCGAGGAGAGTTGGCAGCCACTCCTGATGCGACATGATTCCGGTCAAGGTCTTGCCCGCCTCGAACTTCTCCGGCCAGCGCACGAAGCAGGGCACGCGGTACGCGCCTTCCCAGTTCGAATTCTTCTCGCTGCGCCACGGCGTGATGGCCGCATCCGGCCAGGTGTTGAAGTGCGGTCCGTTGTCCGTGGAGTACACAACGATCGTGTTCTCGGCGATGCCCAGTTCGTCGAGAACGTCGAGCATCTCGCCGACCAATCCATCGTGTTCGACCATCGCGTCGTTGTACATGCCTTGGCCCGAGAGACCGACCGATGCTTCCTTGAGTCGGGTACGGAGGTGCATCCGCGTCGCGTTCCACCACAGGAAGAACGGTTCATTGGCCTCGTTCGCTTCGCGGATGAACTCCTTCGCACGTGCTGTCATCTCGTCGTCGATCGTCTCCATGCGCTTCTTCGTCAACGGGCCGGTGTCCTCGATACGGCCATCGGCGTAGGAGTGGATCACCCCGCGGGGGCCGAACCGCTCGCGGAACTCGGGATTCTTTGGATAGTCGGGATGCTCCGGCTCGTCCTCAGCGTTGAGGTGGTAGAGATTCCCGTAGAACTCGTCAAAGCCGTGATTCGACGGAAGGAACTCATCCTTGTCTCCAAGGTGGTTCTTGCCGAACTGCCCCGTTCGGTAGCCGAGCGGTTTGAGCATCTCAGCGATCGTCGGATCTTCCGGCTGGAGGCCGAGGTCCGATCCCGGCATACCGACCTTGGTCAAGCCGGTTCGCACCGGGTTCTGGCCCGTGATGAAGGAGGCACGGCCCGCCGTGCACGACTGCTGGGCGTAGTAGTCGGTGAACTCGATGCCCTCGCGAGCCACACGGTCGATGTTCGGGGTCTCGTACCCCATCGCACCGCGATTGTTGTGGCTGATGTTGTACCAGCCGATGTCGTCACCCCACAAGATGAGGATATTTGGTTTGTCCGCCATGCGATTCTCCTTGCTCCTAGCGTCGATCTCTGACTCTGGTACGGGGTCGTCCCGGTCCGCTGGGCATTCCAGGTTGTTCTGCTGCCACCGTTTGCCCGCCACCGTGGCATCGCTTCGTCTTCTCCCCGCTCCCGCACGGACACGGGTCGTTTCGACCGGCAGCCCGAACGGCGCTCTCGAACGCTTCATCTCTGGCTTTCATGACCGGCATCACTGCATCTGCCTCACGGCCACCCTTGATCGCCTCGGCCATGATGCGGATCGGTTCGTCGACATGGTGGAAGAAGTCCTTGAATCCGGCACAGAGGTAGTTCAGACCGGGGTCGCCGTCTGGCGTCTCGATGAACCGGTTCTTCGGGCACTCCCCATGGCAGGCGAACCGCACGTCGCAATCGAGACAGAACTGCGGTAGCGAATCGCGCTTGTCCATTCCGAACGTGTGCTGGCGCTTTGAGGCGACGAGATCCCCCATATCCACATCATTGATGTTGCCGATGAGGTGTTCCGGCTCCACGAAGTGGTCGCACGCGTACAGGTCCCCGTTGTGCTCCAGAGCGACGCCCAGTCCACATGTCTCGTTGAAGACGCACATGCCGGAAGATCCCAGCCCCATCCAGTTGCGCACGGCCGCCTCGAATGTCTGTACGAAGATGGTGCCGACATCGTTGCGAACCCATTCGTCGAAGATGATCGAGAGGAACTTCCCGAACTGCTCCCCACCAACCGATCGATCGGAAGCGATCATGCCATTGAGGTATGCCGGGTTACCGTGTTCGTCCACCCGTTCGACGACGGGAATGAACTGCATCCACGTCGTGCCGACCTCGTCGCGCAGAAAGCGGTAGACCTCAAGCGGGAAGTCGCCGTTGACGGCGTTCACCGTCGTTAGCACGTTGTATTCGACTTCGTGCTTCTGGAGCAGCCGCAGGCCGCGCATGACCTTGTCGAAGGTGCCTTCGCCTCGTTTCGTGACCCGGTGAACGTCATGGAGCGGCTGGGGACCGTCGATGCTGATGCCGACGAGGAAGTCGTGCTCCTTGAGGAACTCGCACCACTCGTCGGTGAGCAACGTCCCGTTCGTCTGAATGGTGTTCTCGAAGGTCATCCCCGGCTTGCGATACCGATCCTGGATCTCGATCGCACGCCGGTAGAAGTCGAGGCCCATCAGGGTCGGTTCTCCGCCTTGCCAGGCGATCGTGACGACCGGGGATGAGTGAGCTTCGATCAGCTGCCTGATGTACTGATCGAGCACCTCGTCGGACATGTGGAACCTGCTCCCCTCGTACAACTCCTCCTTGTCGAGGAAGAAGCAGTACGAGCAGCCGAGATTGCAGATCGCACCGGTGGGTTTGGCGAGTACGTGGAACGCCTGAGGAGACCATGCACGCTCGAGCGGATCAGCGCCAGTGCTACCACTCTGAACGGAGGGCCACGGGAGTTCGCGTGTCGATTGTGTGCTCAATGACCCGCCTTACGGATCAGCCACACGGTCGCGGCGAGAAGAACGACTGCGATCGGCACAACGAGATCAGACCAGACCGTCATCGGATTCTTGAGGACTCCTTTGAGGAAGAGCACGGCGAGCAAGACGGCGACGACCTCGATGAGTTTCACCTTGAGGTCGGTGACGCTGGTGACGTTGAGCCAATCTGGAGCATGCAATTTGGTGCGCTGCTCCTCCCAAGCGGCCGTGTCTGCCACGACCCAGAGGCTGTAGACGCCGTATGCGAATACCAGAAGCACCAGGCCGAGCAAGAACTGATCGAGTGATGAGACGATCTCGACGGTGGAGGCAAGAGCGGCATCACTGCTGAACGCCTTGTCCTCGTGGCCACCGAAATAGGTCACGACGGCATCGATGGTGGTCACTGCCCCGATCACGAACATGAGCACGGCGCCGACGGCGCCAAAAACAACGGCTATCACGCTCAGGTATCGAGTGCGGAAGATGGTTTCCATTGTGTGCCTCCGACGGGGCTCAATCGCGGTGCCCTACCAAGGAGCGTATCTGAAGCTCCATCGGGAATCCACGGGCAACTCTATGGGTATCGGTACCTGGTCGAACTGCCAGGTCGCACGTTCGGAGGGGCGGTCACTCATCCTCATCCTCAGGATCCAAATCGGCGCCCAATTCGAACAACTCGCTCTGCACATGGATATCGTCAATATCGACAACCGCTCTCTCGGTCGGCAGGCCGAACCACCCCATGCCCGAGTTGAGCGTGTAGGCGGTGAGGACGGCAATCCCGGCCGGAACCGTCTCGACCGCTCCGATACCGACGGTGAGAGCGGCGAGAAAGATCATGCTGAACGGTGCGCCAATCGACACGCCGGGAACGGCGACCAGCATCGTCGAGAACGCGAGAGCGATCGGGATGTCGGGGAACATGGCGTGCACGGCGAGACCCGCGGTGCCGCCGATGAAGAGTGTGGGCATCACGGGGCCCCCGATGAACCCGGTGGTGAGGCTGATTGCGACGGCAAAGATCTTCGCCAGCACAACGGCGACGAGGAGCAGGGCTCCCAAGGTTTCAGCATTTTCGATCGCCACGGCCATCTGGATCTTGCCCGAGGCGATCGTCAGAGGGAAGACCACTGCGATGACGCCAAGAGACAGACCGCCGACCGTCGCACGAATGACCTGACTGTTCGTGAGTGGTAGGACCCACCGTCGGATCGTGTACACCGTAATGCCGAGCAACCACGACAATGCGGCGGCAACCACTCCAAGAACGATCGCTAGCCCGAAGTGCCAGACCCGGACATCGAACCCGGGCAGTGCGAATACTCCTAGGAACGTGTCGCCGACGATGCTGAAAAAGACGACGAAGCCGAAGATCGAGGCGGTAAGACTCGGAAGGAGAACACGGTACAGGGCGCGCTTCTCCGGCCAACGCAATTCTGTCGTGAAGAGGGTTGCCAGCACGGGCGCGGTGAGCAGCCCGCCAAGCGACGCGCTGATGCCGCTCAGCGTGTTGACTTCCTTCTCTCGGTCAGAAAGGCCGCGAATCGACGAATACCAGTCTCCGATCGTCGCCCCCGAGCGTACGCCACCGTCGAATGGTCCAAGGCTCGCCCCACCAATAAGGGAGACAATTGAGATTGCGATCGCCGGAAGAGCGGTGCTGCGGTCGACGCTGGAATCTTGCATGATCGTCAACGACCCGTTGAGGTCGTCCACAGGGAGGAGGGAACGCATGATCCCGACGATGAGGCCCGCGATGCCGAGGATGGCCAGCCACCACCAATCCCCACCGAGCCAGCTGTAGTCGATGTCTTCCGGCCAGACGAGATCAGTACCGAAGCGAACGATCTGGGTGAACGCCATCGTTGCGAGACCGGCGAGCGTACCGATGACGACCGCTCGTCCCATCCGGAACCAGAAATTTCGATCTCTGGCGAAGAAGTCGATCACCTGACGCCTAACTGTGGCCCAACGTTCCATCGAATGTACCGAAGTTCGATGCCGAATGCTACGAACCAGGTTGATAGTTGACTGCCTGGTTGATCTGCCAGGCGCTGTCGACGAAGGTCATCGCTCGACTCGTCGGGGCTAGCCTTCGCTCCCGGAACCGGACGATTCTTGACAGGAGATGGTGCGTTGGCCTACTTCACCACGTCGATAGCGGTGGTGTCCGGGCTGTGCCTCGCCTTCGGGATCCTCTATCTCTTCATAAGTGTGCGTCGTCCCATGCACCGGTCGATCCCCCTGCTCTTCGCTCTCTTCTCTCTCGCGTACGCAGGAGCAATCATCACGGCGCGTACGTCGTATCTTGCCGGCACACTCGAGAGTTTCGCCGCGGCCAGCCGCGCGAGCACCGTCTTCGCAGCGATTGGGTTCTCGCTTCTCACGTGGTTCGTCGCCGAGTACACCGGAGTCCGACCGCGCGTGCTGCTGGGGGCCATCACCGGTGTGTTCGCCATCGTCGGGTTCGCCGCTGTCCTCTTCCCTGATCTCGTTGTCGATGTCTCGGGCGGGGTGGACCTGATTGTCTTCCCGTGGGGCGAGACCGTGTCCATGGCCCAGGAAGGGACGGCGGCTCTGCTTCCGCTGTTCATCGTTGGCGTGCTCACGATGATCGGCTACATCGTCGTAGCGGACATTCGGATGTTTCGCACGGGCGATCGTGGCGAAGCGACAGTCCTCGCTGTCGGGATCGGTTGGTTCATCCTCACGATGGTCGAGGAGATACTGGTTCTGGCCGGTGTCTTCGATGCCGTGGTCCTGTCCGACCTCGGCTTCCTCGGCTTCGTGCTGGCGATGGGCCTCCAGATGGTCAACAGTGCCATAGGAACCGAGGCGGAGTTGCTCGACTACCAACGCAACCTGACGGCGATGGTCCGGGAACGGTCCGTTCAGCTCGAAGATGCACAGGCACAGTTGCTTGCCCAGGCCGAGGAACAGGCCACGGCGACCGAACGGAGTCGGATGGCCCGTGAACTGCACGATGTCATCACCCAGCTGTTGTTCTCGATCAACCTGGTGGCGGGAAGCCTCCCACAGCTCTGGCGCCGCGACCCCGAGATGGCAGAACGCAGCACCGCCGAGCTCCAGCGGTTCACCCGGGGTGCGCTCGCTGAGATGCGAACGCTCCTGCGCGAATTGCGCCCACACACCATCACCGAAACGGATCTCGCGATGCTGATCACCCACCTCAGCGATGGCTTGGCGGCACGCCACGACATCCCGGCGACGGTGCACACCGAGATGACCGGTTCGCTACCCGGCGATGTACATCTCACCATCTATCGGATCGCTCAAGAGACGCTCGCCAACGTGGCCAAGCACGCGAACGCCAGCAGCCTCGCGGTGGATTTGACCGGAACCGAATCGCGAGTCAACCTCTCCGTCGTCGACGATGGCTACGGCTTCGACACCGTCGACATACCCTCAGGGAGCATGGGATTGGACATCATGAGAGAACGGGCCGAGGAGATCGGCGCCGAGTTGCTCATCTCCAGCGAACCGGACATCGGCACCACAGTGGAGCTCAGCTGGCGCGCCCAGGCGATCGTTGAGCAGACGTGACAGGCCAGGCCCGGATCCGTGTACTCGTCGTCGACGATCACAAGGTTGTACGCATGGGTCTCCGCACGTTCATCAGCGTCCACGATGACCTGGAACTCGTCGGGGAGGCCGGCAATGGAGAGGAAGCGATCGAACAGTGCGCCGCTCTTCTCCCCGACGTCGTGCTCATGGACATGAAGATGCCGATCATGGACGGCCCCACAGCCATCGGGCACATTCGTGCCCAATTCCCAAAGGTGAGCATCGTTGCCCTGACGAGCTTCACCGATGAGGCATTCGCCCAGCGTGCACTCGAAGAGGGCGCGATCGGATACCTCTTCAAGGACGTCGATGAGCACGACTTGATATCGGCGATTCGACTCGCCAACCAGGGGCACGGCGTGGTCGCACCGGAGGCGGTGCAGGCACTCGTCGCCTCTGCAAACGTCGAGGACGACGCAACCGCTATCGGACTCACCGAACGAGAGCAGGCGACGCTCGACCTCGTGGCCCGAGGCCTGACCAACCCGCAGATCTCCGACCGGATGATGATCAGCATCTCGACGGTCAACTTCCACGTGCACAACGTTCTCGACAAATTGGGAGCGAAGACCAGAACCGAGGCAGTCGTGATCGCCGCCAGGGAAGGTCTGATCGAAGTCTGAGTCCGTGCGGCCGCCCCAGACCTGACAGTTCCACCAGGTTAGAAACCCACAGGCTGTCCCGTAGGCGACAGAGGCCATCGTCAGTACGTTGACTGACATGAGGCGAACCCCCCGTTCCCGCTCGACGCGGCGGACCGCATGACGCTCGATCCAACCGCGCCTCCTCGACTACGGGCGTTCGAATGGTGGATGCTGTCGATGTTCGCCCTCGGCATCTCGTACAGCGCATTCGTCTCACTGCTGATACCGCC
>CAZWDQ010000006.1:39359-46511 GCA_964632475.1 uncultured Acidimicrobiaceae bacterium
CGATGTTCGCCCTCGGCATCTCGTACAGCGCATTCGTCTCACTGCTGATACCGCCGTATGTCTCCGATTCCGGAGGTGATGCCTCGACGGCCGGACTCGTGATGGCGATCATCGCCCTCGGCGCCCTCGGCGGACCACCGATCGGGGCATTCGCAGATCGCTACAGCGCTCACAGGATCGTGATGGTCGGCGGAATCGCCGGTATGGCGTTGTCATTCGCCGCGTATGCCCTGTCTGCTGACAACTCGGCTTTGTACGCCTTCGACGCGATCCTGATGGGTGTCTCCGTCGCTGCCGTCAGTGCTACCGCGCCGGTCTTCATCGTTGGTGCCAAGCTCGATCAGAAGACCGAAGCCAAACAGATGACGACCCTTCAACTGATGATGCCGGCCGGCCAACTCATCGGCGGCCTCATCCTTGCGGGCATCACGGGTTGGTCGTTCGCCAACCGGTTCTGGCTGGGCGCGGGAATCGTGGCCCTCTCGTTCGTCGTCGTTTGGTTCACGACCGCCGACGTGAGCCAGCGTCTCAAACATGCGATGGCCCAGGAGACGATGACCGCCCCAGACGGCGGTCGCAAGAAGATCGGTCTCAAACAGGTATTGATCTCAACGTTCGGGATCTACTTCGCGGTCCTTGTCTTCACGTCGATTGCCAACAACGGGGTCAATGCTCAGATCGCCAACATCATGCCGGAGGTCTACGGCATCGACGCCAAGACAACGTCGGTGTTGATCTCTCTGGCTGGCCTCCTCAATATCGTCCTCTACTTCCCTGCAGGCCGTTGGATGGCTCGCAAGGGACCGTTCCCACCGTTCATGGCAGGCGTTGTGGGCAGGATGATCGCCGGGCTCGGCATGGGTGCTGTTGGCCTGATGACGGACAACAAGGCCTTGCTCGGTGCTGCGTTCATGCAGCTGATGTACCAGGCCGCGCCATTCGTGCGCCTCTCCCAGCCAGGACTGGCAGTCCGCTTCGCCACATTCCCTGCGGGACAGGCGAATGGATGGGTCATCGCAGGAAGCGCTATCGGCAGCTTCGTTGGAAGTCTCCTTGGTGGATATCTCGCCGACGCATTCGGATACAACGCAGTCAACTGGATGGCGGCGGCGGCAGGTGCCGGCGCCGTTCTGATTCTCTTCATGTGGCTCCGCCCCGCCGAGAAGCGGATGAGGGACGGCGAGAGACCTTCACCCACCCCTGCCATGAGCGAATCGGAGAGGCGGCGGCCCCATGACTGACCATCTGATCGTTGCGCTCGTTGCGATCATCAGCGGAGGATTCGCGATCCCTGTCGGCTTCCTCCTTGATCTCCCTCCGATCGAGATCTACCTCGCGGCGGCCGCGGGAGCGCTCGTCGGAATGGCGGTCTTCGTCTTCGTCGGCGCCGGCCTGCGCGGCTGGATCGTCAATCGGCTGAATATCACCGAGGAGAAACTCGAAGGTGGCAAGCGCATGCTCGGGAAGTACGGGACGAAGGGCCTCGGTCTCATCGGACCCATCTTCCCGGGAGTCACTGTGAGCGCGCTCATCGGACTTGCCGCAGGGATCGACCGCAGGGAACTAGCCACCTGGATGGCCCTCGGAGTCGTACTCATGTACGGCATCTACACCGTCGGCCTCTTCGCAATTATCGAGATCGCAGGTATCTGACATGACCCAACCCGAACCATCCGGATCAGATTTCACCCCCACTGCCCCGCCGAAGCGATCGTCGAAAGACACCAAGCGATCGCTGATCGCCGTAGGCGTGGCCCTCGTCATCGCGATCTTCATCTTCGGGTTCGTCCTTCCCCAGGTGATCGACTACGAGACGGTGTTCACGGTGCTCCGCGATCTCACCGCGCAGGACTACTTGATCATCATCGCGGCAGGCCTATTCCTGTACGTACCTGAGGGTGCCCTCTACGCGTCTCTCATGCCGGGTATGGGGCAACGCCGGGGCATGTCTGCCTGGGTCGGCTCGACCGCCGTCAGCACCACGATTCCCGGTGCCGACCTCGTTGTCCGCTACGGCATGTACCGGTCTTGGGGGTTCGGCGTCGAGCGCACCATGCTCGGGATCGTGCTCAGTGGCCTCTTTGACAACATCGTCAAGTTCAGCCTGCCTTCGATTGCCGTCATCGCATTCCTCGTTCTCGGTGTCGGAGACCTTGGTGACTTCGTTTGGATCGCGATCATCGCCCTGGCCGTGCTCATCGTCATGGCCGTCGTGCTCATCGGCATGGTGAGGTCTGAGGCGTTCACACAGTGGTTGGCCGAGAAGACCGAATCAATCGCCAACTGGGGCCTCGGCAAGATCAAGCGCGACCCTGTTGATGGGCTCTCCGACCGCGTCGTCGGGTTCCGAGACCTCGCCATCGGCATCGTCAGAGAGAGTGGGGTTCGCGCCCTGTTCTTCTCCGCCACCGGCAAGCTGTGGGCCTTCGTCATGCTGACACTGTCCCTGCGAATCGTCGGCCTCACCCCGGAGATCCTCTCGCTCGGTCAGATCTTCATCGTGTGGGTCATCGTGCTCATGATCACCGCAATTCCGATCACTCCCGGTGGGATCGGCATCGCTGCGATGGCATACATCTTCTTCTTCTCCCAGGCCATCGGAAGCGAGTACGCCGACGTCATCGCTGCGGGTGTCGTCCTCTTCCGCCTCGCACAGTGGTTCATGCCCATCCCAATTGGCTGGGTCAGCGTCGGGCTCTGGCGCCGGCAGATCACCAAGGGCCATCTCCCCGATCCGTTCGCCCTGCCCTCGGCTCAGGGGCGTGATGTTCCATGACCGTTCCGAAGTGGAATCACGATGGCCATGTCGACGATCCCCCAACGCTGTACGTCGTCGTCGCCACCCACACGCGAGAGGTGAAGACAGCTCTGTTCCTTGGTCTCAAAGTGATGCCGAGGATCACGATCGTGGCCACGGCAACATCGACCGCAGAGTTGGCCAGCTACTGCCACGCCTTCCGCCCAGACTTGGCCATCGTCGAGAGCGGTTTGCCGGGCCAGCCGTTGAGCGAGGTGCTGACGGAATTGAAGACGTCGAACCCCAACTCGCGCTTCCTCTTCATCGCTGACCAAGCCCAACCGACGGCGGATTCGAAGCTGCCCGAGATCGAAGTCTTCAACGACCTCGACCAACTGATCGCCACGTTGCCCGAGCAAGGAGCCGACGCACCATGACCGACGCCGACCACGATCCCACCGAGGCGCTCCTGCCGCCGCCCGAGAACACGCCTGAAGAGGACGCCAAACTGAGCAAGAAGAAGGCCATTCGGGAGTTCGCCCTCGTCGGCATTGTCCTCTTCCTGATCTTCGTTGTCTTCCTCCCCAACTTCATCGACTACGGGCAGGTCGTCGACTCGATCATGCAACTGACGATCGGCGAGGTCGTCCTGCTCACACTGTTCGGGATTGCATTCATGTGGTTCAGCGCCGGTGTGTACAACACCCTGATTCCTGGTCTCGGCTGGTGGGAAGGCTGGAAGGCCTGGGCAGCGTCGAACTCGGTTGCATTCGTTGCTCCTCCGGGTGCGGATCTGGCGATCCGATTCGGGATGTACCGGACGGCGGGGATCAGTGGAGAAGCTGCCGGCTCGGGGATCATCTTGAGCTGGTTCTTCACGACGGGCTACAAGCTGGTTGTGCCGATCGTCGCCCTCACGTGGATCCTGATCGCGGAGGGCATCGAGGATGATCTCCTCGTTACGATCTCGATCATCGGGGTTGCCGCGATTCTTGGGGGGGCTGGGCTGACCGCATTGATCCTCTACCGCGAAGAGGTGGCGCTCCGAATCGGGAAGATCGGACAGCGTTGGTACAACGGCCTGGTTGGTGGGCGTTGGAAGTTCCCCGAAGCTGAGGGGCTCGGAGTCAGGCTTGTCGACTTCCGTGCTCAGGTGATGGGCACCGTGAAGGCGCGGTGGTTTCCCGCAATGGTCGTGACGCTCACCGCTCAAGCGATCTTCTTCACTGCGCTGGTGTTGTCGATGCGCTTCATGGGCGTCACCACCGAACAAGCCAGTGTGGGCATCATCTTTGACGCATACGCGGTCGGCTTGCTCCTGAGCATGATCCCCATCTTCCCCGGCGGCCTGGGAGTCGTGGAACTGGCCTACGTGGGAGTAATCGTCGGCAATAGCGGCAACACCGAACTTGCCACGGCTGTCACCGCCGGAGCGTTCGTGCACCGGATCTTCACATGGCTGGTTCCGATCATCATCGGACTCATCCCGCTCATCGGCTGGCGACGCAACATGGTCAAGCAACAAGCGATCGATGCGGACAACGAAGAAGCCTCATGAGGAGAAGATCCGGGAGATTGTGGGATGTCTGATTCCGTGTCAAGCATCGGTGGCAATTCCCGGTTGTTCACCGGGCACTGGGGAGAACTCGCCATTGCGCTGATCCTGGCACCGACACTCATCTGAAGGAGGCAACATGGAAGCGACCCCATCGGACAGAGCGACCCTACTCATCACTGCTGCGAGCGCGAGTTTTGCCTTCACCATAGGGTTCAATCTTGGCGCCTTCGGGGTGATCTTCTTCGATCAGCTACTCGCCGTATGGGTCATTTCAACGGTCGTGTTCGCGGGTTCGCTCGTGAGTTCGCTTCGTCCCCGCACCTGGCCTCGCCGACTCATTCTTCTGCTCCCGACACTTTGGATCATCGCCGCTTGGGTAGACAACACATTCGGGCTCGCCACCTACGAAAGAATCGCGTTCACACTCACAGTGGCTGTGACGATCCTCGCCCTCCCTTTCGTAGCCTGGATTCTGATCACCGTCATCAACGCCGACTTCGCGAACCTACCTCGCAGCAGGAAGGGCGTCGTCATTGCATCAGTCGCGTTCTTCATGGTCATCGGCCTTGGCGTCGGAGCCAGGAACGACATGTTCCTCAACTGCGGAGACTTCAAGATCAGTGGCAACGACCTACCTGCGAATTGCCTCGAAGCGACACCGTAGGGCTTCTGAAGAGCTCCCCAGCGACCCGCAACCCGATACCGACACCATCACGAAGGAGACGCACATGACCGAACACCGAGCCGGCTGGTACGACGATCCAACCAGTCGATACATGTATCGCTACTGGAATGGAACCCACTGGGTCGACCAGGTAAGCAGTGGCACGACGAACAGCACTGATCCCACCCCGATGGATCCGTCCGCTGCCGCCACGCCGCCAGCCCCGGGTACAGCGGCTCCGACCCCGGCCCAGCCTGCGGCCGCGCCCACCGTGCAGGTCACACAAAAGAGTGGGATGGGGTTCGGCGCCATCATCGGCGTGATTCTGGTGATTGTGGCGATCGGCGTACTCATCGTCGTGCTGATGAACAGCTCCGGCGACGACGCGTCAACACCGACCACTGCTGCTCCGGTGACGACGGAGGCTCCGGCGACCACTACAGCCCCGTGACGAGAACCCGTCGCAAGAGACGACGCGACGGGTGCATCTCCACGGTCGGAGGACACCGTAGAGGCCATTCATAGCCACGACCATTGGGAGGGGCAGGCGTGAACCTCTGGGAGATAGTCCTGCTCGCCTTCGGGCCGAAGGGGCGATCACCGACGCGGAGTTCGAGGAAGGAAGACGCAGACTGATTTGACCGCAACCGCTGGTGCTAGCCCTAGCCGCGTTCTGCGACTGTAGCGAGCCGATCGAGGCCTCTTTCGAAGTCGGGGCCGATCATCTTGTCCATGCTCTTGAAGACACCCATGATCTTGGTCATGAGCGTTTTCGGCCCGGACATCGTCCACACGACCTCGGTGGTGTCGCCTTTGAGTGTCAGATCGAATGTGGTGGTGCTGCTCGACTTGAACGGCTTGAGGAACTCCAGGGCGATCGTTACCCGCGAGGGTTCAATCGCCTCAGTGATCTCCATCCGGCCTTCGCCCGCTTTGCGGTTCCCGGACCACGCGTAGGTCGCTCCCGGTCCCGAATCGGGACCGGAGTATGTCCGTTGCAGGTTCGGATCGAGATCTTCCCACGGAGACCAGGCTGGCCACCGATGGAAGTCAACAACGCGGGCGTAGATGGCTTCAGCTGGTGCCTCGATCGTCGCTGTGCGTACGACCGTATATGTGTCACTCATGTGGTGAGCGTACACCGCATGTTCCGCCGCCAGCCTCAACATCCCCGGTTGTCACAGCTAGGGACCACATGCCCCTCCTTCGAGCGTGCGAAGGACATCACCCCACCAGGTACGCGCCGACGTAGAGTGGTGTTCGGGCGCCCGCATCGTCATTCGGCGCCGGTCGGGGTAGCCGCGATCCGCATCGAAGCTACGAGGACGTCCGTGTGGTTCCACCGGTCGCTCTTCGTGATGGCCGAACGGGTGAAGAACCGGGGTCGATGCCGACCGAGTCTCTGTTGAGCTACGACGAACTTCGTCGCTTGGTTGGCTTCGGCTTCAGCGTACCGATCCAGGCATGGCTGGCAACGAACCACGCCTGAAGATTGTCAGTGTTGACCAGCAGCGCATCGGGCACGACGGCGAACTCCTTCATCACGCGTCCGTGCTGCTCCGCGAGGGCAGTGTTGTACGCAGCGACGAACGCCTCGCGCTGCTTGCCCGGAAGCCGGAGCGCCATCGTCCCGTCCTTGTCGAGGAAGCTGAACATGTGGCCGTTCAGCGACGTGTACGGCACGCTCGCCCCCTTGCGCTCGACATCGGGGCTTCGGGCCACCAGACGCTCATAGGCCTGAAGTGCCCGAGTTGGGCCCTCATATCCAACCGCCATGGGGTTCACCGACCCTTCCGTTCTCGCATTGCACCCGCAGTATTCCACAGGATCCGGCTGCGCGAGGCCGAGATGCACATCCCGGGTGGTTACCGTCGGCGCATGCAGCGGGTCGGCGGCTTGGGCTGCAACCTTGCAGGTTCAACCGCGGGGTTGACTCGACCGCGTGCGGGCACCGTTCGACCCCCGACAGGAGGCGCGCTCGATGGCAACCACCGGAAGTGGCCGGGCCTCATCGGCCTCGCGATCGGATCCGTTGGGATCATCGGGGCCTCCAGCATCTGCGGCTCCGCCCTGAGCGTTACGCCAGTGGCGCAGCTGCGAACGGGGTGGAGAACCGCAGGCACCATACGAGCACAAATCGATGGACCGCCGGATCGAATTCGGGCGGAAGCTCGTAGTTCTGTCCGCCGATGT
>CAZWDQ010000007.1:0-43311 GCA_964632475.1 uncultured Acidimicrobiaceae bacterium
TGCTCGTCGCGGTGTGGCTGCCGTGGCTCAGCCTCCTGCTGTACGCCCTGGTTCCTTTGTTCTATTTCGGCATCGTTGGCCTGTCCAAAGCGGATCCGAGAACGGCGGTGGCGGCCGAGGATCTGTTGTAGGTCGCTTCCGAGCAGTCCGAGGTGTCGCGTCTCCGGTGTTGGCCCACAACGGCAGCTCCGATCCGTTCCATGCGGCACGGTTCGTCTTGTGCCGCATGAGACGCCTCGGCGCACCCGCTGCGTGCGGAGGCGGCCGGTCGCGCGTACGGACTCTCAGTGCCCGTCGCTCCAAGACTCGTCAGGACACGTTTCCGTCAGCTCATCACGCTCGCTGTTTCGACATCGTGTGACGAGCCATCGCCTCGGCATCCCTGATGGCGTCGCCGGAGAGATCGCACGTGACCCTGCTTGATAGTGCCGGTGAAGGGGAACGTCGGTTTGTCGTGGTCGACGCTGTCGCCGTAGTCATGACCGATAATGATTCCTTCGATGCTGAAGAGGAATGGCACGGTGACATCCATGTCGACCGATCCAACCTTGGCACCGTTGACGTACAGGGTTCCCACGCCCGGCGTGCCGTTGCCCTTGAGCGGCTCGGCCTTCCCCGTCACCTTGAACTCGTAGAGGATCGTGAGGTCACCCTCCGGCAGCTTGCCCTCCGCATCGAACTGAACATCACGCGAGCCAGTTGGCAGCAGGCAAAGTGCGACTTCCCGCACTTCGCTCACGGGAATGTCGACAGTGGGGCACCTCATCGCACGTTGATCTCGTTCCGGGACGACCTCCGTCGGAGTGAGTAAGGCGCGGCGCGCCCAGGCTAGTCTTGACCAGACGGCATCACAGAGGAGCAGACGATGTCAGATGACGGTAAGAAGCGGGCATGGCTTCCTCCGCGGTGGTTCGTTCGGCTCGCCTGGTCCACGCATCGCTACTTGTACCGCGTTACCGGCGGCCGAGTCGGACTCAGGCGTGCGAAGGCGAATCGCTGGGGAATGATGCGTCTCACGACCACGGGGCGTCGCTCCGGCGAGGAGCGGAGCGTGATCCTCGGCTACTTCGATGATGGTCCGAACCTGGTCACCATGGCCATGAACGGCTGGGCCGACGGCGAGCCTTTGTGGTGGCTCAACCTCCAAGCGGATCCCGAAGTCAGCGTCGATCTCGTCGGGGGCAGACGCAGGGTCAGGGGGCGGGCAGCAGAGGGAGAGGAACGGTCGCGATTGTGGGCTCGGTGGCGAGAGATCGACACGAACCTGGATGGGTACGCCGCGCTACGGTCCGATGAAACTGCCGTTGTGATCCTGGAGCCATCTCTCGACCCCAACGGATGACGTCTCAGGTCAGCGTTCCGCGTCGTTGACGGTGACGAAGTCGATGAGTTGTTCGACGGCGTTGACGAGTGGCATCTCGACATCCGCGTACGAAGACACGGATTCGAGGACCTTCATCCAGAAGACACCTGAGTCGAGATCGAGGCCGAGCCTCTCGATGACTCCTTCTTTCCAGGGCTGGCCGTGAGGCACCTCTGGCCAGCCGGCGATGCCGATGGTGCCGGGTTTGATCGCTTGCCAGATATCGATGTAGGGATGGCCCAGAATCAGGACGTCCGCATGCTCGACGCTCTGTGCGATTCGGGTCTCCTTCGATCCCTCAACCAGATGATCGAGGAGAACACCGAGCCTCCGGCTGGGACCAGGTTGGAACTGGGCGACGGCAGAGAGCAGGTCGTCGGCCCCGTGCAACGGCTCGACCACGATCGCCGCCTCCCTGAGATCGTCACCCCAGATCTTCTCGATGAGCTCAGCGTCGTGGATGCCTTCGACCCAGATTCGGCTTGCTCTGGCAACGCCAGCGCGAGAGTTGTCGGCTTCGACTGATCCCGAGGCGGTGAACCTCCGGGCACGTTGTGGGGCGGCGGCCGGTGCTCTCATAGCGACGCGAACGCCGTTGTGCATGAAGGCTCCGTCATGCGCTGGGAACGGTCGACACTCGCCCCACTTGTCCTCCAACACCACCTGCCCGCCCTGAGCGAACTCAACCACCGTGCCGGTGAATCCAGACCCCGTGTGCGTGAGGGTCATTCGATCGCGGACCTCGAGGACGACGTACTCCCGCTTCCGGAAATCCTCGAGAATGTCGTCCGCTGCCCATCGGTCGCGTTTCGTCATGACCGATGATCGTAGTCCCGGCGATCAGAATCCCCTCTTGGGTGTCGGCGGACCGATGTCGCATCGCTGGGAGCGTCAGGTGACCGACCCGCGCCTGTCGTCGTATTCGAGATGGAGGCCCGCAGCCATGAGCCTGGTGATGCGCTCAACCGCTGTGTGGACTTCCAGGTAGCTCGTGTACAGCGGTGCAAAACCGAAGCGGATGCTGTCCGGATCGCGAAAGTCGGGGATCATCTTCCCGTGCCGGATCATCGCCTGCACGACCCTCCAACCGTCCGGGTGACGTAGGGAGACGTGTGAACCGCGCTGTGCCGCGTCGGTGGGGGAGGCGAGTTCGAACCCAAGAGCTTCGAGGCGGATTCGACTCTGCTGGAGGAAGAACTCAGAGAGACCGATCGACTTCGTTCGGAGGTTCTCGACCCCGGCCTCTGCTGTGAGACCAACGCCCGTCTCGACGCCCACGAGGGACAGGATTGGCATGGTTCCGGTCTGGAATCGGCGGATGGACGGTGCCGGCGTGTGCGTGAGATCAAACGAGAACGGGTCTTCATGTCCCCACCAGCCGGAGACGGGGTTCTCGATCTGAGCATCGACCAGGGAGTTGACGTAGATGAACGCAGGCGAGCCGGGACCGCCGTTCAGATACTTGTACGTGCAGCCAACGGCGAGGTCGGCACCGGTCGCTTCCAGGTCGATCGGCACCACTCCAACCGAGTGGCTGAGGTCCCACAGCACCAATGCCCCGACGTCGTGGGCGGCTCGCGTGAGATGCTCTATGTCATACAGGAAGCCGCTCTTGAACACGACGTGAGAGAGAGTGAGCAGAGCAGTGTTGCTATCGAGCGCGTTGATGATGTCGTCGACGGGTCCGACCACACCGTCTCTCGATGGAACCGTCACGATCTCCCGACCACCGATGAGATCGGCAGCGGAACCTGTTGCGTGGGCATCCGTTGGGAAGTTCAGGTCATCGGTGATGATGCGGTTGCGACCAGGGCGGGCCCGCAACGCCGCAACGGTGAGTTTGAAGAGGGAGACCGATGTTGAATCGGTGACGATCACTTCGGTGGGGTCGGCCCCGATGAGTCCGGCGATGTCGTTGCCGATGGTGTCGGCGAGGTCCCACCATCGCTCGGGCCAGGATCGGATGAGCCGCTCACCCCACTCGTGATCCACGACGTCTCGGACTCGCGACACGGTCGACAGCGGGAGTCGCCCGAGGGAGTTCCCATCGAGATAGATCAAACCTGGCTCCACCGGCACAAAGCGGTGTGCGAACGTCCCCAACGGATCTGCTGCGTCGAGAGCCATTGCGTCCGCATGGCCCCCAGCCCGGGGGAACGGCCCGAGATCCACATACTCCACGTTTCCCACCTCGCAATTTGGTATAGGCAGCGTACCGACTTCCTGCCCTCGCGAGGAGCACGACCAGTGTGGCGTTGAGCAATGAATCAGCACGGTTGAGAAGAGGCCATTCGGCCCCTTGCGGGGATCACGCGGTGACTCAATATGGCAAAATGGATGATGGGGAACGGCGAAGTGCCCGGATAGGGGACGGAAAAGCCTTGGGATGGCTGTCGGGCCTCGGCATCGCTGTGGTCCCGTGGGTGGCCAGTGGCATCGTCAGCACGTTCCTTCCCGATCCGGAGACGGCGTTCCTGTGGGTTCTCGTCGCCGCACTCGTCGCGATGGTCGGCTGGATCGGCTATGGCATCGCCCGCATCCCCGGCTTCAGACGAGGAGCACTCCTGGGGTCGGCGATCTCGTTGGGCGTCATCGGGCTGCTTGCTGCGATTCTGTGGTGGTCGCAGCCTTGAGAATCGGGTTGTCGATCAACCGCTTTCAGTGTCGATGGCGAGAACCACGGCGACTTCGGCCTCAAGTCGTGCCAACTCTCCGTAGGCGTACTCCAGATTCGGGATCGTCTGATTCGATGGAGGACACTCGAATACAGTGTCTTCGGCGATCTTCAACCAATCGGTGACAACGTCGTCGATCGCAAGGTCCGGCGTCGGAATCAGATCGCTGGACTCTGAACGGAGCACGCCCAAGGCGTGGCTGCACACCGCGCGATCTGGGGGTTCGCCGAGCATCTCGGGAGTGGGAAAACCGGTCACGACGCCTTGCCACGTGGGCTGCCACTCTTCGACCGAGGGACGGCTCTCGCCGCTGCAGGCGGTGAGGAGTAGCAGCATCACACCGGTGAGAGCAACTGTTCGGATGGTGAGATCTTTGAACACCGACTCAGGATAGACCCGTTGGATGCCACCGGAGATCGCTACGGCTGGCGGAGAATCCACGTTGCCGTCCCGCAGTCGACCCCACGTCAACGCCCGCCGACCACAACGCGGCGATGCTGTCGCCACATGACGACGGAGGTGATGAGGAGCAGAACGCCGAGGGCGAGTACCGCCCAATCGGGTCCTTCCTCGAGGCGACGACCACCTCCGACGACGACGAGCTCACCGACCTCGAGATAGGACTCGCCGCCTCGATCCGGATCGTGATAGCGCCAGATGCCGGTGAGTTGCACAAGCGGGCCCTCCAGTCGATACCCGCCCACCGGATCAAGACCCTCGCCGAGGGCCGAGGGCATCCGAACGCCGACTCCCACGTTGGTACCGGTGCGAGGACCGCCGTCGACCAGAGCGTCACGGGCGTATGAGTCGTCGTTGATCTGTGTCCACATGAAGCCGTCGTTTCTGAATCCGTAGTCGCCGACAAGTTCTCCTTCGACGGTGATCTCGGTGTTGTCGAAGCGGGCACCATCATCCACGAGTTGCGAGACGGGCACTAGCTCGCTGCCCCGGGCGAGTGCGGTCCCGGGGAGAGCAAGTAGTGACATGAATATGAGAACCACCAGCGCAAGGCGGATCACATCGCGCCGCCGGGAGTGCGGAGACCTGCGATTCACGTCACTTCCCCCTCACCCATGCGTAGATGAAGCCGAAGAGAGCGAACACCGCCACGAACTCGAGGCGACCCGCCCACATCTGGAACATGTACGTGAGCTTGAGCAGCATGGGCATCGCTGGTTCGGTGATGCCAACGGAAAGCCCAACCGAGGCGCCGGCGCTCACCGATTCGAAGAGCGCCTCCTGGAAGCCGTACCCGTAGCCGAGAGCAACACCGGCACCGAGGAGGAAGAGAGCCACGTAGAGGAGAGCGACCGTCATTGCAGACTGGGCGAGTTCAGGCGTGAGTCGCTTTCGACCCGACTGGAAGTATCGGGTACTGACGACGGCACCTTCCGGGAGGAGGAGTTGCTTCGTCTGGTTGGTGACGGCCTTGACCGTCAGCCCGACGCGCAAGGACTTGATCCCGCCTGCAGTTGACGATGCCATCCCTCCCAGGGCCATCGCGACCGCCATTCCGGCAAAAGCGAGGCCACCCCACATCGCCAGCTCGCTCGACGGGATTGTTGAGAATCCGGTGCCGCTGTGTGCCGAGATGATCTGGAAGAAGCCTTGACGCGTGAGTCCCTGCACGGATGTGTAGATCCCCGCAGCTCCGAGGCCGACCATCGTGAGCATCATCGTGAACGTGAACGTCGTCAAGATCGTGCGGGTCTCGAGATTCTTGATCAGCGCTAGACGAGGCCCTCGCCAGAGCGCGTAGTGGAGACCGAACGACATCGCACCGGCAACCATCAGAACGGTCGCAGCGAACTCGAAGATGCCCGAGTGGTAGTAGCCGAGACTCGTCGACTGTGGAGTGAACCCACCGGTGTCGAACGCGGCGAAGAAGACCATCAGAGCGTGGAAGAAGGCGCGCTTCCATTCGAAGCCGAGCACCTGATGGGCGATGACACCCAGCACGAGAACGCCCGCAACGAGATGAACCAGGGCCACGGACCAGATGAACCGCGCTGTGGATTGGACGGACGGCAGGATCCGTTCGTCGCGTGCTTCGCCGTAGTACAAGGTGAGGCCGCCGCCCCCGGCGAAGAGCACGAGCGCAGCAATGATGATGCCCTGCCCACCGAGGAAGTGGAGCAGGTGGCGCCAGAAGTTCAGCGATGGTGCCATGTGGTCGAGATCTTGCACAAGGGAGAGTCCCGTCGTCGTCAGGCCGGACATCGCATCGAACATCGCATCGATGGGTCCTCCGTAATGGCCGGAGAAGATGAAAGGAATCGATCCGATCGCTGGCACCGCAAGCCAGGTCAGAGCCACGACGACCATTCCATGACTCCAGTCGAGGCGTTCGTTCGACGGCGGATATCGCAACCCGAGCTGTCCGAGGAACGCGAAGACACCGATCATCAGGAGGAACGATGCGAACGGGTGCCATTCCCTGCCCAGGACAGCCCAGGTGAGGGGGAGGAGGCTCGCGACAGCGATGACCGTGAAGATCCGTCCGAGGGCGAAGCCGACGATCCGTAGATCCTCACGGTCTGGTCTGATCAGCACCTCAGTTCACAGCGATTACGACAGCGGCGATGAGGAGGGCGGCGGCGGCGAGGCCGACAACGATGATGATCTCGAAGAGAAACGCGAGCGCTGCCCCGCCGACATCGGACGGTATCCCTCGAATGCGGCGACCGTGGGCACGTTTCATGTCTGGTCACCGTTCGGAGCGAATATCCGGTGGAGTTCGGCTTCCTGTGCGATGGTTGTGATCGCGGTGATGCGGTCCCCAGGGAGGAGACGTGTTGTTGCCTCCGGCACGATTGCGTGGTCTTCCCTCAGCACGACGGCGACGATCGACGGCGCTGGGAGTTCGAGATCTCGCAATTCAAGCGGGACGAAACCCGCCGGAATGTCGAACTCTAAGAGCGACAGCTGACCCTTTCCAAGGAGGGCAATGCGCTGGAGTTGGGACGTTGCGACTTCTTGCGACATCACTTGCACCACGAGGTCGGTAATCCCGACCACGGGGATCTCGAGCGCGTCAAAGGTCGGACGATTCCAGGGATTGTTGAGACGGGCCAAGACACGCTTCGCTCCCAGTGTGCGCCCGAGTTCGCAGGCTACGAGGTTGACTTCGTCAAGACCGGTGACCGCTAGAAGCCAGTCAGCGTCCTTGACGGACGCTGACTCGAGTCTTGCGACGTTGGTGCCGTCGCCGTGGATAACGATCGCGCCGACGTCGTCGGCAATTGCCTGGGCTCGATCCTCTCGCGCCTCGATGACGGCCACGAGGTTCCCCGTCGATACCAGTTCCCGGGCCAGGAATGATCCAACCTTGCCGCCTCCGATGAGCGCCACCCTCATGTTGAATCCGCCGATCGGAGGTATCGGTGCACACGATCGCGTACGCCGAGTCGCGTGGCGGCGACGACGAGATCGTTGTTCTGCAGTTTGAATGATGATCCGGGTATGTAGGTCTGGTCGCCACGCCGCACGGCGGCAACCCGGAGTTGACTCTCAACCTCCAAGTCCTTGACCGCTAGGCCGTCGGCCTTCGATCCGAGTGTCATCTCAACGACCTCGACGTCACCCCCTGAGAAGGTGACGTGATATGCAAATTCCTCGTCGACAAGTCGTTCGAAGATCACGTTCGCCGTGAGTTGCGCCCCGGCCACATACGAGATGTCAAGCGCTCGATACGAGTCCGCACGTCCGGGATCGTCAAGGCGCGCAAGCGTGCGGGGGACGCCGAAAACTTGCTTGGCAAGTTGCGCCGACATCACATTTATGTTGTCGGAGTCGGTGACCGCCGCGAACGCATCGGCGAACTCGATCCCTGCCTCTTTGAGCAGGCGGATATCGATCGATCGACCGAAGTGTGTCGTCCCGTTGAACGTCGTTCCCAAGGCTTCTAGCTTGCCGGGGCGATCGTCGATGATCGACACATCGTGGCCTTCCTCGGCCATGTGCAGCGCCAGGTCGCTGCCGACTCTCCCGCAGCCGGCGATGACGATTCTCGTGTCGATGCTCCTGCTCGCTAGCGGCTCATGTTAGGGCGACGGTCGACGTCGTTCCGCGACGTCGATGCGCCTCACCAGCGTCGGCCGGGTACAACTCGGAGCTCTGTCGATGACCGTATTACCTATCAACGATTCGCTACAGGGAGAAGCCCATCTCGCGGAAACGGCTCCGGAACGCCGTGACACTGTCGGCCCAGTGGCCGTCGGGCTGACGGTCGCCGTCGCGAGCGATCTCTGCAATGAGCGGTGCGAGCTCTTCGAAGTCGGACTCGACCATTCCGTATCGGGTCATCTCCGACGTCCCCATGCGGATGCCGCTTGCAGCTGTGAAGCTCGGGTCGTCGTGAAGTGCCTGCGAGTTCGTGATGACGTTGTTCTGCTCCAGAGTGTCGGCGAGTCGTATGCCCTGTGCTCGAGACACGCGCAGAACCACCTGGTGAGTATCGGTGAACCCGTTGGCGGGATCGCCTTCGAGGGTGAGGCCTTCGTTCACCAGAGCAGCAGCGAATGCCCGGGCATTCGCGATGACCTGCAGCGGGTACTGATCCCGATACTCGAGCATCTCGTAGGTTGCGCCGAGCAACCCGAGCAGCGTGCCAAGGTGGTGGTTGCTGACGTGCCCGGGGAACGTCCGGGACTCGACGTGACGCCAGAACCCCTCGAACGGTGATCCCGGTTCGACGTTGCTCAGGATCACGCCGCGTTGCGGGCCGAAGTAGCTCTTGTGCGTCGAGCCGGTCACGACGTCGGCGCCCTCGGCAAGAGGATCCTGGAATTGCGGGCCAAGCAAGCCGAGCACGTGGGCCCCGTCGTACATGATGAGCGGCCGGTCGGGATTGTCGACGCCGTAGAGCTCGTGGACGAACGCTGCAATCGGAGCGACCGGCTCTTTGTGGATGATCACGCTGCGACCGAAGACGATCAACGTCGGGTTTGTCTCTGCGATCAGCTCCTTGGTCGCCTCGATGTCGATGGCGAACGGGAGGTCGCTTCGCATCGGGAATTGCTCGACGGCGGGTCGCTCCGTTCGGGGATCGATTGCAACGTAGTTCTTGAGCGCCCCGCCGATCTGCGCGCTCAGGTGGCCACCCTTGTTCAGGCCGTGGACGAGGACCCGTTCGAGGAGCTGAGGAGCGCGCCGACTGTGGAACCGATTCCTGAATTGCTTGAGGGCGTCGTAGACGGCGTCGTTGGCCATCTGGCCGCTGATCACCCTCGGCTCGACCTGGGTGCATCCAAAGAATGCACGCATCGCCGCCTTGAGATCCTCCTCCTTCTCCGTGATGAAGCCGGTTCCCTGGTAGTAGCGAACGTCGCCGGCATTCGGCCCGAGCGCCTTGAGCCGGTTGTGCTCGTTGTAGCGGCCGGCCGGGTCCTCACGACAGAGCGCATCGACGAACGAGGACGTGCACTGTTCGGACGGGATGAGATTGATGCATGCTTCCCGTCGCCACTTGGTATTGGCGTCGCTGTCTTGGCGGAGGCGGGCGGCGGCGGTCGCGAGGTCATCGGTATCCAGAATCGCTCCCGGTTCTTTCGCCTCGAATCCCGGATAGGGGCGCACGAACGGCGCGGTCGGCCACACGTTCCGCTGGACCAGTTCGGCGTTGCTCGACCGGCCGCGGGCGTCGACGACCTCGAATACGACGGGGACATCCGAGCGATATCGGATGTCGGATCGAACGAGGGCAAGCCCGACGGGACGCAGACCGTGTTCTTCGCCTGGCACCGCATCGACACCGGATCCTTCGAACTGTGCGTACGGAACGCTTGTACCCGACGTAACGTAGCCGGCCGGCTCACCGTCGAGGAACAGACGATATCCGGCACGCAAGGGCTTGCGACCATCGAACACGGCGATCGGTTGCACGAGGTGAGTGAGGCGTCGCTCGTCGATCGGCGTATCCAGCTCGTCTCTCTTGATCGCTTCGTACTCAGCGCGTTGACGGTCGAGGTCGGCGTGTCCGATGAACTCACCGCCCGGGCCCCGAACCCCCCACGTTGCAAGCGAATTGGCGAAGATCGGGATGTCGCTCCCGTCGATGTCGGGACCGAGTTCATGGCCGTAGAGGGGCAGTCCGGATTCGAGTCGTAGGGAGTCCCGTGCTGCCAGTCCATTCGGAACGCCTCCGGCAGCGACGAGTCGCTCCCATAGCTCGACGGTGAAGTCCGCCTTCGGGAACAGCTCGAACGCCGTCGACTCTCCTGTGTACCCCGTGCGGGCGATGACGACCGGGCGGCCATCGACGTCGGAGACGCACAACTGGTTGCGCTTGTTCTCAGGTAGCTGGATGTCACCGAACGCTTCTCGGAGGACATCCGTCGAATCCGGCCCTTGGAGGGAGATCATCCCGAGGTCGTCGCTCACGTCAACCATGTCGGAGCCGTCGACGGCGCGGGCCGCAATCCAATCCCAGTCCTTCTCCCGGTTGTCGGCGTTCACGACGAGCAAGTAGTCATCGTCGCCGATGCAGTACAGATAGGTGTCATCGACTGCGCCGCCCGTCTCGTTGCCGAGGAAGGCGTAGTGCGCTTCACCCACGCTCAAACCTCGTGGGTCGTTGCTGAGGACCCGGCCGAGGTGATCCAACACACCGGGACCGGCGAAGCGATAGCGACCCATGTGCGAGACGTCGAAGAGTCCGGCGCCGCGGCGAGTCGCGAGATGCTCGGCGATGGGCCCAGTCTCGTATTGGACGGGCATTTCCCAGCCGGCAAAATCGACGAGAGTGGCTCCGTGGCTCTGATGCCAATCGAAGAGGGAAGTGCGGCGCAGGCCTGCAGTCGAAGCGTTCATACCGGCGAGGCTAGCAGTGGGTCGAAGACCCAATACGGCGTGAGACCGGGCGTGGTCAAGCCGTAAACGCCCCCGGTCTGGGCTGCATCTCGGGGGCCGCGTAGCCTTCCTCCCACGGGAATCTCCCCTCGGTGTCGTCGTAGGTGAGTTGGAGTACCTGTACCGAGAATTCGTCCGGTCGCTGGTAGTACCGATTGGCATCGAACACGATCTCGCCCGGGTTGGGAACCGGTTCCGGGATGATGCGGTGTGGCCACTCATCGAACGTGATGAGATCACCCGGCATCAGCGCCTCGCCGGAGCGAACACGCTCTCCGAGGTCGTTGAGAACTGCGCTTGCCGTCTCCGGAGGCACACCGAAGATCAACAGTTCGGCGTGGGCGAGACCGAATAGTCCGACCGTGTATGCGAACGGAGGGCCATCGGACGGCGGACAGTCACATCCGGGTCTACTACAGGTGTCGCCACCGACGTACCGGATGAGCCAGCCGTGGCGACGGACGGTCGCCGCGACATGGGCGTCCTCCTGATCGATCCACGCTTGTGTGCCGACATCCATCTCGACTCCCTTCGGTCCTCCCACCAACTCTTCTCGACCGTAATAGGGGGGAGTGACAGAAACACGAGGCCGCAACGACATGACCGGCAAATCCCGGCTCAGGACGCTTCTGCGATGACCGCCGACTCGGGTCGACTCGATGACGCTGTGAGCGAGACCGCCCCTACGGCGATGACGATGAGGACGAGACCGACGATCTGGGACGCTTCCAACAATTGGTCGAGGAATATCCATGCCGTGATCGCTGCCGCCACGGGCTCGATCGTGATGATGACTCCAATGATCCGGGCCGGCACACGCGAAAGCGCCGCGATCTCCATCGAGAGTGGGAGAGCGAATGCGATCGTGCCCAGAATGACTATCGACCAGATGACTACGGGGTCAGACGGAATCGACATCGACCATGGGCGGGCAACGACGAAGCCGACGGCGCCTCCGATCGTGATGGCTCCTGCCGCGAGTGGGAATCCGCCCACGATTGCCCCGGTGTGCTGGGCAAGGCGAAGGTAGATGGCAAGGCCGACCGCCGCTGCGAGGCCCGCGAGCAACCCGACCATGTCGAGGCTGTCCAGATCACCGATCTGGACCAAGAGGGCCACACCAATGACAGCGGTCACGACGGCAGCCCAGGTGAGCGGCCGTGGATGAGCGTGACCCGCCACCCGGTCCCACGTCACGACGAGAATAGGAGCGAGGAACTCAAGGCCAACGGCCGGCCCGACCCCGATCCGATCGATCGCGATGTAGAGCCCCCCGTTGAGCACGATCTGCAACACGCCGACCAGTGCGACCAGGAACGGTGCTCGCAAGATGGCGGTCCGGTGAACGATTGCCCACGGCAACAGGACGAGGCCGGCGACTGCAATTCGGAGTGACGCGAGTTGGAAGGGGTCGATGTCTTCGATGACGAACCCCACGAGCGTGGCGCTCACCCCGAAGATGATCGCGCCGACGGTGGCCAGGGCGACGCCGACCGCGCTCCGACTCACAGTCCGCGCCCGGTGAGACAGGCGACGCGCACGATGCCCGATGAGTGGCCCAAGGGGGTCTCGGGAGCTGTGGTACCGCTGCGGTGCTTCGCTCTCACATCGACCACTATATGGGGGGAACGGACGTGACTCGTGGCGACGCGGAGGGCCTACATTCGAAGCTCGGCTGCCCTCGCGTGGGCTTCGAGGCCCTCCAGGCGAGCGAGACGGGCGGAGTCTCGTGCGGTCGCACCCGGATCGGCGAGCGTCAGCCACGTGGGCGCCTTGAGGAAGGTTGTCACCGATAGTCCGGACTGGAACCGTGCGCCGCCATCGGTCGGGAGCACGTGATTCGGCCCGGCGCCGTAGTCGGCGAATACCTCTGCGCTGGTGGCGCCGATGAACAGCGACCCATATGACGACAGGCGCTCGGTCATGTTGCCAGGATTCTCCACGTGAAGCGCCAGGTGCTCCGGTGCGATACGGTCGCACAGATCCACCGCTTCGCCCATGTCGCTCACCACGACCGCGTACCCACCGTTGATTGCCGGTGCGGCCACGTCGGCCGTCGGAAGCGACGCCAACTCGACGGTGAGGATCCGCTCCACCTGTGGGAGCACCTCTGGTGAATCGGTGACCAGGATCGGCAGAGCGTCGGGATCGTGCTCAGCCTGTGCAAGGAGATCGGCCGCGACCAGGCGCGGGTCGGCCGCGGCGTCGGCGACGACGACGATCTCACTCGGGCCCGCCAATCCGTCGATGCCGATCTCTCCGTAGAGGTGCTTCTTGGCTGCTGTTACCCAGCGGTTCCCCGGCCCTACGACGACGTCGCTTGGTGGTGAGAACGTTCCGAATGCAAGGGCTGCGATTGCCTGGGCCCCGCCGATGGCCAGCAATCCGTCGGCGTCGGCGACCGCGGCCGCAGCGAGGGTGACCAGGGTTGGACGAGGCGACGCGACCCACACACGATCGACACCGGCGACCCGTGCCGGGATCACGGTCATCAGCACCGATGACGGCAGCGGGTAGCGACCACCGGGTGCGTACGCCCCAGCCGTGTTCACAGGAAGCCAGCGATGGCCTGCGCGGCCGCCGACAACTTCTGTGTCCAGGTCGAGAAGGCACGCTCGTTGCTCACGGGCGAACCTTTCGATCCTCCCTGCGACTCGTGTAAGCAGCCTTCCGAACGACGGCTCGAGTTCGTCGAGAGCGGCATCGAGAAGACTGCGGTCCAAGACAATCGGATCGCCAGGGGAGAGATCCCCGAACCGTTCGCTGTGCTCACGAACAGCTGCTTCACCTCGTGATCGGACATCCTCGACGATTACTGCTGCTCCGTCGAGCGTGGCAGCGTCGACCGGAGAGCGGCGACCCCCGATCATCTGATCTGCATCGACCTGCTGGAGTCTGGTCATGTGTTGTACCCCTGTTTTCTCTCCATCGGTCGGCGTCTCACCTTGAGGGCGCGTCGATCGAGTTCTCGCTCGATATCCCCGACGCCGACGCCGGCCGCCACGGCCTTGACGAGCGTGAAGTAGATCACGTCGGCGGCTTCCGCTGCTACATCCCCGCGGGAAGACGCGGCGGCCAGTTCATCAGCTTCTTCACGGAGCTTCGCTCCCAGAAGACCGGCGTCGCTCAGCAGTCGGACGGTGTTCGACCCCGGCTCCGGTTCTCGGGCCAACAGTTCGAGGCGGCGGGAGAGCTGGCCGATGCCACCGTCGTCGCCCCAGCAGGAGCGGGTACCCAGGTGGCAGAAGCCGCTGCCACGCTGACGGACCGTGAAACGCAGGGCGTCGCGGTCGCAATCGACAGCGATTCCCAGGAGATCCTGTGTCGCCCCTGAGGTCGCTCCCTTCTCCCACAGACCGCGTTTCCGGCTCTGGTAGATGCCTCTCTGCTGTTCGACCGCGTGGTCGAGGCTCTCTGCGCTCGACCACGTGAGCCCGAGAGCAGCGCCCGATTCATCCACAACGACGGTCGGCCACAACCCATCGGGCCGCTCCGATGTGAGCGGTGCAGCGATCGCATCGGCGAGGCTGAACTCACCTGAGTAGAGCGCCATCCCGACCTGAGCGTCCGCTCCGAGGCGATCGATCTCCGCTATCTCATCTGTGGTCGTGATCCCCCCTGCGATCGTGACTCTCGCCTCACCGGCGGCGGTGACCACATCGAGCGCACGGTCGAGGTCGGTGCCGCCCATCCGACCTTCGAGTTCGACGAACGTCACGAGGAATCCTCCAACCAGATCCTTCAACTCGGCGATCCTGGTGAGTACGGATTCGGCGGTGTTCGTGCGCCAGCCGTGCGTGACCACCCGTCCGTCACGGGAATCGAGGGCAGCGATCACTCGATCGGCGGGCAGTTGGGAGAGCAGCTCCGGTGCGGCTGCCGTGCCGATGATCACTTTCGACGCGCCGGCGTCGAGCCATGCGAGGGCGGTCTGCGCGTCGCGGATTCCGCCTCCCACCCGTATCGGTGCCCGTCGGCACAGGTCACGGATGATGGCCTCGTTGGTGCCTTCGCCGCGAGCTGCATCGATGTCGATCACGGCGACCTCCCCGGCGATGCTGAAACGTCGCAGGATCGGGACCGGATCGCCGGCGTCGATCGCCTCTGCTTCGCCGCCTATGAGTTGGACGGCGCGACCTCCAACCAGGTCGATGGATGGAATGATCATGGCCGTACCACCGTTCCTTTCGCGATGAGCTGCCGCTTCAGCGATCCGACCGTGGTGACTCCGTCATGCAGGATTGAAGCGATGAGCACCGCCGTTGCCCCGGATGAGATTGCCTCCTCGAGGTGGTCTGCGTTGTCGGCCCCGCCGGAGGCGATGACAGGGATGTTGATCGCCGTTGTGACGGCCTCGACGAGTTCGAGGTCGTAGCCGGACCGCGTGCCGTCCCGGTCCCAGCTCGTGAGCAGGATCTCGCCTGCGCCGCGAGCGGCAGCGGAGCGGACCCATCGCTCGACATCCGAGCCCGTGCGGGTTCGGCCCCCGTTGACGACGACCTCCCAACCACCGTCTGCCAGGCGCGCCGCATCAACGGCCAGAACCGTGCATTGCGAACCGAAGCGCCGGGCGAGCTCGTCGATGAGTTCCGGTCGCTGGACGGCTGCAGTGTTGATGGCGACCTTGTCGGCGCCGGCTTCCAGCAGAACGGCCGCGTCCTCGACCTTTCGGATCCCTCCCCCCACGGTCAGTGGGATCGACAGGACCCGACGCACGCTCGACGTTGTTTCCACTGCGTGGCCTCTGCCCTCGGGCGTGGCCGACACGTCGAGGATGACGATCTCATCTGCTCCTTGCTGTTGATATGTCGAGGCCTGGGTGACGGGATCGCCGGCATCCCGCAGGTCCTGGAAACGTATGCCCTTGACGACGCGTCCATCCTTCACGTCGAGACAGGGGATGAGTCTCGGGGCAGCCATCAGGATCGGTCCCCCGAACCGTCGAGCCAACGGCGAAGTAGGTCCGCTCCCCATGCCCCTGAGAGTTCCGGGTGGAACTGGCAGGCGAGCACGTCGCCACGCTCGATCGCCGAGACGAATTCACCCCCGTACTCGGTTCGGGCGCCGATCCAATCGTCCGGCACACTCGCAAGCTTGTAGGAGTTGGCGAAGTACGCCCACCCGGGCTCGAGGAAGCGGCTCGTGGGATCGGGTGCCACTCGATTCCACCCTAGTTGCGGCACGATGAGGTCCTGGGGGAGTCGGGTGACGCTCTCCGGAACAACACCGAGACCGGAGATGTGCGGGGTTTCATCGCTCTTCTCGCCCAGAAGCTGCATCCCGAGGCAGATGGCCAGCGTCGGTCTTCCATCCTCGATCCGATCCACCAGTGCCTCCCGTAGCCCTTGGTCGTCGATGTGTTCCATGGCGGCACCGAACGCTCCCACTCCCGGCAGCACGAGGTAGTCGGCCTCCCTGATTCCTTCGGGTGTCCCTGCGGGCTTCGGTTCGGCGCCGAGCCGCCGGAACGCGGCGTTCACCGAGGCGGTGTTCGCGGTACCGGTCCGAACGATGCCGATGTCGATGCTCATGTGAGGGTTCCTTTCGTGCTGAGCATTTCGACACCCGTGACCTCTGTCGCCGATCTCAATGCGAGGGCCGTTGCCTTGAACGCCGCTTCCGCCCGGTGGTGGTCGTTGTCTCCCCGGATCAGGTCGACGTGCAGCGCCATCCGCGCTTCGATTGCGAGGGTTCGAAAGAAGTGGACGATGTTCTCGGTAGCGACATCACCGATCTGTTCTCTTTCCAGGTCGATGTGGATCTCGGGCCAGGGGCGGCCGGAGAGATCGACGACGGTGCGCACCAGAGACTCATCGAGGGCGGCGTATGCGAATCCGAATCGCCGAATGCCGGTCCGATCGCCGAGGGCTTCGGTGATGCCACGGCCAAGGACGATGGCACAGTCCTCCACGGTGTGATGGTCGTCGACGACGGTGTCTCCGACCGCGTTCAGCTCGAGATCGAATCCGGCGTGCTTGGCGAGCGTGACGATCATGTGATCAAGGAAGCCAAGCCCGGTATCGACGGCGGACGAACCGTTGCCGTCCAGATCGATCCGTCCGCTGATGGCTGTCTCGTTTGTTCTTCGGTCGAGTGTTGCGGTCCTGGTCATGGGAGTAGTACCTCCAGATCGACGGTTCGGGCGAGGACTCGTGCGGCCTTTGACAGTGCTCGGGCGGCGAGTTGTGGATTGGTCCCCGGTGCCATGACGCCGATCGGGACTGCACCCGCAGACCGGGCGGCTTCGACGTCGTCGGGCGTGTCACCAACGAACCAGGAGCGCTCGATGTCCAGTCGCTCCATCGCCAGCAGCACAGGTCCGGGATCAGGCTTGAGCGGAGCGTCCTCCCTGGTCACGAGGATCGAGGTATCTGCCAGGAACCCGAATCGATCGAGCACCTCCTCAGCATCCTTCCTGGGTCGGCCGGTCACAATGCCGACAGGGATGCCGCTCGTCCATCGACGCCATGTGGACTGGTCGACGAGCGGTCGCTCGGTGAGCTTGAGGCCGGGCCGCCTCGGAGATCCTTGGTAGAACTCCTCGAAGCGGCCGACAACCTCGTCGTACGTGGTCTGAACTCCGCGATCGGTGATGAGTTGGTGGGTGAGCTGCCAGTCGTCGTTGGTGCCACGCGAAGCCTTGGCCTCCTCGACGTCTCGTTCGCTCACGGCCGCTCCGAAGGAGGCAGCGGTCTCGATGATCGACCGTCGATACGACCCTCTCACGTCGATAAGGACCCCGTCGAGGTCGAAGAGGATCGCCTCTGGCGAGATAGCGATCTTCAGCGTGTGCTCGAGACGGGCAAAGCTGCTCGGATCCCCCGGAACGGTGATCCTGATCCATTGATCGAGGGCACCGCGACCGGCGAAACGACGCACGCCGACGCCGAGTGCACCGCACGCGTCCGCCACCCACCCCGGATTGTCGACCTGTGCGAGAACGAAGTTCCCCTGCGATGGCAAGCATCGGACCCCGACAGATTCGAGCAGATCGGCGAGACGGGTCCGCTCGGATCGAACCTCTTCGACGAAGTCGTCCAGATCGTCGAGCCGGTCGAGTCGCTCCAGAGCAATGGCAGCCGACAGGGATGACACCGAGTACGGACTGCCGTACGAAGCCATCTCCGCGATCAGGTCGGGTGGGCCCAGGAGGTAGCCGATTCGAAGACCGGCGAGACCGTACGCCTTCGAGAGGGTGCGGACGATCACCGTGTTGTCGAGATCAAGGGCGATGGCGGTGAGATCCTCGTCTGAGAACTCGGCATAGGCCGCGTCAAGAACGACCAGCCGGGCTGCCTCGGCGACCGTTCGCAGCTCGTCGCCAGTGACGGTCGCCCCGGTCGGGTTGTTCGGCGATACGACGAAGACGACGTCTGCATCACGTGCCGCGGCGACGATCCCGGCCGTCGGGTACGGGCCCTCCCACCAGTCGATCTCGACAAGTCGGGAGCGGATCTGCCCCGCGTAGACCGGAATCATCTCGAACGTCGGTGTCGTTGCTACGGCGGTCGTGTCCGGGCCGAGGCGGGCGAGGATGCAGCGGAAGAGAGCATCGTCACCACCAGCGGTTACGAGCACCTGATCCTCCGGGATGCCGTGAAATTGAGCCAGCCGCCGCCGAAGATCGGTCGTATCCGGGTAGCGGCGAATCAGATCGTTGGGATCGGCAACGGAGCCGACCAGGTCTACCGAGGTCCGCATCCCCTCGTTCCTGGACAGGTCGAGATCGACCTCGTGCGTGAGAAGCGGGCCGGCGTACTTCGGTGTGCTCATGGGACGATCTGCTCCAGCTGCGTCACGACGATGTCGGTCGCCCCTCGTTCCTTGAGCGCCGGGATCAGGAGCGCCAGGTCGAGCCTCGGGACCGCAGCCTTGACTGAGAGCGCTGCGCCGCCGTGGAGATACGCGATCGTTGGCTCCCTCATGCACGGCAGGATCTCGATCACCGACTCGAGTTCTGCCTCGGTCACGTTCAACTCGACCATCGCCCGGCTCCGGGCCTCGATCACCGATCGCACGCCGAGGACGAGAGCTTCGATGGCGATCTTCTTGTCGGGGGAGTCCATGGCGGGGGCGCTCGCGTAGAGGCGGGTCGACGAGCGGAGGATCTCTTCGACGATCACGAGACCGTTGGCGGCCAGCGTCTCGCCGGTTGCCGTGATGTCCACGATGATGTCCGCATCTTCGGGCGGGAAGACCTCGGTGGCCCCGTAGGAGCGGACGAACGTTGCGTCGAGGTCACTCTCGGCGATCCAGCGCTTCGTCAGGCGCGGATACTCGCTGGCGACCACGAGGGGTCGCCGGGGAAGCCTGCCGTTGGCCAGCACCTGCTCGGGGGCTGCGACCACCATCTGCACCGGATCCAGACCGGTATCGAAGAGCTCGATGAGGTCGGCGTCGGTTTCAGCGACCCAGTCGGCGCCGGTGAATCCGATGTCGCGAGAGCCCGCCGCGAGCATCTCCACGATGGTCTGCGGCTTGAGGAGCTTGACTTCGTATCCGGGCATCGACGGCACAGGGCGATATCCCCGGGCGCCGGAGCGAAGTTCGAGACCGGCTGCTTCGAGCAGGTCGATAACACCCGCCTGGATGCGTCCTTTGGGGATCGCCAGGTGGAGCGTCGATGAATTGGTGTCGAGAGGCATATGGGACCTTTCCCGCCGTCATCGCGGTCGGGGCACCCATACATGAGAAACGCCGACCACTTGGGTCGGCGTAGGGGGTGTGCTCTTGTCTCTTGCTAGGCGCCCACTATCGACCGACCCGGGATGGGTGGTGATGATGATGATGCGCGTAGACGAAGGGACGGTTCATTGGGGGAGGACCATAGCCCGGCTGTGCCGCGAGGGCAAGCACAAGTCCGACCCCAATCCCACCCTTCAGGCGTCTGGCGTAGAAAACGGCAGGATACTGCCGTTTTCTACGCCAGACGCCTGGGGGCCGGCGAACTGGGACTCGTAGAGCCGGGCGTAGGAACCTGCGAGTTCGAGGAGTTCGTGATGGTTGCCCTGTTCGACGATCTGTCCATCCTCCATAACGAGGATCAGGTCGGCATCGCGGATCGTGGAGAGCCGGTGGGCGATCACGAAGCTCGTCCGATCGGTGCGCAGCGCCGACATGGCGCGCTGGACGAGCACCTCGGTTCGGGTGTCGACTGAACTCGTTGCTTCGTCGAGGATCAGCAGTGCGGGGTCGGCCAGGAACGCCCGTGCGATCGTGATGAGCTGCTTCTCACCCGCACTAATCCGGCCGCCATCATCGTCAACGATCGTGTCGTAGCCGTCGGGCAGAGCGCCGACGAATCGGTCGACGTAGGTCGCCCGTGCCGCCTCCATGATCTCGTCGTTCGTGGCATCGAGACGTCCGTACGCGATGTTGTCCTTGATCGTCCCTTCGAACAGCCACGTGTCCTGGAGGACCATGCCGGCCTGTGAACGGAGATCGTTCCGGTGCATCGTGGCGATGTCGATACCGTCGAGAGTGATATGTCCGGAATCCAGGTCGTAGAACCGCATGATGAGGTTGACGAGCGTCGTCTTGCCTGCGCCGGTCGGTCCGACGATCGCGACGGTCTGGCCGGGGTCGACGTGGAAGCTCACGTGTTCGATCAGCGGCTGATCCTCGAGGTACCGGAACGAAACGTCGTCGAACGCCACGCGGCCGTGGGTGACGGTCGGTGTCTCCTCCGGTTCGTCGTCTGCCGGTTCGTCTTCGGCATCGAGGAGTTCGAATACCCGCTCGATCGAGGCCACGCCGGATTGCAGGATGTTGGCCATCGAGGCGACCTGTGTGATGGGCCGGGTGAACTGACGGGAGTACTGGATGAACGCCTGCACGTCCCCGAGACTCAGCGTTCCGCTCGCAACCCTGAGGCCGCCGATCACGGCGATGACCACGTAGTTCAGGTTCCCGATGAACATCGCGATCGGCATGATCAGACCCGATAGGAACTGGGCGCCGAAACTCGCGTCGTACAACCCTTCGTTTTCAGCCTCGAACGACTCCTGCACTTCGCTCTGGCGGCCGAACACCTTGACGAGAGCATGTCCTGTGAAGGCCTCTTCGACCTGGGCGTTGAGATTGCCGGTCCGCCGCCACTGGGCGACGAACTTCGTCTGTGATCTCCGCATGACGAGGCTGGCGAGGAGCATCGTCAGAGGGATCGTCACGAGAGCGATCAGGGCGAGGCTCCATGAGATGGAGATCATCATCGCGAACACGAACACGATCGTGAGGAGCGAGGTGAGGAGTTGGCTCATCGTCTGTTGGAGACTCTGGGAGACGTTGTCGATGTCGTTTGTGACCCGACTCAGGAGCTCGCCGCGCGGCAGCCCGTCGAAATAGCGCAGTGGCAGATGGTTGATCTTGTCTTCGACTTCGGATCGCAGACGCAACATCGTGTGTTGGACCACGTCGTTGAGGAGGTAGCCCTGGAGGAACTGGAACAGGAAGGAGGCCGCGTAGAGAGCGAGGGCGAAGAGAAGGACGTTTCGCAGAGCGGTGAAGTCGATGCCCTGACCCGCCACGAAATCGACGCCGCCCAGCATGGTGGCGATCTGATCCTGACCCCTGGCGCGGACTGATTCGATTGCCTCGGCCCTCGACATTCCGGCGGGGAGCATCTTTCCGACCACGCCGGAGAAGATGATGTCGGTGGCCCATCCCAACACTCTGGGACCGATGGATGCGAGTGCCACACTGACGATTGCGGCGGCGATCACGGCGATGGTCTTCGGAGTTTCGGGCCGGAGACGCTTGACGAGTCTCCGCATAGATGGCCCGAAATCGATGGCTTTCTGGCCGACAGTGCTGCTACCGAAGGGTCCCCGACCGTGTCCGCCACCCTGGACCTCGACCCGTTCGGTCTTCTTCATTGTCGGCGGGGTGCTCATGACACCTCCGCTGCGAGTTGCGAGTCGACGATCTCGGCATACGGGACGCAGGTCTCAAGCAGTTGATCATGGGTCCCGAGGCCGATGATGCCACCGTCCTCCAACACGACGATCTGATCCGCGTCCATGATCGTCGCGACCCGCTGTGCCACGATGATGACGGTGGCGTCTTGCGTCACGCCCTTGAGGGCATGGCGGAGGTTGGCATCTGTCGCGACGTCGAGGGAGGAGAACGAGTCGTCGAACAGGTACAACTCGGGTCGACGGATGAGGGCCCGTGCGATCGCGATTCGCTGGCGCTGGCCTCCGGAGACGTTGGTGCCTCCTTGTGCGATGGAGGAGTCGAGCCCATCGGGCATCGCTTCGACGAACTCGCGGGCTTGAGCGATCTCGAGTGCTTCCCACATCTCGGCCTCGGTGGCATCGGGCTTGCCGTATCGAAGATTGGAGGCGACGGTTCCCGAGAAGAGGTAGATGGTTTGCGGAACAAGGCCGATCTTGTCCCACAGGGTGTCGGGGTCGATATCGCGAACTTCGATGCCGTCGACGAGGATCCGGCCCTCTGTGGCGTCGAAGAGGCGGGGGATCAGGTTGACGAGGGTTGTCTTGCCGGCGCCGGTCGATCCGATCACGGCCGTCGTCTGACCCGGCCGCGCCGTGAACGTGATGCCGCACAGCACCGGATGCTCGGCGCCGGGGTACTGGAAGCCGGCTTCATCGAACTCGACGGTGCTGCTCTCGGGAAGTTCGGTGATTCCGTCTGTCGGTGGCACCACCGACGACTCGGTTTCGAGGACTTCGCCGATGCGGTCGGCGGATACGGACGCTCGGGGGAGCAGCATGAACATGAACGTGGCCATCATCACGGACATGAGGATTTGAATGATGTAGGTCAAGAAGGCAGTCAATGAGCCGATCTGCATCGCTCCAGATTCGACTCTGCCTGCACCGAACCAGAGCACAGCGACGCTCGAGAGGTTCATCACCAGCATTACCGACGGGAAGATCGCAGCCATCCATCGGCCGACATTGATCGACACGCTGGTCAGGTCGGTATTGGCGTCGGCGAATCGATCGGTTTCGAACGGCTCACGGACGAAGGCTCGGATCACCCTGATACCGGTGATCTGCTCTCGGAGAACCAGGTTGACCGTATCGAGTCGCCGCTGCATGACGCGGAACCCGGGCACCATGTGTGACAGGATGAACAAGATGATCAAGCTGAGGATCGGGACGAGCGCGAGAATCAGCCAAGAGAGACCGACGTCCTCGCGTAGCGCCATGAACACGCCGCCGACCATCATGATTGGGGCGGTAACCAGCATGGTGAAGGTCATCAGAACCAGCATTTGGACCTGCTGGACGTCGTTGGTGTTGCGGGTCAGGAGCGAGGGTGCTCCGAAACGTGCCATCTCCCGGCCGGAGAATTCGATCACGCGGTGGAAGAATGCCGAACGAACGTCCCGTCCGAACGCCATGGCAGCCCGGGCACCGAAGTAGACGGCTGCGATCGTGACGGCGACCTGGACCAGGGACACGGCGAGCATCCATCCTCCCATGCGGAGGATGTAGCCGGTGTCACCCTGGAGGACGCCCTTGTCGATGATGTCAGCGTTGAGGCTCGGCAGAGTCAGCGCCGCGAGCGTCCCGATGAGTTGGAGACTGACGACGATCACGATCTCTCGCTTGTACGGCTCGAGGTAGCGGCGGAGGATCTTCACCAACATCAGGTGATCGCTTCCCGGCTCGGTGTGGCGATGCCGTGCAGCAGCATGTCGACGATTTCGGCGGCGCCCGGTTTGGCATCGGGGGCCATCAATGGATGTGCGTTGGCAAAGACGAAGCCCATGAACGCCACGGCGGCTCGATCCGGTTCGACCCGGAGGTATTCCCGGTGTCGGTCGAGGAGCTCGGTCAGCGCCTCCAGGATCGCGGCGTTCGATTCCATGACGTATCGGTGCGCTTCAGCTGGCTTGTCGGGGCCCGTCGGCTGGATCGTGCGCAGGACACCGACGAGAGTTCCGATCCGCTCGCTTCGTTCGAGAAGGATGACCGCCACCGATTCGAGTTGATCCTCCAGCGACGCGGTGCGCGGGACATCCGCTATCGCCGCTCGAAATGGGGCGGAGTCCATCGTGACCTTGACGGCTTCGATGATCACAGCCGGCTTGTCGGGGAAGACGCTGAAGATCGTGCCTTCGGAGACACCCGCAGCTTGAGCCATTTCCCGCGACGTGAGCGCCGAGCCCTTCTCGAGGAGGAGTGGGATCACTGCTTCGATGATCGCTCGCCGACGGTCGTCGGGGGGCAGCGGTTTGGCGCGTTGGTGGGCTGGGTTCACCCGGGGAGTATAACTGAGTAAGTACTCACTCAGTCGCTCCAGGCGTCAGGCGTTGATTCCGGCATCATCGTGCCGCTGCCGCGCCAGAAGCCTGAGGAGCGGGCGATGGCCCTAGGCGGCAGTTGGGTGGATGGACGTGATGTCGCTCAGTGCGATCGACGCGGTCCCCGTCCGGTGACGGAGGAGAATCGACCGGTCCCCATATGGGGTCTCCATGCCGAGGTATTCGCCTGCTGTGGTGTGTTGCCGGGTCGTGGCCCGGTAGGTCGTTCCAAGTCGGAGGTGGTTGAGGTTCCATGGTGCGCTCGCGCGCGAAGTGTGTTGTGCCTTCATTGGCACTCCTTTCGAGTGGGCCGTCTGGCCCGAGGTTGAACGTGAGATGTGGTCGTCGTTCTGTGGGCTCGCACCGCCAAATAGGACGGCGCGTACCCTGGGTATGTGTTCTTAGCTGCGGTGGGTGCGTGGCTTGGCGAGGCGAACCGTCAGGTCGCGACCCTTGAGTTTGGTTCCGTGCAGCTTCTTGACGGCGGTCTGGGCTGCCGGTCCAGGCATGTCGACGAAGCCGAATCCCTTCGAACGGCCGGTTCGCCGGTCGGTGATGATCGTGGCCTGGTGGACGTCGCCGTAGCGCTCGAACAGGGCCTCGACATCCTCTTCGGTGACTCCAAATGGGAGGTTCGCAATGTAGAGGCTCTCGGCACTCTTCTTGCCATGTTGCGGCTTCCGCTGTGAAGGCGCACCGGGCCTGGTCGACGGAGCCGTCCGTTCTTGTGATTCCAGTCGCTCCCTGCGCACCGGACGCTCTTGCCGCTTGGGTGCGGGATCGCCGATCTGATGTCCACCGTGCTCGATGTCATCGAGGCGGGGCTCTTCGATCGGCACTTGCAGGTCGAGATCCTTCTGGATGCGCTTGACCGCTCGTTTCTGATCACCGGTGACGAGGCTGACGACCGTTCCCGTGGCGCCGGCGCGCGCCGTGCGACCGGAACGGTGCAGATAGTCCTTGTGGTCGGCGGGCGGATCGAAGTGGACCACCGAGGCGACGGCATCGATATGGATGCCTCGTGCGGCGACGTCGGTTGCGATCAACGCCTGGGCACGACCCTTCGAGAACGCCTGGAGGGCACGGGTCCGCTGGTTCTGTGAACGCCCGCCGTGCATGGCGACCGCACCAACTCCCATCTTGCCCAGTTGCTTCGCCAAACGGTCGGCGCCGTGACGGGTGCGGGTGAACACGATCGTGCGGCCGGACACGCCGACCAGATCCGCGGTGTGCTGGACACGGTCATGGTGGTCGACCAGCCAGAAGTGGTGGCGAGCGTCGATGGTTTCCGGTTCGATCGGACTGGCGTCATGACGGACGGGATCGTTCTGGTAGTTGCGGCTCAGCACAGCGATGTCCCCGTCGAGGGTTGCGGAGAACAGGAGCGTCTGGCGGTCCGATGCCGTGGTATCGAGGATCCGGCGCACGGCGGGCATGAATCCCATGTCGGCCATGCGGTCCGCTTCGTCGACCACGACGATGGTCGCCTCGCTCAGGTTGACGTTTCCTTGCTCCATCAGATCTTCGAGTCGTCCGGGCGTGGCCACGAGGACGTCGACACCCTTGCTGAGGGCGCTCTTCTGTCCACCGTATCCCACACCGCCGTAGATGGCGTAGACACGCCGGCCGACCGTTTTCGCGAGCGGAGCGAGTTCCTGCTTGATCTGTTCGGCGAGTTCCCTGGTGGGGGCGAGGATCAACGAGCTGGGGCGGTTCCTGCCCGCCTTGTCGACCTTCGTGAGGAGGGGGAGGCCGAAAGCGAGTGTCTTGCCGGATCCGGTCGGGGCCTTGCCGGACACGTCTCTGCCGGCGAGAACGTCGGGGATGGTGGCTTCCTGGACGGGGAACGGCTCGACGATGTCGCTCTGCGCCAGCGAAGTGACGAGCGATTCGGGGAGCCCGAGTTGGGCGAACGAAGTGGTCATGATGACTCCTGCCCCTGACGGGGTGATGATTGGATATGCCGATGTCTCGCTCGGCCGCGCGATTCGTGTCGCATACGGGTTCGAGATTCGGCAGAAGAGGTGGTCCAACCGGGTGAGAAGATGAGCCGTGTGATCACCGGGGAAGCGACGATGCGCTGACCTCTACCCGATGCGGTCGACGTCACGATAGCAACGCTCTTCGCGTAGCGGCGTCAATATTCGGATGCGTCACCAGAAGGAACGGGTTCTCGCGGGGTTCGATTGGTCGCGTGTGCGGATGTCTTTCATTGGATCATCCAGACACGCGCGACGGATTCGGAGCGAGGGCTAACCGGTTATGGCCGACGATGCGATCTGCTCGATGAGGGCATCGACGGTCGGGTAGTCGCCCAACATCTCGCCGTGATGGACCCACGTCACATTGAAGTTGGAGTCGAAAATGACGATGCCGGGGGCTTTGGTCGCGTCGGCCGTCGGCACCTGGGGCCGGAATCCGCGAACGAGAGACTTCACGTAGTTGGTGGCCCCGCTGAGGCTGGACATCTGGAGCGCAGAGAGATCGCCCACGCCGGCAACGGCCCGGACCTCCTGGTCGGGATCGAGGAGCAGGGGCATCCCGACACCTTTGGTGTCTCGCAGCCACCGTGCTTGATAGTCGGCAGAGCCACCGACTGCAATCACCCGGCTCCCGATGGGAAGCCGGTCGAGTTCGCCGTCGAGATCGCGCACGAACTCCTGGCACGGAAGGCATCCGAAGTAGCGGACGAGGATGACCACCAGGGTATCGGCTCCGAACTCGCCCAACGTCGTTGGGTTCCCATCGGGATCAGTGAGGGCGATCGAGGCGACTGTTTCGGGGGACGGAGATGAGGTCATGCTGTGATTCAACAGCGATTCCGGTCCAACGGTGCTGGATCGACGGATTCGTGGACATCCGAGCTGCTGTGACGGGCTGACCCTGCCGAAGGTGCACAATGTGTCCGCAGTTTCTCGAAGGGAGTCCACGATGAGTTCTGATCTCCAACGGCGCATGGCAACGACGGCGATTCACGCCGGCGAGATCCACGATCCGTCGGGTGCCCATATCGCCCCGATCTATCAGACGTCGACGTTCACGTTCGAGGACATGGACTCCGTCAAGGCCTGGACCAGTGGTGAGGCCGAGGCCTACGTCTACACGCGTCCGGGAAACCCGTCGCGGACCGCGTTGGCTCGCAAGATCGCAGCGCTCGAGGGGATCGGGATGGGGGAGGACAGCGACCAGGTCAAGGCCGAGATCTTCGGCTCCGGCATGGCGGCGATCAGCGCCGCGCTGATGGGGCTCGCAAGAGCAGGGGATCACATCGCCACGCAGCGCGTCCTCTACGGCTCGGCCGACGGACTCATCTCGAACGTGCTCACCGGTTATGGCATCACGAACAGTCGGATCCCCGGGCTCGAACCAGAGGCCCTCGAGCACGACCTGGAGACGCACCCGAATACCACAGCGGTGTATGTGGAGACACCGGCCAATCCGACGATGTTGATCATCGATATCGAACGCACGGCCGAGATCGCCCACGCCCACGGTGCTGCTCTGGTGGTCGACAACACGTTCGCGACGCCGATCCTGCAACGCCCACTCGAGCACGGTGCCGATGTCGTCGTTCACTCCACCACCAAGTACATCAACGGCCACGGCACGGTCGTCGGAGGCGCCGTGGTGTCCCGCGACCTCGAATGGATGACGGAGCGAATCAAGCCCCTCGTCGGTGGCATAGGCGGCGTTCCGAGTCCGTTCGACTGCTGGCTCACGAACATCGGACTCAAGACCCTCCCGTTGAGAATGGCCCGTCACACAGAAAGCGGCATGACCGTCGCACGGTTCCTCGACCAGCATCCTGCCGTCGTCGCAACCCACTATCCCGGTCTGCTCGATGATCCCGGTCACGAGGTGGCCGCCCGCCAGATGGACGGGTTCGGTGCCATGATCGCCTTCGACCTTGGCTCATACGATGCCGCCACGGGTCTCCTCGATCGGGTCCAACTCGCCGCGCTCGGGGTCAGTCTCGGAAACGTTGACACACTGATCCAGCATCCCGCGTCGCTGACGCACCGCATGGTTCCTCCGGAGGAACGTGCCGCGTCGGGTATTACCGACGGCCTGGTTCGCCTGTCGGTGGGCCTTGAGGGCGTGGAGGACATCATCGCCGACCTCGATCAAGCGCTGGCCGGCTAGGGGATCTGCGCCGCTGTCCTCATCGAGTCACGATCCACCAGATGTCCGTGGCTGACCACAGCCTTCGGTGCTGCGTGGAACCGCAGCGCCTCCGCCACGGTCTCGCCTTCGAGTACCACCAGGTTTGCGGCATTGCCGACTTCAAGTCGGTGCGTCTTGTGACCGATTGCTGCGGCCGGGTTGACGGTGACTGCGTCGTACAGCAATTCCATATCGTTTTCTGACATCATCCACAGCAGGTGAGCGCCGAGGAACGCCACTTCGAGCATGTTGTTGCGGCCGAAGGCGTAGTACGCGTCGGAGATGTCGTCCTGGCCGAGGCTCACGTTGATGCCGGCCGCCATGAGTTCGCGAACTCTCGCGTGGAGGGGCCCGGTGTGAGGATCGGATACCACAGCAATGTCGGCGGCCGACAGGAGAGCTATGAGGCGCTCGAAGTACGGGTCTGGGTAGAGCTGCATCGCCCTTGCATGGTGGGCGAGCGCACGTCCCTCCCAGCCCCGACGTATCGCTTCGGTCGCCATCATCTCCAGCGTGCGGAGTCCTGGATCGCCCGCGTCGTCGAGCAGCATTGAGACCGGCGCGTTGTTCTCGACCGCGATGTCGAAGATGATGCGTACATGGTCGGCCATGTCGGCCTCCGTGAACTCGATCCATGGAATGCCTCCGACGACATCCGCTCCGATGTCCATCGACTCCCGAAGCAGGCCGTCAGTACCTGGTTCCCGGATGATTCCATCTTGAGCAAACGCTACGACCTGAAGATCTACCACACCAGCGAACTCCTCGCGCAGGCTGACGAGGACCTCGACTCCGCGGATCCCAGCCTTCGAGTCGACGTCGGCGAGGGCTCGGATATGCGTGTTGCCGTAGTGCGCCGCCATCGCGACCGCCCGGCGTCCGGCAGCGAGCATCGCCTCAGGATCTTGACCGTCCTTGACCGCGGCGGCCGTTTCGATGGCAGACATGGCTTTGCCCATGTCGCCACTCTGGTACTCGGCCAAGGCCGCGTCGCCAAGGCTCTGCAGCGTGAAAACCTTGTCGAGGTGAAGATGCGTGTTGACGAACGACTCGGTGACGAGATTGCCCTCCGCGTCCACTTCGATAGCGTCGGGCTTGGTCTCACCGGGGGAGGCGACCGATTCGATGACGCCGTCGCGGATCACAACGTCGAACAGTCCGGGTCGACTGCGGAGACGGGCCGATCGGATCGTTAGCGAATTCACACTGTTCATCTCTGCCTCCCGTTTGTTGCCTGACTCCGGCGAAGCATACGTTGTCGGCTTCCGAGGCCGACCGGGTTGAGTCCCGGTGCAGTCCGTTCGGTGATGCCAGACTGTGGCAACGCAACCGGATCGCCTGCCGGGCAGGAATGTGAGACATGGAGTCCAAACGTCGAATCGTCATGACCCTGGCGTTCTACCCGAGAGGTGGATCGGCCCAGGTCGTCCGCTACCTCGGTGAGGCTCTCGAGACGCGGGGAGACAGCGTGACGGTGTGCTGCGGTTCCCTTGGGGGGCCGGGATCGTCGTCTCATGCCGCAACGTTCTTCGGGAACCTTGACGTCGAGACACTGGATTTCAGCGAGGCGGTCGCCTGGTTCGAGGACGGACGGGATCCGATGGCCGCCCCGGTGCCCATCCATCCGTCGTTCGAGGACCGCCCGGGTGTACCCGACCGTGTGGTCGCGTCTCTGGATGACGGCGAGTACCGCCGACAGGTGGCCGCATGGCGGTCGCTGCTCGAAAGTGTCGAGGAACCGGATCTGTATCACGTGCACCATCTCACCCACGTCAACGATGCGATCGAGGCCGTCAGCAACCGGCCCACCGTCGTCCATCTGCACGGCACCGAGATGAAGATGCTGGACGAGATCCGCCGCGGAGGAACCGACCAGTGGGAGCACGCCGCCGAGTGGAGTCGACGTTTGATCAGGGCAGCCAACAGAGCCGATCGTGTCATTGTGATCTCGCCGACAGACCGCGACCTTGCCATCGGCCTGCTGGGTGTCGATCCTTCACTCGTCGAAGTCGTGCCGAACGGCGTCGACACGAAACGATTTGCGCCGCTCGGCCTGGCGGAGAACGAACGGCTGGATCGATGGCGGCAGTGGCTTGTGCAGGAGCCCAGAGGATGGGACGAAACCGGACGGCCGGGCACGATCCGGTACTCGAACGCTGACATCGACCGCCTCTTCCTGGATCGAGACACGGGAGAACCGCTTCCCGTGCTGCTATTCGTCGGGCGTTTCCTGGATTTCAAGCGGGTTCCGCTGCTCATTCGCTCCTACGCTGCCGTGCGCGAAACGCTCGGTCGTCGCGCCCCGCCGCTGGTCATCTGGGGCGGCTATCCGGGCGAGTGGGAGGGGGAACATCCCCACACGGTCGCGAGAACACTGGGGGTCGAGGGGGTCTTCTTCGCCGGATGGCGCGGACATGAAGATCTCGCCACCGGTTTCAATTGCGCCGATGTGTTCGTAGCGCCATCGGTCGACGAGCCGTTCGGACAGGTCTATCTCGAGGCCATGGCGTGCGGCCTTCCGGTGATCGCCACGGACTCGGGCGGCCCGATGTCATTCGTCAACACCGATCCGACTCGACCGAACGGCTGGCGTGTGACACCGGACAGCGAGACGGCTCTTGCAGACGCCATGATCGACGCGGTATCCGACCCGGTCGCCCGAGTCGAGCGGGGGAACGATGGCCGGCAGATGATCGAGCGGGAATACGACTGGCGACGGGTTGCGGGCCAGATCGACCGCATCTACAGCGACGTCCTCGCCAACGACGGCGCTGAGACATAGGTACGACTTTCCCGGGGGGTGGCCTACCGGTCCCGTACGTCGGCTCGGTGCTCGCGTTCCGCCGGGTCCTGGTTGTAGAACTCGCTGAGGACCTGATAGAGATCCCTCTCACGCGTCTGCATGTCGATGGGACGATCGAAGAAGAACTCGGTCGCGACGGCGAAGAACTCGGCGTGGTTGACTGCACCGTATGTGCTGAGGAACGGCTCATCGTTCGTGCCGTCTCTCAAGGCCTGGTACTCCCGCCGGCACACCTCTTCCCATCGACTCCTCTGCGCCTTCGCCATCGGGGGGAGACCGTCGGCGCTGCCGTCAGCCATGTCGATCTTGTGAGCGAACTCGTGGTAGACCACATTGTGCCCGGTATTCGCGTGAGCCGCCGACCGCTGTGCCGAGTCCCACGCGATCAGAATCGGGCCGTGCAGCATGGCCTCACCGAGGATCGGTACGATCGCATCTGTGGCAAGACCGGCTGCTTCGGGTGCACCCCGACGCCCTTTCTGGGTCGTCTGAGTGGGGTGCATGATGATCGCTGTGACATCGCGGTAGTACGCCTGCTCGAGGCCCAAAATCAAGAGACAGGCGGACGCAGCCACGAGAACCTTGATGTCGTCCGACTCTTCGAGACCGTCGACCCACTCGAAGCCCTTGTCGAAGAGGAAACCCTTGATGAGGCACTCGAGGTGGTCTCGCTCGTCGTCGTCAAGCCATCGCCAGTGAGCCATGTCGGCCTCGAGGAGCGTCCTCCACTTTTCCGGGAACGGGGCTTCGACGGCGCGGCGCCGGCGTCGGGTTTTGGGGCTTTCGATGCGCATCAACTCGGCTCTCGAGGGTTGCGAATCATACGTTGTGCACCGTGGTCATCGACAGTCTGCATGCGAGAAGAAGGATCAAGGTGGAAGCTCACAGCCCGGCGAGTCGTGACGGTGTTGGATTCCGGTTCATCGTCATCGCCGACTCTCACATTCGTCCGCCCAATCAGGAGAGCGACGCCTACGCATCGAATGCGTGGCTGGTACAGCGCGACGAGTTCATGGATCCCGACCGTGGCTACTACTCGCGCAACGGACTCATCGATCGATCGTTCAACCCGGACGCGGCCTTGTACCGCCTGATTGAGGTTGCCTCAGGCCGAGGATGAGGAATCCAGCGCCGGTGTGGCGCGGGGTCCAAACGGTATGAGTGCCGGTACGGTCTCCCGATAGGAGGTGTAGCCCGGATAGGCCTCGACCAGTCGGCGCTCCTCCCATCGCATCTTCGTGAGGAAGAACACCACGAGTGCCACCCACAGCACAGCAGCGATCCAGTTGCGGCGTCCCAAAGCGGAGCCGGCCATCAGCATGATCACACCGGTGTACATGGGGTGCCGGATCCAGCGATATGGCCCCCGGGTTCGGAGCTGGGCCTTGTTCGAGGGGAGGGGAGATGGGGTCACGCCTCGGCCGAAGACGAGGATTGCCCAGACGACGAGCGCCAAGCCAACCCAAGTGAGGACCGAGGCGAATGTGGAGGTGATCGAAGAGAGCGACCAATCTTCGCCAACCGGCGTCAGGACTATTCCGATGATCAGTATGGCTTGAACGGCAACAAGTCCCCACGCGGTAGCGACGTTTCGAGTGCGGCGAGACGCTGTCGCTCGCGGCGTCGGTCGATTCATCTCGTCCATGTGGTCCCCTCTCTTCCGCCACCGTAGATGGCCGCGCCCGGAGCTGTGGTCGATTGTTCTAGCGGCGAGCACAACCAACTCGAAGCGGAATCTCTTCCCATTCGAGCCGACCACAGCGACCTGACGCCATACCCGTGCCGTTCGACTCTGGCAATCGGCGTCAGCCGGCGAGATGCTGTTCGTTGAACCCGGAGAGGAGCATCCATGTCACGACGGTCATCCTTCCCGCCGATTGCATTCCTGGTTCTGGGTGTGCTCAGCCTCGTTGCAGCAGCCATCTTCGCCTTCCGTGCCGCAACGATCGAGGCGTCGGCAGAGCGAATCTGGTCGGCCATCGTGTTCGGCGGATTCGGTGTCTTCTGGATTGCCGCGTACGCGTCGACCGGACGCGATTCGAGTTCCTGACGATGTGGCCGGCTTCCGAAGCGATAGTCGTCGCGATTCCTATCCGACGAGGCAGGGGTTGAGCGTTGCCGCGACGAGGCGACCGACGTAGTCATCGGTGATCTCGTCGTGATAGAGAAGACGGCGGAGATAGAGGGCTCCGATCAATCGATCGGAGAGGAGATCGACGTCGCTATCGCTTCGCACTGAGCCTTCGTCGATCCCGGTGGCGAGGAGTTCCCGCAGCGACTGCGGCCCGCGGGCCGTCATGCGTTCGAGGGCTGAGAACACGTCGTCATCCCACTCGGCGAGGCCGATCATGGCGGTCAGGATCTGGCCGCCATCGCCGTTGAGGGTGGATGCGAACATCCGCAGGAGTGCCGTCACCCGTTCGGTGATGGGCAGGCCTGGGGGCGGAGGAGTCAGATGGAGGTCTGCGCTGCGCGACAGGAGATCGAGCAGGATGTCGGCTCGATCGGGCCAGTGGCGATAGACCGTGGCCCGGGCAACACCGGACACCTCTGAGACCCGCAGATGCGTGACGGCTTCGGGCCCATTGTCTCTGAGCAGGTCATGGGCAGCGTCCAGCATCGCTCCATGTGTGCGTTGGACCTGTGGGTTCGTGATGGGCTCAGGATCGGACATGCGGTACCTCCACACAGATGATACAGTATGTCTCATCTAAGTCAATGTGTCTCATTCTGGGGAGTCCTTCATGCTCATGCGACTCGGTCGATTCGCTGCATCCCATCCGTGGCGGTTCATCACCGCATGGATCCTGACGGCCACCGTGCTTGTCGGTGCCGTCGTGGCCATCGGGCCAGCCTTCACCGACAATATCACTGCCCCTGCTTCGGAGAGCAGCGAGGGGTTGGAGATCCTCACCGCCAACTTCCCCAGCGCGGGCGGTGACCAAGGAACCATCGTGTTTCGGGCCGAGCAGGGGGTGACCGATCCCGAAGTTCAGGCGTCGATGTCCGGACTGTTCGAGGCTACGAAGCGGATCGATGGTGTCGTCAACGTCCTCAGCCCGTACTCACCGATCGGGGCCAGCCAGATCGCATCCGAGGGGGAGAGCGCGGGGAAGATCGCTTACGCTCAGCTCATCCTGGTGGCCGGAACGACGACGAGCGAGGGCGCCGCGATCGGTGAGGAGATCACTGCTCTCGCACCGGAGATCGGAGGCTTGACGGTGGCGCTCGGTGGTGACATGTTCCGCGAGCGCGAGCCTCCAAATTCGGAGATGCTGGGTCTGGCGTTCGCCATCTTCGTTCTCATCGCAGTATTCGGTTCCGTGGTCGCCATGGGTGTGCCGATCGCCACCGCTCTCGCAGGAGTCGGTGTTGGGGTGCTGCTCACGGCGCTGCTCAGCAATCTGATCGAGATGCCTGACTTCGCTGCGACGATCGGCATCATGATCGGACTCGGGGTCGGGATCGACTACGCCCTGTTCATCGTCACCCGTTTCAAGGAGTATCTCGATAGGGGAGACTCGGTCGGGGACGCAACGGCAGCCGCTCTCAACACGGCGGGGCGGGCCGTCTTGTTCGCAGGCGTCACGGTCGTCGTCTCGCTTCTGGGCATGCTCCTCATGGGGATCACGTTCGTTACGGGTCTCGCCATTGCTGCATCCACGACGGTCCTGGTCACGATGATCGCGTCCGTCACGCTCGTTCCGGCTCTCATCGGCCTGGCCGGTCTCCGTATCCAGGTGACTCATCGAAGCGGACTGCTCGCCTCTGCACTGGTGGCCCTCGCGATGGTCGGCATCGCTCTCGACATTCCCGTCCTGCGGGTGGGGATCGTTCTCGCAATCATCGTTGTGATCGCTGGACGTTTCTGGGCTCCGCTCAAGAAGCAGGTATCAATTTCGTCCGATAAGCCGGTGGAAGACACGTTCTTCTACCGGTGGAGTCGGTACGTCCAGAAGAGGGCATGGATCATCGTGATAGCGGCCACCGTCTTCCTGGTGGTGCTTGCCATCCCGGTTCTCTCGATTCAGCTCGGTTTCGCGGACGCGAGCAACGATCCCGACGGGACGACAACCAAAGAAGCGTCAGACCTCCTCACTGAGGGCTTCGGGCCTGGGGCAAACGGACCGCTCATCGTCATCACCGAGCTCCCTGAGGGAGCGAGCATTCAGGTACTCCAGTCCGTGGGCAACCCGTTCGAACAGGTTGACGGGATCGCCCAGGTGGCCGGCCCCATGCCCAACGATCCGCAACAGCCGACAGCGGTTCTCTGGCAGATCGTGCCTGAGACGGCACCACAGGATGAGGCGACGAGCGACCTCGTTCATCATCTGCGCGATGACGTCATCCCTCAGATCGATCAGAAGCTGGGGACCGATCTGAAGGTCACGGGCCCGGTCGCTGCGAACATCGACTTCTCTGACTACCTGGCTCAGCGGATCTGGTACTTCTACGGAGCCGTGCTGCTCCTCTCGTTCCTGTTCCTGTTGGTGGTGTTCCGCTCGGTACTCGTTCCTGCAACCGCCGTTGTGATGAACCTGCTCGCAATCAGCGCCGCGTACGGCATCGTCGTTGCGGTCTTCCAGTGGGGATGGGGCGGTGACCTACTGGGTACCCAGCCCGGACCGATCGAACCGTTCATCCCGATGATGCTGTTCGCCATCGTCTTCGGACTCTCGATGGATTACGGCGTGTTCCTCCTGACCCGCGTTCGAGAGGAGTACGACAAGACGGGCGACAACAGCGAGGCCGTTGCCGATGGATTGGCCGTGACCGCCCGGGTCATCTCTGCCGCGGCCCTCATCATGGTCTTCGTCTTCGGGAGCTTCATGCTCGAGGACCTGAGGACGATCAAGATTCTCGGCCTCGGACTCGCCGTTGCCGTTGCCATCGATGCGACCGTCGTACGCATGCTCCTCGTGCCCGCCACGATGAAGCTGCTCGGAGACAAGAACTGGTGGATCCCGAGCTGGCTGGACCGGATCCTTCCGAACCTCGTCGTCGAGCCTGAAGACGCGGAGACGTCGGAAGGCGAGCCAGAACTCGTCGGATCAACCATCTAGGCCGAACGCTCGCCTCGCGACGGCGGACGCGGCAGAGTGGGGTGAAGACCCGGCGAGTCCACAATCCGGGCAGTCAGAGGAGTGGCGGAACCCTCGCCTCGTTCGTTAGTGTTGCGTCGCTTCTTCGTATCTGAGATAGGCGGGTGTGATGGGGTCCCAACATGTGAGCCAGCGCGGGGTCGTCGCGTCGGTGGCGCCGTTGCTTTTTGGGTTTGCCCTGTTGATGGTCGGCAACGGTCTGCTCTCTTCGCTCCTGGGCGTCCGCTCCGATCTCGAAGGTTTCCCGACCGTTGTCATCGGCGTCGTTATGTCCATGTTCTACGTCGGCTTCCTCGTCGGATCGCTCACTATCCCCCGCGGGCTCACAACGGTCGGGCACATCAGGGTATTTGCCGGTCTGGCGGCATTGGCATCCGCCACGGCGCTGACCTACCCGCTCCTGATTGATCCGATCGCCTGGGGTGTGCTGCGTTTCGTGTTCGGCCTGGCCATGTCGGGTCTGTACGTCACGGCGGAGAGCTGGCTCAACGAGCGGGCATCGAACGACACACGGGGGCGGCTGCTCGCCGTCTACGGGTTCGTCGTCACGTTCGGCCTGGGACTTGGCCAGCTCCTCCTCGGCATCGATGACCCGCTGAACACAACACTGTTCATCATCGTTGGGATACTGATCTCGCTCGCGGTGGTCCCGGTTGCCCTGATACGGATCCCGGCACCGAGCGAGCCGATCCCCGTGAAGTTCTCGGTGGTGGCACTCGCACGGACTGCACCGCTGGGCGTCTTGGCCGTCGCGATCTCGGGAGCCTCCGGTGGTGCGATCATCGGTCTCGGTGCCGTCTACGCAACGCAGACCGGCATGGAGCCCGGCCTCGTCGGAGTGTTCATGGCCTCGTCCATCATCGGTGGAGCGGTTTCTCAGTACCCGCTCGGATATCTCTCCGACCGTTTCCCGCGAAGGCGGGTCGTTCTCGCGGTGGCCGTTGTGGCAGTCGTGATCGCTACCGCCGCAGCGGTCCTCGATCCGACCGGTCTCTGGCTGATCGCCGCCGTCGCCGCCTACGGGAGTATCGCGTTCCCCATGTATTCGCTGGCAGTTTCGATGATCAACGACATGATGCCGCCCCACCAACTCGTCGCGGCCGCGGCCGGGATCATGTTCGTCTACGGGATCGGTGCCGTGACTGGCCCAATCGCGGGCTCTGTTCTAATGGCTGCCATCGGTCCCGCCGGGTACTTCTGGGGCCTTGCGGGGTTCTTCCTGCCGCTCGTCGTGTACGCCCTCGGGCGGATCATCTTCACCGCCCGTCCGAAACAGCGGCGTTTCGTCAGTTTGCCGTACCGGTCCTCGACCGCCGCTCCGATGCTGGCGGATCCGTCCGACGAGGAGTGACGGAGGCCGGTCGATAGTTCAAGATGTCTTGACATGATGGAGGGGTGCGAGATACGATGCGCCCGTGAACAGTTCAAGAAGTCTTGTATCGATAGACCTTGGAACGAGAGCGGACGTGATGAAGGCGCTCGCTGATCCGTATCGACTGGAGATTCTCGAGATCCTCTCGCCGGAGATCCGATGCAACTGTCACCTTCAGGATCGGCTTGACATCGCACCGAACTTGCTGTCCTATCACCTGAAGGTGCTGCGCGAGGCCGGCCTCATCGAGGGCACGAAGCGCGGACGCTGGGTCGACTACGCCTTGACGCCACAGGCTGCCGAGATCGTTACGGCCGCCATCCCGGCGCGGTTGCGGTAGTGAGCGTCTTCCTTCCCGAACCGGGGACGAGGAGGAGCTCCCTCAACCTCTGGGGTCTAGTGGCTGCCGCTGGATTCGCGTGGGTGGTCGGCTATGTGCTCAACGGTCGTGTCTGGGACTTCGTCGTGTTCGACCTTCTCGGTCTGGATCCGCAGAGTCGGCTCGGCGAGGCCGTGCACTTCTTCGTCTACGACACCACGAAGATCCTGCTGCTCCTCAGCGGGATCATCTTCATCGTTTCAGTGCTGCGCAGCTTCGTGACGATCGAGCGCACCCGAGCGCTTCTCGGCGGAAGACGCGAGGGCTTCGGCAATGTGGCGGCAGCCGGACTCGGCGTGGTCACACCATTCTGTTCGTGCTCGGCCGTTCCGGCGTTCATCGGCTTCGTTGCCGCTGGTGTGCCGCTCGGCATCACCCTCAGCTTCCTCATCGCTTCACCCATGGTGAACGAGGTCGCGGTGATCCTGATCCTCGGAATGTTCGGGTGGAAGGTCGCGGTCCTGTACGTGGTGTTCGGGCTCCTCGTGGCGATCGTGGCCGGATACGTCCTGGGCAGACTGCGCCTCGAACGATGGGTCGAGCCGTTCGTGTTCGAGACGAAACTCCGCGGCGATGTGATCGAGCCGTCAACGGACATGCCATGGGAGGACCGCCTTGCGTTCGGATGGCAGGAGGTCAAGACCATTGTCGGGAAGATTTGGCCGTATCTGCTCGTCGGCATCGCACTCGGCGCTGTCATCCACGGCTGGGTTCCGGAGGACCTGTTCGCTGATTGGGCCGGCACCGGCAATCCGCTCGCCGTCCCCATCGCTGTCATGGTTGGCATCCCGCTCTACTCGAGCGCGGCGGGGATTATCCCCCTCGTGCAGGCCCTCTCCGACAAGGGTGTCGCTCTCGGCACCGTTCTGGCCTTCATGATGGCGGTCGTTGCCCTCTCGCTCCCTGAGATGATCCTGCTGCGCCGTGTCCTCAAGCCGAGACTGCTCGCCACGTTCGTAGGAGTGGTCGGTGTGGGCATCCTCACCGTCGGGTATCTGTTCAACGTTGTGATCTAGCAAGAGACAAGAGAAGGGAAGAGAGATGAAGATCGAGGTGCTCGGAACCGGGTGCAAGAACTGCAACGCGCTGGAGGCCGCTACCCACCAAGCCCTTCAGGATCTCGGTATGGACGTTCCGGTCGAGAAGGTCACCGACTATGGGGAGATCGTTGCATACGGGGTGATGTCCACACCTGCTCTCGCCATCGACGGAGAGGTCAAGACATCCGGACGTGTGCCGTCGGTGCGTGAACTCACCGAACTTCTCTCCGGGGCATCCATCTGACATGAGCGGACCGGCCGCAATCGACGAGGCAGGTGTCGCTGGGAGGCTCTCGGCGCTCGATCGCTATCTGCCGGTCTGGATCCTCTTCGCAATGGCAGTCGGCCTCGTGCTCGGGAGGAGTTTCCCGGGACTGAACGACTCGCTCGACGCGATCAAGATCGACACCGTGTCGCTTCCCATCGCTCTCGGTCTCCTGGCGATGATGTACCCGGTTCTTGCGAAGGTGAAGTACTCGAAGATCGGTGAGGTCGCCGCCGATCGCAGGCTGATGGGAACCTCACTCGCCCTCAACTGGATCATCGGCCCTGCGGTCATGTTCGCCCTCGCATGGATCCTGCTCCCCGACCTCCCCGCGTACCGCACCGGTCTGATCATCGTTGGCCTCGCCCGCTGTATCGCCATGGTGCTGATTTGGAACAACCTGGCCTGCGGCAATGGTGAAGCCGCCGCAGTGCTCGTCGCTCTCAATTCGGTGTTCCAGGTGTTCGCCTACGCCGTCCTCGGCTGGTTCTACCTCCAGGCCCTGCCGGAATGGCTCGGGCTTGATACGGGGTCCGCACTTGACATCTCGATGTGGGCGATCGCGAAGACGGTCCTCATCTTTCTGGGTATCCCCCTGGTAGCGGGCTATCTCTCAAGGGTCTGGGGGGAGCGGGTCAAAGGTATCGAGTGGTATGAGACCGTGTTCCTCCCCAAGATCGGCCCCGTTGCCCTGTGGGGGTTGTTGTTCACCATCGTCGTCATGTTCGCCCTGCAGGGCGAGACCATCACGTCCAAGCCGTTCGACGTTGTGCGTATCGCCATTCCGCTGCTCGCCTACTTCGGCATCATGTGGTTCGGGTCATTCTTCGTCGGATATCGGATGGGCTTCTCATACGGGAAGAACACTGCGATGGCGTTCACCGCCGCGGGCAACAACTTCGAGTTGGGCATCGCCGTAGCCATCGGCGTCTTCGGGATCGCCTCAGGGGAGGCGCTCGCTACCGTCGTCGGACCGCTGATCGAAGTACCGGCGCTCATCGCCCTCGTGTATGCGGCGCTGTGGGCGCGGCGACGCTTCTACGCCCCGTCGGGCAGCCCGCAGCGGGCACGAGAGAGCTGACACCCGGGTCCGTCAGCATCGATCGGGAGAGGCGCACGACCTTCGTACAATGACATGACCCGCTGTCGGTGAGCCCGACGAAGGGCGCGGGCATTGTTGAGGTCCAGCGGTGCCCTCGATCGCGAAGGGAGCATGGTGAGGCGGTATCGAGTTATCACGGTCGGCGTGACGACCGCTGCGCTGCTGCTCGCTGCCTGCGGCAACTCGGGCAACGGCGCGAGCAGCCAGGTGTTGGTTTCTGCTGCAGCATCCCTCACTGAGGCTTTCGCCGAAATCGAAGTCGCGTTTGAAGCCTCCCATCCTGAGATCGACGTCGTGCTGAACACCGGGGGGAGTTCGGCGCTGCGCGAGCAGATCCTCGCCGGCGCCCCGGCCGATGTGTTCGCGTCTGCCAACACGTCGAACATGGATCTGATCGCCGACGCGGGTGACGTGGAAGGCGAGTCCGCGATCTTCGCTCGAAATCGACTCAAGATCGCCGTCCCGTTCGGGAACCCGGGAGGTGTGTCCGGGCTTGCGGACTTCGCTCGGGATGAACTGCTGATCGGTCTCTGCGCGGCAGCCGTGCCGTGTGGCGACTACGGACGGCAGGCATTGCAGAATGCCGGAGTGGATCCCTCCGTTGATACCGAGGAGCCGAATGTTCGGGCGCTGCTCACGAAGATCGAAGTGGGGGAGTTGGACGCAGGGATCGTGTACGAGACTGACGTGGTCTCGACCGACGGCGGAGTAGCCGGTGTCGTGATCCCAGACGACGACAACGTTCTCGCCGGCTATCCGATCGCTTTGCTGACCGAGGCACCGAACGCTCACGGGGCGGCAGACTTCGTGGCGTTCGTTCTCTCCGATGATGGACGGGCAATTCTCGTCGATCACGGATTCGTGTTGCCATGACCAAACGGATGACGTCCTCGGATCGACGGAAACGGCGTCCACCCCTCGTGCTGGTGGTCTTGGCCGTTCTCGGCTTGTCCGTGTTCGTGATTCCCCTGCTCGGACTGCTGGCCCGAACGCCGTGGCGAGACCTGCCGACGCTGCTCGCCAGCGACGTCGTGCTCGACGCGCTGCGGGTGTCGGTGATCGCATCGCTGGGAGCGACAGCGATTTCCGCGATTCTCGGCGTGCCGTTGGCCTGGGTACTGGCGCGGGTCGAGTTCCGCGGCCGATCGATCGTGCGCGGTCTCGTAGTGCTGCCTCTGGTGCTCCCTCCCGTTGTCGGGGGCGCCGCTTTGTTGTTCGCCCTCGGCAGAAGAGGGCTGATCGGTGAACCGCTCAATCAAGCGACGGGTCTGGTGTTCCCGTTTTCCATCTGGGGAGTCATCATCGCAGCGACGTTTGTCGCGATGCCGTTCCTCGTGATCACCGTTGAAGGAGGTCTCCGCAACCTCGACTCCCGGTACGAGGGAGCCGCCGCCACGCTCGGCGCCGATCGGTGGACCGTGCTGCGCCGAGTGACGCTCCCGATGATCGGGCCATCGCTTGCTGCCGGGCTCGCCCTCACGTGGGCCCGCGCCCTCGGCGAGTTCGGCGCCACGATCACATTCGCCGGCAACCTTCAGGGTCGTACCCAGACGCTGCCTCTCGCCGTCTTCGTAGCTCTCGAGAGCGATCGCGGTGCAGCCGTTGCAATGAGTCTCATCATGGTCGTCATCTCTCTCACCGTCCTCGTAGCGTTGAGACAGCGATGGTGGGGGGCGCTATGAATCGCTCTCATGGCCTCGACACCCACCTCGTGGTCTCCCGTGGCGAGGGATTCACGCTCGACGTTTCCCTGTCAATTCCCGAGGGTCGAACTGTGGCTCTTCTTGGACCAAACGGCGCAGGCAAGTCCACGCTGGTAGAGGCGGTTGCAGGACTCTTGCCCCTCGACGAAGGTCACATCACACTCAACGGTCGAACCCTCGATGATCCCTCTGCCGGTTTCCTGATGCCCGCTGAGGACCGCTCCATCGGGGTTGTCTTCCAGGACTACGTGCTATTCCCCCACCTGACGGTGGTCGAGAATGTCGAATTCGGTCTCAGAAGCCGTAAGACGCCGCGCCGTGAAGCGCGTGAACAGGCGATCCAGTGGCTCAGGAGAATCGACCTCGTCGATCTCGCCGATCGCAAACCAGGCGATCTCTCGGGTGGGCAGGCACAACGCGTCGCTCTGGCCCGGGCACTCATCACAGAACCGGAGCTCCTGCTCCTAGACGAGCCGCTCGCAGCTCTCGATGCCACTACCCGTGTTGATCTGCGCCGCACATTGACCGATCATCTCAGCCAGTTCGCTGGGCCACGCATGGTCATTACCCACGATCCGACCGAGGCGTTCCTCCTGGCTGATGAGATCCATGTGATCGAAGACGGAGCCATCACCCAGGTCGGAACTCCCGACGACATCAGGCTGCGACCGAGAACCACCTACATCGCGGACCTCGCCGGTTCCAACCTGGTGCTGGGAAAGGCAGAGGACGGAACGGTGACCACGGGAACCATGGAGCTCCACATCGCCGACACCCACATCACCGGACCCGTGCTCGCCGCCATTCACCCGCGGGCGATCATTGTCGATCGACATCAGCCCGATGGGAGTCCGCGCAACACCTGGCAGGCCACCGTCACCCGCATCGAGCACTACGGCGACCGGGTCCGACTCCAGACCGGTGACCCGCTGCCGCTCACCGCCGAGATCACCCCCGATGCTCTCAACGATCTCCAGATCGTCGAAGGGTCCCAAGTGTGGATCTCGATCAAAGCCACAGAGATCAGCGTGGAGAAGGATTAGGGAGTAGATCAGTAGATCAGTACTGCTCTACTTGCTACTGATCTACTTGCTACTGATCTACTCGTCGTCCGCTAGTGGATGATTTCTGCCTCGAAGCGGGAGAGGCGGATGGGGTCTGACGGGGAGATCGAGGCCTTGCGGCGGGCGATGTTGACCTGGTCTGTTGCCGTCGTGA
>CAZWDQ010000007.1:43411-44697 GCA_964632475.1 uncultured Acidimicrobiaceae bacterium
GGGGAGATCGAGGCCTTGCGGCGGGCGATGTTGACCTGGTCTGTTGCCGTCGTGATTCCAGGGATCGCGGGGAGAAGGAGGCCCGATCGGCCTCCCGGTCCATCGACGACTACGCCATATCGTGAAGGGTCGAGGTCGTCGAGACTGTCGATCGGTTCGGCATCTCCGAGCAGGTAGACGGTCACATCGAGGGAGTCGACCTCCCCGGGTTGCAGTGGGGCAAACCGTGGGTCGGACGTTGCCGCCGCCACAGCAAGGCGGACGATCTCGCTCCGAACGGAACCCAGCAGGGGTCTCACTGAGCCGATGCATCCTCGGAGCGGGCCCTCCACTTCTCCCGGCCCGGCACCATCGTGGAGTGAGACGAATACGCCGCTCGGCGGCGGGTCGCCGGGTTCGGGCGACGGGTCGAGGAATCCGCCTGTGGCCAGGTAGAAGCGAATCGCCTCTCGGGCAACGGCTACGAATGGATGCTCGCCGACGCTCATGTCCACAGCCTATCGGTGCAGCGGAGGACCGTGAAGGGTCGGAAGTCCGTGGACGCTCGGAGCGAGATGGGATAGTTTGGTGGTGACATCCAGGGAGTAGTCCATGCGTCCCACCGTCCGTTCTCCCGCCGTCGCCGGCGCCTTCTACCCGGCGAACCGCGGTCGCCTCGAAACAGACGTCCGGGCCCATCTCACAGCCGCCGACCGCATAGAACTCGGATTCCGTCTGCGTGTGCTCATCGTCCCACACGCCGGCTACGTGTATTCGGGTCCGGTCGCTGCCACCGGGTACCGCCTACTCGAAGAAATGGATGACCTTCGACGGATCGTGATGCTCGGACCTTCGCACTACGTGTGGTTTTCCGGGCTCACCCTTCCGGGGGTCGACTACCTCGAGACCCCGCTCGGTGACGTGGCGATCGACGGACCCGGTGCGGCTGGGGCCCTGATGTCTCCGCTCGTTGTCGACTCGTCGGAGGCCCACGAACGGGAGCATTCTCTGGAGGTCCAACTTCCATTCCTGCAGGTCGTGGCTCCCGGCGTTCCGGTGGTTCCCCTCCTCATCGGAGATGTCGATTCAGCCGACGTTGCCGATGTGATCGAGCCGCTCTGCGACGATGGAACGCTGTTGCTCGTCTCGTCCGATCTGTCTCACTATCACGACTACGAGACGGCTCGTCGTCTTGATGCCACCGCCGTCCAATCGATCGAAGGGTTGGAACCGGCCGCTCTCGGGCGAGATTCGGCGTGCGGGCGGACCGGGGTCCAGGCAGCGCTCCACCTCGCGAAGCGTCGGGG
>CAZWDQ010000007.1:44797-45916 GCA_964632475.1 uncultured Acidimicrobiaceae bacterium
TCGTACAGCGACCATCGGCGTCGAGGTTCCATCGCCCCAACCGGTAGCCGCTTCTCTCGATGAGCACCGCGCCGCAGTCGCGGCAGTACGTCGTCTGACCCGAGGGATCGTGGACGTTACCGGTGTAGGCGTACCGCTCCCCGTTCCCCATGGCGATCTCCCGTGCCCGGTCCAGGCTGGTTTGCGGCGTCGACGGCACGTCGAGCATCTTGAATGCCGGGTGGAACGCCGTGAAATGGTGAGGGACGTCCCGTCCGAGATGCTCGACGACCCATGTGGTCATCTTGTCGATCTCCTCATCCGAGTCGTTGAACCCGGGGATGAGCAGCGTGGTGATCTCGAGCCATACGTCGGTTTCGTGCCGTACGTATTCGAGGGTCTCGAGAACCGGGGTGAGCGCGCCTGCGCACGTTCGGTGATAGAACTCTTCGGTGAAGGCCTTCAGATCGATGTTCGCCGCATCCATGTGCGCGAAGAACTCGACGCGAGGCTCCGGACTCACGTATCCGGCGGTGACTGCGACGGTGCGGATCCCCCGTTCACGGGCCGCATCTGCGATATCGATGGCATATTCGTGGAAGATGACGGGATCGTTGTAGGTGAACGCGATGCTCGGCGTGCCGAGTTCATCGGCCACTCTCGCCACCTTCTCGGGACTCGCTTCGTCGGCGAGGATGTCGTACTCCTTCGCCGTTGAGATGTCCCAGTTCTGGCAGTAACGACACGCGAGATTGCATCCGGCAGTCCCGAACGACAGCACTGCCGTGCCGGGGAGGAAGTGATTCAGAGGCTTCTTCTCGATCGGGTCGACGCAGAATCCGCTCGAACGCCCGTAGGTGGTGAGCACGATCTCGTCGTCCACCCGTGCCCGTACGTAGCAGAGGCCGCGCTGGCCGTCGCGGAGCTTGCACGCACGGGGGCAGAGGTCACACTGGATGCGTCCGTCTTCACGAAGATGCCAGTACTTCGTCGACACGACCGACCCCGGTGCTCCGACATCCTCCCGTCGGGCGAGCGTCTTCGTCGACGGCGTTCCTGTGTCCTGGTTCATCACCAACACCTCCGAACCCTCACCTCAAGCATACGCCCCGATCCGTGCCGGAGGCAGTGGTCGATGGT
>CAZWDQ010000008.1:0-13786 GCA_964632475.1 uncultured Acidimicrobiaceae bacterium
GGCGGCGGCACCAAGTTCGTCGCCGCGATCGGGAGTGCTCCGGACGATCTTCGGGCGGTGGATACGATCCCCACGACGACGCCCGACGAGACCCTTCGCCGGGTAACCGATTCTCTCGCACAGCACGGTCCGCTCGACGCCATCGGTGTCGCCATGTTCGGTCCGCTCGACTTGGATCGCTCCTCGGCGACATATGGCACGGTCCGTGCGACCCCGAAGCCCGGATGGTCCGGAGCGAATGTCGTCTCATGGTTGCGGGGAGCCTTCGGTGTCCCTATCGGATTCGACACCGACGTGAACGGGGCCGCTCTCGGCGAGGGTCGATGGGGCGCCGGACGCAACCTCGACACGTTCCTCTACGCCACCGTAGGAACGGGCATCGGCGGCGGAGGAGTGATCGCCGGTGATCCCATCCACGGTCTCGTCCACCCGGAGATCGGCCATCTGAGGATTCCGCGGTACCCCGAGGACACCTTTCCGGGGGTGTGTCCATTCCACGGAGATTGCCTGGAAGGATTGGCCGCAGGTCCGGCGATCGCTGGACGGTGGGGGAGGCCCGCTACGGAGCTCGGTTCCGACTTCGATCGGGCGATCGAGTTCGAAGCACATGCCTTGGGCCATGCGATGGCGAATCTCGTGCTCACGGTTTCTCCCGAGCGGATCATTCTCGGTGGTGGGGTGATGAAGCTTCCAGGGCTGCTCGACTCCACTCGAAGGCAGATGGTCGAATCGCTGGGCGGCTACGTCGACACGCCTGCGCTCAGTGGCGGTGCTGAAGAGTTCCTCGTGGCCCCAGGACTCGGTGATCGTTCGGGTATCGCTGGTGGATTGGTCCTCGCCGAGCGCGCCTGGTCGGGCTTGAACCGATGACGGCACCGTCCCCGTAGACTGCGATCTCCCGACCCGGATGCTCACATGCGCCTTTCCACGAGAACCCTCTTCTTGACTGCGGTTACCGTCGTTATCGCTGCGTCTTGCTCGAGCGCATCCGTCGTGGCAACGGTCGACGATGCAACGGTCGACAATGCCTCGGTGGTGGCACTGAGGACGAGCACCTCTGATGACACCAACCACAACGCCGAGGAGTATCGAGCCGATCTGACCAACTTGATCTACCTCGAGGCGCAGAAGAACAGCGCATATGAGGACTTCGGTCTGACCGGTCTGGATGACCCTGATGCCATCGCTGCGAAGATCGCCAACCCCACACCGGAGGAAGCCGACATATTCGCCAGTGTTGCAGCTACTCCTGGTCGAACCGAGGCAACGGTAGATGCCGTCGCCGAGCAGTTCATCGTCCGAGACGAGGTCACGGCCCAGCTTGCTCATGACGTCGCCTACCTGACCGATGTCTTTGAGAAGCAGCAGGAGATGCTGGTCGACGTCTGCGTTCGCCACATCCTGACAGCAACAGCGGAAGAGGCTCTGGCTGCGAAGGCAAGGGTTGACGCAGGCGAGGACTTCGCTGCCGTTGCCGACGAGATCTCCCTCGATACGTTCAGCCCGGGCGGGCAACTCCCATGTCCTGCGCCAGCGGGTGGATACGTGCCGGAGTTCTCGACATCCGCCGCCGTTGCCCTGATCGGCGAACTCACCGATCCTGTTCCTTCCGAGTTCGGATGGCACATCATGATCGTGGATGAACGAACGGGGCCGGAGTCGCTCGAAGCGCTGATCGCTGATCCGATCACCTATCTCCATCCCAGTCTCGTCACCGACCTCTGGGTCGTCTGGGTCAATGATGCGATTCGCTCCGCAGATATCGCAGTCAGTTCGCAGGTAGGCACGTGGACACACGACTCGCACGGCATCCTGCCACCACCGACTGAATGACGGGCCGACTCTCGATCGTCGGCCTGGGTCCGGCCGGACTCGATCGCCTCCGCCGCGCGGATCTGGAATATCTGACTGATCCGGCCGCGACGCTGATCGTACGGACCGTGGAGCATCCGGCGGCGTCGGAACTGGCGGAGATACGGCCGCTGGTCTCCTGCGATGACCTCTACGAATCGGCCGAAGACTTCGACGGCGTCTATGACGCGATCGTTGATCGGGTCATAGACGCAGCTCAGAAGGGCTCCGTGGCCTATGCCGTTCCCGGCAGCGCCATCGTGGGGGAGCGTGCCGTCTCGCAATTGGTGGCGGCAGCGGCCCGTGAGGAGATCCCATGTATCGTCATTCCGGGCGAGTCGTTCATCGACCTTGCCTGTGCTGCAGTCGGTGTCGATCCGATCGCCGACGGCCTCCAGATCCTCGATGGGCGAGCGCTTCCAGACCCGTTGCCACTCCACCTTCCATCGCTGATCACCCAGATCGATTCGCCGCTCGTTGCGGGGGATGTTGCCCTCGCCCTCGGACGGGTCTTGCCGGACCCATTCGTTGTGACGATGCTTGATCGTGTCGGTGGTGAAGATGCGATGATTGTGGAGATGACCATCGCCGACCTGCCGAGGGCCGACACCGGTCCTCGATCAACACTGTTCGTCCCGGCTGCCGACGTTGGGTGGCTCGGACTGGTGGCAACGAACCGGATCTTGAGAAGAGAGTGTCCGTGGGACGCGAAGCAGACGCACCACACGCTCGTCAGCCACCTTATCGAGGAGACGTACGAGACTGTCGATGCCATAAGTACCCTGCCGGTCGATGCTCCGGCCGGCAACGTCGACCTCGGCGACTACCTGCTCCTTGAAGAGGAGCTAGGTGATCTGCTCCTTCAGATCGTCTTCCATGCTGGTCTCGCCGCGGAGGCTGGAGCCTTCGACGTCGATGAAGTGGCAGAAGGGATCCGTCGCAAGATCGTCAGTCGTCACCCGCACGTGTTCGGAGACGTCGTTGTCGACGATGTCGACGAGGTCCTCGCCAACTGGGAGGAGCTGAAGAACGTCGAGAAGGGACGAGAGTCCCTCATGGACGACGTACCGGCGGCTCTACCGGGGATCGCTCGGGCCGACAAGATTCAGCGACGCGTGGCATCGGTGGGATTCGACTGGCCTGACGATGAACCCGTGCTCGCCAAGGTGGCAGAAGAGCTCGAAGAGCTTCGTGAGGTGAGGGACGATCGGGACCTCGCCACGGCAGAACTCGGCGACCTCCTTTTCGCGGTTGTCAACGTTGCCAGACATCTCGACGTCGATCCTGAAATCGCACTCTCCCGTGCAAACGACACCTTCGCCGCCCGATTTCGGGTCGTGGAAAGGCTTGCCGTTGAGGCAGGGCAGAAGCTTCGCGATCTCGACCTCGTCGAACTCGATCGACTCTGGGAGCTGTCGAAGATCGAACTATCCACGACCGAAACCGAATCCTCGTTTACCCTCAAACCCGAAAGGAACAAATCATGATGCTCATCGAGACAATCACAGCACGCGAGGTCCTCGACTCGCGGGGAAATCCCACCGTCGAAGCGGAGGTCACGCTGTCCGGCGGCGCTACCGGTTGGGCGATCGTGCCGTCAGGGGCCTCCACTGGTGCCTCGGAAGCCGTCGAGCTTCGCGACGGCGGCGAACGATACGGCGGCAAGGGCGTTCTCAAGGCTGTCGAGAACGTGAACGAGCGGATCGCTCCTGTGCTCTGCGGCGTCGACGCCACTCGTCAAGAACGTGTCGACCAGATCATGCTCGATCTCGATGGAACGCCCAACAAGGCGAACCTGGGTGCAAATGCGATCCTCGCAGTGTCCCTTGCCGTTTCACGCGCGGCCGCTGAGGCCGTGGGCCTGCCGCTGTATCGGTATCTCGGAGGGACCGACGGTCGCCTTCTTCCGACACCGTGCTTCAACGTTCTCAACGGGGGAGCGCACGCAGCGAACTCGGTCGACGTGCAGGAGTTCATGTTGGTTCCCGGCGGCTTGCCGTCGTATCGGGAAGCAATGCGTGCCGGTGTCGAGACCTACCACGCACTCAAGAAGGTTCTTGCCGGACGCGGGTTGACGACGAACGTCGGCGACGAGGGTGGCTTCGCCCCGGATCTTCCCGACGACCGTGCCGTTCTCGACATCATCATCGAAGCCATCGAGGCTGCCGGGTACAAGCCAGGCGAGGAGATTTCGATCGCTCTCGACGTTGCAGCGAGTGAGATCTACCACGCCGGTCGTTACCGGCTCTCGGGAGCGGAGCTCACTTCTGAGGAGATGATCGAGCATCTGTCCGGGCTCGTGGACGACTACCCGATCATCTCGGTCGAAGACGGTCTCGACGAGGCCGATTGGGACGGATGGGTTCTCCTCAACAAGCGGCTCGGGAGTCGTGTGCAACTCGTTGGTGACGATCTGCTCGTGACGAACGAGGAGTTTCTCATGAAGTCGATCGAACTGGACGCGGCGAACGCCATCCTGATCAAGGTCAATCAGATCGGTTCGCTTTCCGAGACCCTCCATACGATGAGCACCGCATCGCTCAACGGTTACGGGCGCATGGTGAGCCACCGTTCAGGTGAGACGGAAGATCCGTATATCGCGCATCTTGCCGTCGCAACGAACGCGGGCCAGATCAAGACCGGCGCTCCTGCACGCGGAGAGCGCACAGCGAAGTACAACGAGCTTCTCCGAATCGAAGCGGACCTCGGAGATGATGCCCGGTTTGCCGGATGGGCACCGTTCAAGGTGAGCTGATGACAGAAACGCTCGAACGCACCACGGAGGCGGCACCATCCAGGAAACAACGCTGGGGATGGGTGCTGGCCGTGGTGTTGCTCGGAGCGTTGGCACTCACCGTTTCGGGGATCCTCCCGTTCCGCCAACTCGTATCCCAGCAGCGGCAGATCGAGCGCACCCAGGATCAGCTCACGGCTCTCGAGCAAGAGAATCAGACGTTGAGCGAAGACATTGAGATGCTCGGCACCGACGCCGAGATCGAGCGCATCGCCCGTGAGCAATATGGATTGGTGATGCCCGGGGAGGTCGCATACGTCGTTGTAACACCCAGGGAGACACAGATCATCGAAGGGGCGCCCGACCCGGTTGTGCGATCCGACGAACGAGCGTGGTGGGAGCGAGTGTGGGGCTTCATCACGGGAGACGACATCGACTCTGATGAATGATCGCAGCGTCGTGCAGGCGCAGATCGGCCGGCCGCCTCGATCGACAATCGACGCAACCGCTCGCTGTCATCTCGGACTCCCGGTCGTCATCACCGTGCCTCCGTTGCTCGAAGACGAGACGCCGTTTCCGACGCTCTACTGGCTGACCTGCCCACTCGCCAGCAAACGCATCGGAAGGGTGGAAGCTGCGGGAGGCGTCCGACGCGCCGAGATGATGGTCGCTGAGGATCCAGCCTTCGCCGACCGCCATGCCGCTGCCGCGGAGCGCTATCGCACAACCAGGGACGCGATGATCCCGGATGGCTATTCCGGTCACAGGCCGACAGGCGGCGTCGGTGGAACGGGGCCGGGCGTCAAGTGTCTTCATGCCCACTATGCCGACACAGCTGCCGGCAACGACAACCCGATTGGCGAGTGGACTGCCGCGCAGGTCGAACCACTCGACTGTGGGGTTGGCTGTGTCGTCGCGTCCGATGAGGGAACTGCCATCAAGAATCCGGGTTGGACCGAGCCGCGATGATCGTCGGTGTCGTCGACATCGGGACCAATTCCATGCGTCTCCTGGTCGTCGACGATGGGAGAGAGCGGCTAAAGCCAGGTAGAGGTCACGGCGTTTGGCTCTGGCGTTGACACAACCGGTCATTTCGATGCAGAACGTGTGCTGGCCACGTTGGATGTTCTCGAACGGTACGGGCAGATCATGGATCGCCTTGGTGTGAGCCGGCGTTGAGCGGTGGCAACGTCTGCTACCCGTGACGCCGAGGACAGTGACGAGTTCCTCGAACGCGCCGCCCGAGTTCTAGGGATCGCTCCCGAGGTGATCTCCGGAAGACAGGAGGCAGGGCTCTCCTATCTCGGAGCTACCGCTTCGCTCGGTGATCGGCGGCCCACCGTGGTGATCGACATTGGGGGAGGGTCGACCGAGTTCGTGTTCGGGAATGGAACGGAGATCTCGGTGACGAGTGTCGATCTCGGTTCGATTCGCCTCACGGAGCGTTATCTCCCATCCCGGCCGACTCCGACAGCAGATCTGGCGAACGCCCGGTCCGCTGCCGCGGAAGCGTTCCGTTTGCCCTCGGTTGCAGGGACATCCGAGCGAGCGATCGGGGTCGCCGGTTCGTTCACAAGTCTTGCCGCGATCGCCCTCGATCTCCCCGCGTACGACCGGGAGAGTGTTCACGGTTCGGTGCTGACCGCTGTCGCGATCCGTGACATGATCGGACGGTTCTCCTCGATGACCATCTCCGAGACGTCGGCGATCCCGTCACTTGATCCCGAGCGCGCACCGGTGACTCTGGCCGGGGCAGTCCTGGCTGAAGCGGCACTCGAAACGATCGGATTCGACGCGATTGCGGTAAGCGAGCAAGACCTGCTCGATGGCCTGGCCATCGAGGTAGTCCGTGGTCTGTAGTTCCGTATTGCTACTTGTTACTTGCTACTTGCTACTTTGCTCTTCCAACTCTTTCACTACCTGGTCTGCCATGTGAGAGGGCATCTCCTGGTAGTGCTCGTGTTCGGCGGTGAAATGGCCCCAACCCTGGGTCAGAGACCGGAGATCGATGGCGTAGTTCATGATCTCCGATGTCGGAACAAGCGCCGTGATGAGTTGGCGTCCGCCTGAGGCAGCCTCGGTACCCTGCAATTGGCCACGGCGCGATGACAGATCGCCCATCACGTCACCCTGGTAGCCGGCGGGAACCGTGACCTTCAGCCGCGAAACCGGCTCGAGCATGACCGGCCCTGCCTGTGCCATGGCGGTCTTGAATCCCAGGCGTCCAGCCATTTTGAAGCTCATCTCGGACGAGTCGACCGAGTGGTACTTGCCGTCGTAGACGGCGACCTGGACGTCGACAACGGGGAACCCACGGATTCCCCCATCGGCCATCGTCTCCCTCACGCCCTTCTCAACGGCCGGGATGAACTGACGGGGGATAGATCCCCCTTTGATCTCGTCGACGAACTCGAAGCCGGTACCGCCCGGCAGCGGACTCACTCGGAGGAAGCACACGCCGTACTGACCGTGTCCGCCTGTCTGCTTCTTGTACTTCCCCTCAGCCTGAGCGGAGCGGGCGATCGTCTCGCGGTACGGGACCTTGGCTTTGGTTGTGGCGACGGCAACACCGAACTTCCGCTCCAGACGTTCGAGCGTGATCGTGAGGTGCGTCTCGCCCATGCCCCACAGCAGCGTCTGTTTGGTTTCACTGTTGCGCTCGAGTCGGAGTGCCGGATCCTCGGCGAGGATCCGACGGAGTGCGTTCGCAAGCTTGTCCTCGTCCGCCTGAGTCTTGGCGGTCACGGCGATCGAGAGAACCGGCTCAGGTCTATCGACGGGGGGGAGCGTCACGGGCTTGTGCTTCGGAGCAAGTGTGTCACCGGTGGCCGTATCAGACAGCTTGGCGACGGCGACGATGTCGCCGGCAGGAGCGGATTCCACGAGTTCTGTCTCTTTGCCGATCATCGTGGCGATCTTCGCCAGCTTCTCGTCTGACCCGGAGCGGCTGTTCGTGAGCGTCGTCTCGGGCTTGAGCGTGCCGGATCGGACCCGCATCAACGAGATCTGTCCGACGTACGGGTCGGCGATCGTCTTGAAGACGAATGCAAGGGGATCTCCAGACACATCGGAGACGACTTCGATGGACTGGTCCCCGGCGGTGACCACCATCGGTGGGCGATCTGTCGGCGCCGGTCCGAGCTCCGTGATGAAGTCGGCCAGTCGATCGACGGCGATCGGCCCGGTTGCGGATCCGCAGACGACCGGGAACACGGTGGCTTCTGCGATTCCCCTCGCCATCGTGTGCTCGAGTTCGGCTACGGGCGGGACATCACCTTCGAGGTAGCGTTCGAGCATGGCATCGTCCGCGACCACGATTCCCTCAACGAGGCTGTCATGGATCTCGTGTTCTCGGTTCGACATCTCCTCGGGGATCTCGACCTCTTCAGCTCGACCCGAGTCGTAGATGTAGGCCTTGTTTCGGAAGAGGTCGGCGACACCGTGGAAGCTCTCGTACTCTCCGATCGGCAACTCGATGGGGGCGATACCGGCACCGAATCGATCGTGAAGTTGCTTGAGTGTGCGATCGAAGGACGCCCGCTCTTTGTCGAGTTTGTTGATGAACACCATGCGCGGCACACGAAGAGCTTCAGCGACGTTCCATGCGTACTCGGTCTGAACTTCGACGCCATGGACAGCGGAGACAACGAAGATTGCCAGATCGGAGACGCGCAGCGCAGCGTGCACGTCGCCGACGAAGTCGGCGTAGCCGGGCGTGTCGATCAGATTGATTTTGAAACCCTTCCACACGAACGGTGCGAGGGCGAGAGAGAGGGACATTCCGCGGGCGTGCTCCTCCGGATCAAAATCGGTCACGGTGGATCCGTCTTCGATCGTTCCGAGCCGCTTGATTGTGCCGGCGCGATACAGGAGCGCCTCCGCGAGAGTGGTCTTGCCGGCACCTGCGTGTCCGACGAGAGCGACGTTCCGAATCTTGTCCGGTGAGAACACCTTCACTGTGAGAGCCTCCATATTGTCGATCCGCGGTCAGATGCTACTCAGGGTCGTGTTGCATGCCGTCTGCGACACCTACGAAATCAGCGCTACGCTCGATCTGGTTCGTATTGTGCGGACGGGTGGCCGTTCGAGACGTGCAGATGCCCGGGTGGCGAAATAGGTAGACGCGGCGGTCTTAAACACCGCTGTCCTTCGGGGCGTGGGGGTTCAAGTCCCTCCCCGGGCACTGGTGATCGGCGGCTTCGCCGCCGATGTAGTCCGTACTCCGTATTCAGTATTCAGCACGGACTACGGACCCACGAGACCGAATATGGCGGCCTTCTTCGAGGCGAACTGGTCGTCGGCGATCGAGCCTGCGTCGTGGTCCGCCCCAAGGCTCTGGATCTCGTCGATTGCCTGACGCGTCGCCGTCGGGTCGCTGCCACCCCGTCTCTTCAACGGCACCGGGGGACGGACGAAGGCGTAGACCAGCACGCCGATGTAGGGGATGAGGAGCACGGTCGCCGACCAGATGCCTTTCCACGCGATTGAGAGATTGCGACGTCTGACAACGATGTCGAACAACGCCAGGGCCCACATCACCGTGAGAGGGATGAGAACGACCCCGACGGCGACGAGTTCCTCGGCTTCCATCACGCTGAGGCGGATCCGAGGAGCTTGTCCTTCTCCCGCTGAAACTCGTCGTCGGTGAGGATCGACTTGTCGCGTAGATCCGCGAGTCGTTCGAGTTGGTCGGCGACGTCCGCTGCACCGGGCGGCGTACTGTCCGGCACGGGTTCCACGGCGAGAGCCGATGCCGGCCGATCATCGGCTACCGGGGCTTCCGAATCGCGGACGATGAAGTAGATCAGCATGCCGACGAGCGGGAGGAGCACGATCGCGATCGCCCACAACGCCTTAGCGATGCCGGAGAGATCCGGGTGCTGGAAGAGGTCGACGAGGGTGAAGACCCACAGCATGATGAGCGGCACGAAGATCATCAGCATGAGGAAAACCTGCCAGAACGTCATATCTGCTCCTTGTCGAGATGCTTCATCGTAACCGGAGATATTCAACCTCGGCCGAATCCTGCCGATAATGACGGGAACGGATCGGAGATCATGCGAAGACCCGGATCGTGGTTGCGGAGACGCACCGCCTCCAAAACGGACATCGCCGAAACGGCGCGCCTGCCTCAGCGGCCTATCGGACGATATGTTCTAGCGCTCGTTCTGATCGGCATGTTGGCCGTACTCTCGACCTTCGTCACACACCGTGCTCTCGGCACGAAGGCGCGGGACGCCACGGTGCTCGAGTACGGACTGCGACAGGGCTATCTCGCCGCCCGCGTATCCGAGCTGTCATATTTGGCCGTTGATGGTCTCTCCCAACCACTCGGTAGGGAGTTCGTTGAGAGCGTCGAAGAGATCTCCAGGGTGCACAGTGCTTTCGTCGATGGAGACGAGAGACTCGACCTGCCGGCCATGAGCAACACCGAGACCGAGGCGTTCCTCGTTGACGCCGGTTCCTCCCTTGAGACGTTCGTTGGAGCTGCCGATCGAATTCAGTACGCCTTCGGAGTCGGGGGCACGCCTCCTTCGGCTGCAGCGGAAGCTGTCGCAGGAGCATCGGTCGAATACGGACTCGCGATGCAACGGGTTGTTGCGTCATATCTACGCACCTCGGGGGAGCAAGTTGTTGCTCTGGAACAGACCGAGTACTTCCTTCTGGTCGCGACCTTGGCCCTGCTCGTGCTCGAGGGCCTGTTCCTCTTCCGGCCGGCCGTTAGAAGTCTGCAGAGATCGTGGAAGGAGAGCAGCGAGGTTCATCGTTCCGAACGGGAACTCGACCAGCAGCGCCTGAACTATCTCGCCCGCTACGACTCACTTACCGGACTCATCAACCGAACCCTCTTCTCAGATCGACTCGACAATGCTGTGGCGCGGGCCCGGAGGGAAGGCTCGGTCGTTGCGCTCATGTTCCTCGATCTCGATGGTTTCAAAGAGGTGAACGATCGGCTGGGCCATGCCGTCGGCGACGCGCTCCTTCGCCAGGCAGCGGAACGGATCGTCGGCTGCGTGCGGGAGTCCGACACAGTCGCGCGGCTGGGAGGAGACGAGTTCACCGTGATCCTTGAAGGTGGCCAGCGGGTGGAGGACGCAGGCCTGGTCGCCACGAAGATCCTGCGAAGGCTTGCGACGCCGTATCGCGTCGGTGGAGAAGACATCGTGATCACGTCGTCGATGGGCATCGCGGCGTATCCCCTCGATGGGGAGACGACTGAGGATCTCCTCAAGGGTGCCGACATCGCTATGTACAGCGCCAAGGACGCCGGCCGCAACACGTACGAGTTCTACACGACCGAACTCCGAGAGCGCACGAGTCAGCGACTCACTCTTCTCGACGGGCTCCGCAAGGCGATCGACGCCGATGAGGGCCTGTACCTGCACTATCAGCCGAAGGTCGACGTCGAGCGGCACATGGTGATCGGTGTTGAAGCGTTGATCCGCTGGGAGCATCCTGAGTTCGGGAAGGTCCCAACCGAGGAGTTCATCCGCCTGGCTGAGGAGACCGATCTCATCGTTCCTCTCGGGCAATGGGTCATGGATCAGGCGTGCCTACAGATGAGATCCTGGCTCGATCGGGGCCTCCCTCCCATGCGGATGTCCGTGAATCTCTCGTCTCGCCAGTTCCGAGCGGGGAACCTCGTTGAGACGGTGGTGGCGTCGCTGGCAGCGGCTCGGCTTAATCCTCGATTCCTCGACGTCGAGCTGACGGAAGGAACCCTGCTCACTGATCTCGAGGAGACACGACGCGCGCTCGAACGGCTTCGCGACATCGGTGTCACGGTGAGCATCGACGACTTCGGAACGGGGTACTCGTCGCTCGGATACTTGACGCAGTTGCCGATCGACACACTGAAGATCGACCGATCGTTCATCGCAGATAGCCTCACCAATCGGGACGGCATCGCCGTGTCCTCAGCGATCATCGGTCTCGCCAGGACGCTCAGGCTTGATGTGATCGCAGAGGGTGTGGAAACCGAAGAGCAGCTGCGGGTGCTCGGTGAGCTGGGATGTGACCGAATCCAAGGCTTCCTGATCTCCCGTCCGATCCCCGGTGACCAAGTTCTAGATTTCGTAGCAGTCTTCGCGGGTGAGTCGGTAGTCCGTAGTCCGTAGTCGGCATTCAGTAGGAAGCCCCGCTCAAAGCTCACAGCTCGGGGCTGGTAGCTGGCAGCTGGCAGCACTGTCTCACAGCTCATAGCTCATAGCTCAGGTCCCATCTCTACCTTTCCCTCATGATCCTCGTTCGCGACCTTGCCGTCGAAGCCGGTGCCCGGCGTCTGCTCTCCGACGTGTCCTTCTCCGTGCAGAAGGGGGACAGGATCGGCTTCGTGGGTCCCAATGGCGCTGGCAAGACGACGCTGATGCGCACCCTCGCAGGATCACACGAGCCTGCCGAGGGATCAGTCGTTCGGAGTGGAAACATCGGCTATCTCTCGCAGGAAGCGGCGCTGGAGGATCTCGACGACCCGGGCGTCACCGCTCTCGAACGCGTGCTGATGGCTCGCGACATCGGGACGATCGAACGGCAGATGGAGGTCACGCGCCAGCAGATGGAGAGCGTCGAAGGCGCCGATCGCGATCGCCTGATCCGCCGGTTCGGGCGACTTGACGACGAGTTCACGGCACGCGGCGGATACGTCGCAAAGGCGGAGGCCAAGCGCTTCGCTTCCTCCCTCGGCATCGACTCGGTCGATCTCGACCAGTCTGTGGCCACGATGTCCGGAGGGCAGCGACGACGGGTGGAACTTGCGAGGATCCTCTTTGCCGAGACCACGACGCTGCTCCTCGACGAACCGACGAATCATCTCGACATGGACGCCAAGGCATGGCTGGTGGGATTCCTGGCCGAATACGAGGGAGGCCTCCTGATCGTCTCGCACGACCTGCCGTTGCTCGACGAATCGATCACATCCGTACTGGCGGTCGAGGGCGGACGTATCGAACCGTTCAGGGGCAACTACTCGTACTACCTAGAAGAACATGAGCAGCGGAGGACCCAGCGCCTTCGCGAGCGGCGTCAGCAGGAGGCGAAGATCGAACGCCTCGAGGAGGGTATCCGACGGTTCAAGGGATCCTCAGAGTCGATGGCCCGCCGGGCACGCACATGGGAGACGCGGGTTCAGAGGATGCAGGACGATCTCGTCCACGTGGGACGTCAACGCAGGAAAGTTGCGCTCCGATTCCCTCAGCCGGTTCCGTCCGGTCGTACTCCGTTGCGGGCGGATGGGCTTGCCAAGGCGTACGGTCACAACGTCGTGTTCGTCGACGTCAACGTCGACGTCGACCGTCAAGAACGATTGATCATCATGGGTCTCAACGGCGCAGGCAAGACGACGCTCCTGAAGATCCTCGCAGGCGTCGAGGAGGCAGACCTTGGATCCGTCGAGACGGGGTACCGGGCAGCACCGGGGTACTACGCCCAGGAGCATGAAGACATCACAGCTGGAGTCGCCGTGCTTGACATCATGCGGGGAGCGAGTCGACTCCCTGACCGTGAGTTGCGGTCTGTTCTCGGACACTTCCTGCTTGCCGACAAGGTCGATCAGGATGCCGGGACCCTGTCCGGTGGGGAGAAGACGAAGCTGGCATTGGCGCGACTCGTCGTGACCGGTCACAACGTGCTCCTACTCGACGAGCCAACGAACAATCTCGATCCCCAGGCGAAGGAGGCGTTGTTGGAGGCTCTCAGACAGTACGAGGGAACGCTCGTCCTCGTGAGCCACGACACCGAATTCGTTGCAGCCCTGGATCCCGATCGGGTGATCCTGATGCCGGAGGGAGATCAGGCCTACTTCGACGAGTCAATGCTTGATCTCGTGGCACTGGCGTAGCGTCGCCAGTCATGAGCCATCCCCGCTATGAGCAGGGCCCTGTACCGACTACCGACCTGTCTCCGATGAAACAACCAGGATCCCGGACTCACCGATGGCGACCGCGATCGTCGACAGGTCTCGGGTGCTGGTGAACGTTGGAACAAGTGCGGCCGGACCCTCGAAGCGAAGGCCGACGCCGTAGCCCGGCCGCTGTGTCGCCCAGAGCACTCGCAGTTCATCGTCGTCGACGGCGAACGACGCCGAGCCGCAGGACATGTGCATCACCGCGGCGTGGGACGGCGTGTCGGATGCCGGGAGGAGGTCAGCATCGGCATCGGCGGTCTCGCTCGGAGATGATCGTTCAGAACTCGTCGTCGAGGACG
>CAZWDQ010000008.1:13886-25759 GCA_964632475.1 uncultured Acidimicrobiaceae bacterium
TCGGCATCGGCGGTCTCGCTCGGAGATGATCGTTCAGAACTCGTCGTCGAGGACGCCGGATTGGGTTTCGACGGACCCGGCGTCGTGCGTAGGGGGAAGAGCACCAGCGGATCGACGGGGCTTGGACTCGACATCGTGGCGAGGACGGCTGAGCGATACGGAGGATCATTCCGTATCGGCGAGTCCCACTCCGGCGGCGCCCTGGTCGGGATCGTGCTCCGCCATATCGATGGGAGTGGTTCTGAGGAGACTCCGAACGAAACCCTCTGAGAGATCCGAACGACTACGGGGTCGGTGACCAGCCCTGCGGCCCGGGTTCCGACCGATCATCGGCTGTGAGGCCGGTAGCGGCTCCTTCGATGACGATCGTCTGATCTTCCGGCCAGAGACCGGCTTCGATGGCAACGTATGACCGGACGTGCCCGGTCGAACCCCACTCCACGTAGTCGACGATGGCGTTCGGGTCGCCGAAACCACCACTTGAGTAGAGACCGATCTCGCCGGAACCGCTCTTCAGCGCCGGGAGGAGACCGGCTGCAGGGATCACGAGTTCCGGATCTGCATCTTCGGCGATACTCACGATGATCGCCTTGCCGGGAGCGATGATCGTCGAAGGGATCTCCAGGTAGTACGGATGGATGGCGATCCAGAACCCGGAAAGATCACCGGTGTCCGGCCCCAGGTTTCCGATTTCGATCGAGCCCTCTTCGCCGAAGACCACACTCCCGATCACGAACGCTGCATTGCTGGTGATGATCGTCGTTGATGTCGTATCGGGCACCGATGCTCCGTCGTCGGTGCCCGGGGCGGTCGTCGTTGGGGATGGCGTCGTCGGTTCGAGCGTCGAAGGGTTCTCGGAATCCGAAGACGCTCCGCCACTGGTGCAGGCGGAGAGCACGAGTACGAGAGCGATGACGGCGGGTTTCACGGGCGTCAGCCTATCGCTCCTGCGGCAAATGCACCGCCCTCTGGTCGGGTGTGAACAGGGCTCGACTCAGACCGACGGCGACCGTGCTTGTGGCGACAGCCACCGAGCCGAGAACGAGGTACATCACCACGACCTGCACCCGGACAGCCTCCACCGGATCGACTCCCGCAAGGATGAGGCCGGTCATCGCCCCAGGGAGGAACACGATCCCGACGGCCTTGGTTGTCTCGATCTGTGGAACGAGCGCGGTCTTCAGCGCAGAGCGCAAGTAGGGCCGGAACGCCTCGGTGGCGCGGAAGCCCAGCGCCAGGCGGACCTCGATGAGAGGGCGCTTCTCACCGAACTCGGCGACGATTCGCGTAGCAACGAGAACGGTTGCCGTCATCGAGTTCCCGATCATCATCCCGGCAAGGGGAACCAGGGTGCGAGGCTCGAGAGGGAACACGCGGAGACCGAAGAGCAGCCCAAGGATCACGAACGAGGTCACGCTGAACGCGGCGAGCGCGAGCCACCGGACTCGCGGAACTTCAGGGGCACGCTGGGCGACAACGTGGGCGGCGAACGGAAGCATGGCGATCACCCAGGCGATCGACCACCACAGTGACTGACCCGGACGGAGGAGAATCGTCAGGACGACGCCGACGGCAAGCAGTTGAACGAGGGCACGGATCGAGGCCCACAGAATCTGTCGTTCGAGACCGAGACGCTGCCACATCGAGAGCGCGATCGCCACAACCACGAGCGATGACGCGAGGGCAAGGCCAACGAAAGAGACATCCGTAGTCATCAGCCCGATTATCGACGATATCGTGGGGCTGTGAGAATTGGATCGAAGAAGACGATGAAGGGGATCAGCGTGACCGACCGAACCGAAGCGCCATTGGCCGTTTTAGATCCACCGGACGGGTATCCGGGCGAGTGGGTGCAAGACGCAGTTATGAAAGACGGCGAGACGATCCGCATTCGACCGATTGCTCCGAGCGACCGCGACGTGCTCCAAGCGATGGTTCGGGGACTTTCGCGCCAGAGCACGTACTTCCGCTTCTTCCGCGTGAAGGATGAGCTCGAACCCGAAGAGCTCGATCGTTTCACCCAACTCGACTATCACGAGGACATGGCGTTCGTCGCGATTCGCGAAGGGCGTCTCATCGGCGTTGGCCGGTACAACACGACCCTGGAAGATCCGACGATCGCCGAGGCAGCGTTCGCCGTAGCCGACGAGTATCAGCAGAAGGGCATCGGAACGCTTCTGCTCTACCGGCTGACGGCCTATGCGCGCACGCAAGGAATCAGCGGATTCCGTGCTCATCTCCTTGCCGACAATCACGTGATGATGCGCGTCTTCCGGGCATCGGGATACGGAGTGAAACGGCACCTCGAAGAAGGTGTCTATACGGTTGCCTTTCCGACGGAAGAATCCGAAGAGAGCACGCTGGTTCGCGACGATCGCGAGCAGCGGGCGGCCGCACAGTCGATGATGCCACTCATGGCCCCACAGTCCGTGGCGGTCATCGGAGCGAGCCGAGATGCCTCGTCCATCGGCGGTCGGCTCTTCAACAATCTCATCAACGGCGACTTCAGTGGCCCGGTGTACCCGGTCAATCCGACCTCACCGGTCGTGCGATCGGTGGCGGCTTATCCGTCGGTTCTCGACGTCCCCGGTAGCGTAGATCTGGCGTTCATCGTCGTCTCGTCGAAGCGCGTCATCCAAACCGTGAAGCAGTGCATCGAGAAGGGCGTGCGTGCCCTGGTCGTGATCTCGGCGGGGTTCTCCGAGGTCGGAGGTGCAGGAAGCGATCTCGAGGCCGAACTGCTCGATCTGGTTCGTTCCGTAGGCATTCGGATGGTGGGGCCGAACTGCATGGGCCTGTTGAACACCGATCCGGCGATCAGCCTCGACGGGCAGTTCGGACCGATCCGTCCACCGCGCGGCAACGTCGCCCTTTCCTCGCAGTCGGGTGCACTCGGCCTAGCGATCCTCGACTATGCGGCACGACACAACATCGGCATCTCCACATTTGTGTCGGTCGGGAACCTCGCGGACGTCTCCGGCGACGATCTCCTCCTCTACTGGGAGGGCGATCCGGCGACCGATGTCATCCTCCTCTACATGGAGTCCTTCGGGAATCCGAGGAGGTTCGCCAGGTTCGCCAGGAGAATTGCACGGAAGAAGCCGATTGTGGCTGTCAAGTCCGGCCGTACCGCGTCCGGCGCTCGCGCCGCAAGCAGTCACACGGGATCGCTGGCGAGTCTCGACGTTGCTGTCGACGCCCTCTTCCACCAAACCGGTGTGATTCGTGTCGACACGCTCGAGGAACTGTTCGACGTCACGAGCCTTCTGTCGAACGAGCCGGTCCCCAAGGGGAGGCGGGTCGGAATCGTGACCAACGCGGGTGGACCGGCGATCCTCGCTGTGGACGGGCTCGAATCCCGTGGCCTGGAAGTACCCGTTCTCTCAGATGGCCTACAGCAGCGGTTGCGAGGATTCCTGCCGCCTGAGGCCGCGGTGCGCAACCCGGTCGACATGATCGCAGCAGCGGGTGCATCCGAGTACCGCAGCGTGCTCGAAGCCATGCTCGACGCCGACGAGCTAGACGCCGTGATCGCCATCTACATCCCGGCGTCGCCGCTCGGTGTCGCCGAGATCCAGAGCACGATCCGCGACGTCGGGGAGGCACATGAGGACGACAAGACGTTCCTCGCGGTGTTCATGCAATCCGGGCAGGCGTCAGACGAAGCTGCGAAAGTGCGATCGAACGTGCCAGAGTTCGCTTTCCCGGAACGTGCGGCGCGGGCGCTGTACGACGCGGTTCGATACGGCGAGTGGCTCAGCCAGCCCGAGGGAGAGATCCCCGAGTTCACAGACCTCGACCCGGAACGCGCTCGGACTGTACTCGACAATGCCCTGGCGTCGATGGACGCCGAAGGAGATTGGCTCGACCCGGACACTGTCGACACCATCCTCGAGTCCTACGGACTTCGAGTGCCGGCTTCGTCGGTCGTGGAGACCGAAGACGAGGCAGTCGAGCGAGCCGCCGAGATCGGTGGTCCGGTGGTGCTCAAGGTCATTTCACCATCAGCTCTCCACAAGTCAGACGTCGGTGGCGTCGTGCTCAATGTTGAGGGAGATGATGATGTGAGAGCCGCATACCAGCAGGTATCGGCTGCCGTTCCCGATCCGGAGGGCGTCCTTCTGCAGGAGTTCGTCTCGGGTGGACATGAGATCCTCATCGGGATGGTCGAGGATCTGAATTTCGGTCCGCTCGTCGTGTTCGGCCTCGGCGGTGTCTTCGTCGAACTGATCGGAGACGTCGCGTTCCGCATTCATCCGCTCACCGATCTCGATGTCGATGAGATGATCACCTCGGTGAAGTCGGCACGGCTACTCGAGGGATACCGGGGCGGGGAGGCGGGCGACATCGATGCGGTCAAGGAAGCCCTGCTTCGTGTCTCGGCCCTGATCGAGGACATCCCCGAGATGGTTGAGATGGACATGAATCCGGTCAAGGTAGGCACGCCCGGTCAAGGCGTGCGGGTGGTTGATGCTCGCATCAAGGTGAAACCGACCGACGGCGTCTTCTATCCAAGTCGGACCGACTTCCCGACAGCGTTGTAGCGATTCCGCCGGGCGATCCGTTGATGTGATTGCCCTGCAGATTCCAGGCCAAACTGCCACAATATCGACGAACGACGAGGAGAGGGACAAAGAGTGCAGGTCGTAGACCTCATGACCACAGATGTGATCACCGTGTCGAGCGAAACCGGGATTCGCGATGCGGCTCGTCTGATGTTCAGGAATCGCGTGAGCGGCCTCCCCGTTACGACGGCCGACGGAACGCTGGCCGGGATCATCACAGAGGCTGATTTCCTGCGCCTCGAGGTCGACCGCCAGGAGGGGGCCAGTGAGCTCGGAGAGACGGTTGGGGACGTCATGTCTCCCGGCGTCGTCACGACCGGTCCGGACACCGAGATCTACGACGCCGCCAAGATGATGACCTTCCAGGACATCAAGCGGCTGCCCGTCGTCGACGACGACGCTCGGCTGCTTGGCATCATCTCTCGCGCTGATATCGTCTCCGTGTTCACCAGGCCCGACGATGTGATCGAGGACGAGATCCGCGAGGATCTGATCCGCAGAGTTCTGTTCATCGACCCGGACCAGCTTGACGTGGCCGTGACCAACGGCGTGGTTACCTTCGTGGGTGAGGTAGGGACCAGGAACGAGGCTCGGTTGCTGTTGGAACTGGCGTCCCGTCTCGACGGTGTGCTCCACGTCGAGAGCCAGCTGGCTTGGCGCCACGACGACGAGATCGAGTGATCACTCCCGCCTCGCAGTGCGGTGTGGCAGCCGCATCGCTCATCACACTCCGTGGTGCCCGGTAGCATCCCATCCTGATGATCCCCGACCGAAACCTCGATCTTCAATCCGGGCTCACCACGGGTGCTCACGGCGTACGATTCGCGGTGCTCCCCCTCGATATCGAACCGCTGTCATTCGTGCGAGCCGCTTCCGCTCGTTTCGAGGGCGCATTCTATTTCTCATCCCCGGATGGATCGGCGGTCGGGGGAGTAGGGATCGCAGCGAAGGCGTCGGCGTCCGGCTTCGAAAGGTTCGAACGTCTTCGGTCCGCCGTCGACGCGTGGTCGCTCCCCGAACCGTTCCGAGCGTTCGCCGGGTTCTCGTTCTCCGCCGACGGTCCCACGTCCGAGCCGTGGTCATCGTTCGGTTCTGCCGATGCCGTGCTCCCGATAGCGACCCTGCTGAGCAGAGGCGTCGACCGACATCTGCTCCTGGCGCTCCCTGAGGGAGTTGACGAAGACTCGATCGTTGAACAACTCCGCTCGCTAGAGACACCACCGGATCCCGTGTATCCCAACCTTGGTGACCACACGCTGGAGTCCTATCCGCCCGTTGCTGAGTGGACACACGCCGTAGCCGAAGCCATCGCCGCGATCGAAGACGAAACGATCCGCAAAGTCGTGTTGGCACGATCGGTGATCGTTCGATCCGATACTGCTCCTGACGGGTTCAACGTTGTCAGCCATCTTGAGCGCTCATACCGGCAGTGCTTCAGCTTCGGGTGGCGTGTCAACGCTGCGACATTCGTCGGGGCCAGTCCCGAGCTGCTCATCCGCTCCTCGAACGGCGCGATTGCGTCGAACCCGCTCGCAGGAACCGCCCCGCGTGGTGAGGGAGAAGCAGAGGACAGCCTGCTCGCAGAGGCACTGATGCGATCCGAGAAGGACCGAGTCGAACATCGGTACGTCGTCGACGACGTGGCAGAACGGCTTGCGCCGCATGCCGACGATCTGGTCGTGCCTGCCGAACCATCGCTGAAGCGAATGGCAACCGTGCAACATCTCTCGACACGCATCGATGGAACAGCTCGACCGGGTGTTCACGTGCTTGATCTCGTCGATGCACTGCACCCGACCCCGGCGGTCGGTGGCACACCGAGGGATCCTGCCTTGGCGTTCATCGAGCAGGCTGAACCGTTCGATCGCGGCTGGTACACGGGAGGCATCGGTTGGATCGACGGGTCCGGTGACGGTGAGTTCGCGATCGGGCTCCGCTGCGGTCTGCTCGAAGGGACGAACGCCCATGTCTTCGCCGGCGCGGGCATCGTCGCGGATTCGGATCCCGACGCAGAGTTGTTGGAGACCCGTCTGAAGTTCCGTCCAATGCTGGAGTTGCTCGCAGCAACGTAGGCGGCTCCGCCGCCGGCAGTTGTTACGGGGCCCTGCTCAAGGCTCAAAGCTCAGTGCTTCTGCTGCGGTTCTGAGTCTGTCGTGGACCTCTCTGTTCGAGATGCGGTCCGTCCTGATCTCCAACAGCATCGGACCATCGGCGCCAGTGATCGCCGTACGGAGGTCCTGTTCGTCGGTGACCTCCCGAGCGGGCAGACCGAAGGCGCTGGCGACGGGGGCGAGTGACTGACCGTGGGGAGTGCCGAAGAGCATCTCGAATCGGTCGGAATCGAGTTGATCGGCCTGGGGGAGGAAGTGGAAGATGCCCCCACCGTCGTTGTTGACGGCAACGATCGTTACGGGGAGCTCGAGACGAGCGATGGCTCCGAGCGCCGTTGCATCGTGCAGGACCGAGAGATCGCCTGCCAACACCACGACACGCCGGCCGTCGGAGGCTGCAGCACCGGCTGCGGCGGAGAGCAGACCATCGATGCCGTTGGCTCCGCGATTCGAGAGGACATCGACATCTCCGCGGACCGATCCGGAGAACGAATCGAGATCTCTGATCGGCATCGAAGAAGCCACGTAGACCGTGGATCCCGACGGAGCCGACTGCCACACTGCTCTGGCAATCGCCGGCTCATTCGGGAAGGCCTCGGTTCGGAGGACCCGATCTACGGCGGTCTCTACCGTGTGATCAGCGGCCTGCCAGGAAGGAAGCCATGATACGGGAGCCGGGGAAACACGCCCGGAGAGGTCGGCGAGTGTTAAGGCAGGGTCGGCCCGATACGCCGTTGTGGTGGTTCCGAGGGGATCTCGCCACTCGGCGTCATCGATCGTGATCTGCTCAGCGCCCGTCGTCTGGAGCCATGACCAGATCGGTCGAGACGTTGGGATCTGCCCGACTCGGACGACGATCTCAGGCTCGTGGCCGTTGAAGAATCCACCCGACGCGAGAAGGTCGCCGAAGACGACGGTGGAAGCCGATGGGAATCTGCATTGGACGTCCGCCACGACGGGAATCGACGCCTCACCGGCGAACATGGCAGCGGCAGCTGCGAATCCGGGCCGTTGTCGCCCACCGGCAACGATGAGCGCGCGCCGACCGGAGAGCCGATCGGCGAGGCCGATCAGGTCCTCTGGGGGCAGCTGCAGTTCACCGCGATGGTGCATGAGCGGTGTCGGCGGCGCAGCAGTGGTTGGCGTGGCAAGCGGCTCCCGAAAAGGGAAGTTCAGGTGGACGGGGCCCTGCGGGGCATCGAGCGCGGCCGACCATGCACGGAGCGCAAGCGATGGAGCTTCTGCTGCGAGATCGTCAATGGGGACACCGACGTCGTGGAACATGCGGACGGCGGATCCATAGAGGTCGAGCTGGTCGATGGTCTGGGGCGCAGCCGTGCCACGGAGCTCGGGTGGACGATCTGCGGTCAGTATCAGGAGCGGCACTCGTGCATGGCTCGCTTCCACGACGGCGGGGAAGTAGTTCGTCGTGGCGGTTCCCGACGTACACACCAGTGCCGCGGGGAGGCCGCTCTGCTTCGCAATACCGAGGGCGAAGAATCCTGCCGACCGCTCATCCAGGAACACATGGCTGGCGATCCGTGATTCCGCAGCGAAGGCCAGAGCGAGTGGCGTGCTCCGTGACCCGGGCGAGATGACGACGTGACGAAGTCCGAGATCGGCGAGCGCTCCTGTCAATCGTGTCGTGAGGGCTTCTGTGGGATCCACAACAGCGAGGTTACCGCCGATCACGCGATCAGGACTCCCGAAGCAAGGAGACCGGCGAAGACGAGCTGGAGCCGTGCTGTGGCCTTGAGCACGCCGATGAGCGGTGGCCCGGCAGTCTGCGTGAAGATCGTCTTGATCGGCGAGACCGTGAGGGGGAGCGCCAGGAGCGTGAGGAGCGACCAGGACGGCAGTGTGTCGATCAGCGTGGCAGCGGTGACGACGGCAAAGGAACCGAGCACCATGGTGGCATAGAGCCACCGAGTGGGGTTTCGGCCGAAGACCACTGCAAGGGTGCGCTTCTCTGCGACAAGGTCGGTGTCACGATCGCGTACGTTGTTCGCTACCAGGATCGCCGCCGCAAGCAGGCCGATGGCGACTCCGCTGACCCAGGCATCTGGCGGTGCGGTCCGGTCGTAGACGTAGCGCGTACCGGCGGTGGCAACGAGGCCGAAGAAGATGAAGACGAACAGTTCGCCGAGTCCGTAGTAGCCATAGGGGATCGGGCCATTCGTGTAGCCGAGGCCCGCGATGATCGAGATGATGCCGATCGCGAGGATCACCCACCCGGCCAGCCAGATCAGGTAGAGCCCACCGAAGGCCGAAAGCCCGAAGGCGACGATGATGCCGCGTTTCATCTGCCCGGCGCTCAGCAGCCCCGTCGCCACGGCACGAGTGGGGCCGATTCGGGCTTCGGTATCGGCCCCCTTCTGGGCATCGGCGAGGTCGTTCGCGAAATTCACACCGATCTGGATCGCAAGAGCCGAGAACAGGATCACGAACAACGCGTCCCATCGGAACACCCCCGCGGCCGCCGCGAGCGCACTTCCTACGATGACAGGTGCCGTTGCCGCAGGCAGCGTCGCAGGCCGAGAAGCCAAGATCCAGGAAGACATCAGATTTGAGACAAGAGACATGAGACTCCGACCAGTCGGCGATGCGGCGAAGCGTCCTTCTGTTTCTTGTCTTCTGTCTGCTGTCTCAAGTCTCTTGTCTCGTGCTCAGAAGTGCCATGGAAAGGTGCTGTAGTCCTGGGGGCGCTTCTCGAGGAACGCGTCTCGGCCTTCCTCGGCCTCGGGCGTGCCGTAGGCGAGGCGGGTTGCTTCACCGGCGAACAGCTGCTGGCCGACGAGTCCGTCGTCGGGGAGATTGAAGGCGTACTTCAGCATCCGCTGAGCGGTCGGACTCTTCGCAACGATCTCGCGCGCCCACTGGAGTGCGACTGCTTCGAGTTCGTCATGGTCTACGACAGCGTTGACCATCCCCATCTCGTACGCGTCCTGCGCCGAGTAGTCACGGCCGAGGAAGAACACCTCTCTCGCCCGCTTCTGCCCGACCTGACGGGCGAGGAGCGCCGAGCCGTACCCGCCGTCGAACGAGGCGACGTCGGCGTCGGTCTGTTTGAACACGGCGTGTTCTCGGGAGGCGAGTGTGAGATCGCACACGACATGGAGGCTGTGACCACCGCCGACGGCCCATCCAGGGACGACGGCAATCACGATCTTCGGCATGAACCGGATCAGGCGCTGGACCTCCAGGATGTGGAGCCGTCCGAGCTTGGCAGCATCAGTCCCCTCCGAACCCTCGTACTGGTAGCCGTCGGCTCCTCGGATCCGCTGATCGCCCCCGGAGCAGAAGGCCCACCCTCCGTCCTTCGGCGACGGACCGTTCCCGGTGAGGAGCACCGCCCCAACGTCCGACGTCATGCGGGCATGATCGAGCGCCGCACAGAGTTCGTCGACGGTGTGCGGACGGAATGCATTGCGAACCTCGGGCCGATCGAATGCGATCCGGACGGCGCCGATCTCCTTGGATCGGTGGTAGGTGATGTCAGTGAAGTCGAACCCCTCGACGGGGTCCCAGGCAGCAGGGTCGAATATCTCAGAAGTCACGAGGCGATACTGTAGTGACTGCCATGACAGACACCCTGCCGCACGAGTGGGTGAAGATTCACGCAGGGGAAGATCCCGAGGCCCCTGCGGTGACCTTCGCCGAAGGCTCGATCTCATATTCGGAGCTCGATCGACGGGTCGATGCCGTCGTGCAGACCCTCCTCGACGAGGGTGTCAGATCGGGTGACGTGGTTCCCCTGGCCGCGACGTTGACTCCGGAGACGGTCGTGACCCTGGTCGCCGTACCCCGTCTCGGAGCGGTGCCGGCACCGTTCGGACCACACCGCACCGACGTGACCGACACGGCGACCGATGCCTCATACGCCATCGTTTCCACATCCGGAAGCTCCGGACATCCGAGAGGTGTGGTCCTCACTGCGAGCAACATCACGGCAGCCGTCGACGCGTCGCAGCGTCGACTCGGAAACACCTCCGGCGATAGCTGGCTCCTGACGCTCCCGCTCTTCCACGTCGGGGGGCTATCGGTCGTCTGGCGGAGCCTCTCTGCGGGCGGGTCCATCGAGATCCACGAATCGTTCGACGCGACCACGGTGGCGAGGAGTCTCAAGAGAAGATCTGTGTCGATGGCGAGCCTTGTCCCAACGATGCTGCACAGGATTCTCGAAGTCGATCCAGGTCCGTACGAAGGTATGAGAGGTGTTCTGCTGGGCGGAGCTCCCGCGAGCCGCGACCTGGTCGAGCGGGGCTTAGCGGCCGGTCTTCCGGTTCTCCAGACCTACGGAATGACCGAGACGTGCTCACAGGTCTCCACCGTTGAAGCGGGAAGCGAGAGGCAGTCGCTCGGAACCGCCGGTCGCCCCCTCGACAGCTTCGTTGTGTCGTTCGAAGAAGGTGAGATTCTCATCGACGGTCCTGCAGTCTCTCCCGGCTATTTCGGAGGCGAGTCGCGCGTCGGTCCGTATCGCACGGGGGACCTCGGGCACATGGATGCCGAGGGGAGGCTCATCATCGCCGGTCGCAGAGAAGGGTTGATCCTCACCGGAGGAGAGAACGTCCGCCCCTTCGTCGTCGAGGCGGTGATCGAGTCGATCCCAATGGTCGCACATGCGGTCGTGGTGGGTGTGGATGACGAGGAGTGGGGGCAGGTGGTTGTGGCCATCGTCGAGACGGAGGAGGCCCACATGACCGATATCGAAAAGGCAGCTGCAGACCGCCTTGCCCGTCACGAGATCCCGAAGCACTGGATTGCGGTTGGCAGCATTCCGCTTCTCCCAACAGGGAAACCCGATCGGGAGGCAGCCCGAGATCTGGCAACCACCGTCGTGAGTACCGAGAGGATCAGTGGATGGGGCTCTTCTTCCCCTACAGGGGGAGGTGCTGCCGAAGGTGGCGGAGGGGGTCAGAGACCGAAGTGGAAGGGAACCATCTGACCCCTTCCGACAGTCAACCAAATCCGCCGATGAACGCCTCGGGGAAGACGACGAGTTCCGCTCGGCGACGTTTGGCGGCCGCAATGAAGTCGCCGAGCTTCTCGATCTTCGCAGGAGTATCGAACGCGATCGACCCGACTTGTACGACCGAAGCGATCACAGGCGGGCGAGGAGTAATCATGATCGGACCCTATCGGATGCCGATCATCTCCTCGACGGTACGACGGAAGGACTCTGGCTCTTGGTCGA
>CAZWDQ010000008.1:25859-44578 GCA_964632475.1 uncultured Acidimicrobiaceae bacterium
GTCGCCACCGCCGATGGGCCATTGCTCTGCGTTCGGTTCGACGTCACGAATGCGGCGCACGCCGCTTGGGGGGAATCCCTCCTGGCTCATCAGAGCGACAGCGTACTTCCACTCGGTCGGATCTCCGTCTCGGAAGAGCGACTTCGGTATTCGCGCCGTCACACGGCCCTTGTCGGAAGGGCGAACACCTTGAACGTCGGCTCCCGAAGTGCAGGCCGCGGCAACAAGCGCCAGAGCAAGGACAATGGTGCTGAACCGTCCCCCGGGCGCGCTCTCGGGCTGGTAGCTGGTAGCCGTTAGCTGGTAGCTCCCACCCCTGTCACTCCTTCAATCCCAAATCCTCCAGGTAGGCATCGGATGACGGTTCGCGGCCGAGGAAGGCGCGGAGGTGTTCGATGGCGTCGCGGGAATAGCCCCGTGCGAGTACCTCGCTGCGGTACCTGGATCCGACATCGGGGTTGAGGACGCCCTCGTGGGAGAAGACGGAGAACATGTCATCCCCGTAGACCTTGGCCCACTGGTAGCCGTAGTAGCCGGCATCGTATCCGCCCATCAGGTGACCGAACGATGCCGCGAAGTGAGTGTCCTCGTGATACGGGATCAGGGTGAGAGCGAACCCGTCTCTGGTGGCCTGCTCGACGTCGACGTCACCGTGACCCGTGTGGATCGCAAGGTCGAACGTGCCGAGGAATGCCTGTCTCAACGTCGTGAGCGCCATGTTCTGGTCCCGAGCAGCCACGAGTCGTTCGACGAGATCGGCAGGGATCTCCTCGCCGGTCTCGTAGTGGCGTGCGAATTGTTGGAGGACTTCCGGTTCCCACGTCCAGTGCTCCATGATCTGCGACGGGGCCTCGACAAAGTCCCATTCGGTGTCGTATCCAGCGAAGCGTGGATGGTCGACTTCGGTCAGACAGAAATGCAGGACGTGCCCGAACTCGTGGAAGAGCGTGACGACCTCATCGTGTTTGAGGAGTGAAGGTGATTCGGGCCCCGGCTTCGTGAAGTTCGCAACGATCGCTGCGACCGGTGGGCGATAGTGGCCGTCATCCTCTCTGAAGCCTCCGGCTATCGAGAAGCAGGCGGCGTGACCGAACTTGCCCTCCCGGGGGAAGAGATCGGCGTAGAAGAAAGCGATCGGATCCTCTGAGCCTCGATTTCGGATCTCGTACAGCTTGGCGTCATCGTGCCATGCACCGGTCTCTTGGATCTCCTGGTAGTCGAGTCCGAAGACGTCGCCCGTGATCTTGAACATCCCCTCGACCACGGTCTCGAGTGGGAAGTACTCGGAAACCTCGTTCTGATCGATGCCGTAGTTCTCCCTGCGTTGCTTGGTGTGGTAGTACATCCAGTCCCAGGGCTGGATCGCCTCATCGCCCAGGTCGAGCGACGCGAGATCCTGGAGCGCGGCCAGTTCCTCCACGCCGCGGATGGTGAGGCCGGGGATGATCGAGGCGTAGAGGTCGTCGACCGCCTCCGGGTTCGCCATCTTGACTTCCATTGCATACCTGGCCCACGTGTCGAACCCGAGGAGTCCGGCGACTTCCTCACGGACGGCGATGGCTTCGGCGAGGAGCGGTGTGTTCTCCTCTGCGGCGCGGTTCCAGAACTTGAACTGCATCTGCCGGCGGAGGTCACGGTTCTCCGCTTCCTCGACGAACGGCATGTAGTCCGGGTAACTCATCGAGACCCGGAAGGTGCCCTCGGACTCGCCGGCGTCGAGACGGTCGATGTAGGCATCTGTCATTCCGACGAGATCATCCCGCGTCATCTCGATGCCGTCGTCCCACTCGTCCAGGTTGCTGGCAAAGGCGACTTGAAGTTCGATGAGTCGCTGCTGCAGATCGCGGAGGCGCCCTCGATCTGCGACATCGAGATCGTGTCCTGCGCGGCGAAGATCACGGAGCCAGAACTCGAGGCTTCTCGCTTTGAGGTCATCGAGAGTCTGCGCGTCCTCGGACGCGGCATACGAGCGGATCGCGGTAGCGAGATCGGAACGCATGATGAGGTCAGAGCCCCATTTCGCGGTTCGTTCTCCGGCTGCGACGGCGGCCGCGCGTACTTCGGCGTCGGAGTGAACCCTCGCCATGAACGATCCCCGGCCCGAGGCATCGGAAATCGCAACACCGGCACGATCGAGCGGCGCCAGGGTGTTGGCGTAGGTTCTGGGCTCGTTGACGCCGACGACGGCATCGACCGCCTCATCGGCTTGAGCGATGGCGGTCTCGGTGACCTCGGTGACGGAATTCGGGGTGACGGCGGTGTAGTCATACAGCATGGCCTGGAGGGTAATGGGGTCGTGGGGTTGGACCCGGGCGCCGACTACTGCGACGGTGAGACGTCGAACAACAACGGCCGGTGCGATGGGCCGAGATCAGGTCCGACCCGACGGTACGGCACGGTGATCGCGCCGACGTAGACGGCGTGATCGATCGGCAGTCCGGTGTAGTCGCCGACGATCGGCCAGTCGTATGGCGGCCACGTTGCTGCGTATCCGAACCCGTCCTCGGAGTTGGTCATCCCTTCGGCGAGCACCTTGAAGGCGTGAGACCATCGCGAAGCCTCGAAGTTGCCGACTACGACGACCGGTCCCTCCATGGCGAGGACGGCCTCGTTCACGGCGGCGAACCGCTCAACCCGGTCGCTACCGGTTGATGTGGAGTTGGGGCTGCGAGCGGAGATCCCGATCAGCGTCACTGTTGTCGTTTCGTTCACCAGGCGCACGGCGAAATCCGCACCGGGAGCGGGCGGGAGCGGTGACGCCGTCGCATTGTGCCGGACGAGGATGATCGGCGTACCGGTCGCATCGGACGCGACCGGCGCCGTGATGATCCGGTACGGGGCGTCGCTGTCATCGAGTGTCGTTGCCCAATCTCCACTGGTGCGGTGGAGCAAGGCAACGTCGGCCTCTTCCTGGTTGATCCAGTCGATGACCGCTCTGCGATTCTCCGACGATCCGCCCGTATCGAGGCTGACGACCCTGATGCTGTCGCTCGAAGCGACGGGTTCTTGCGCGGACAGCCACATCGGAGCGAGCAGTACGGCGTTTGCCACGGCAGCGAGGAGGAACAGGGCCGAGAGGGAACGGCGAAAGACGAAGCCGTAGACCACGGCGGTGACCAGGAGGACCACGAGGAACGGGAGTCTCAGATCGGCGAGCCGGTCGAATCCCCACCAGGTGGAGCCGAAGAACCCCGCAATTGTGCCGAGCGTCGCCGCGATGCCGATAGTGAAGACGAGCGCGGAGGAGAGCTTGCGTCCGGTCCCGGTCTCGATTGAGCTACTTCCAGCCATCAGTTCCCAAGAGCGTAGAAGAATCCGTCGCGAGATCCCACATAGATTCGACCATCCCACACCGCGGGGGTTGATTCGATGCATGCGCCCGTGCCGACGGTCACGTCCCACAGGTGTTCCGGCGAGCGCGGATCCGTGAGGTCGTAGGCCCGGAATCCGGAGTGATCGGTGAGACAGTCTGCGCCGACGACGAGGGTGTTGTCGGCGATCACCGGTGACGACCACGCGTTGCCGCCGATGAAGTCCTCCCAGACGGTTTCCCCCGTGTCGGTGTCCACAGCGAGAAGATCACCGGCGTCGGTTGCAACGAAGAGGAGGCCAGCGTCAACATGGAGGGCGGGCGTTGCCCACGCGCCTGCGTCCTGCCCGCGGGCGGCCGAGAGGTCAACCGACCAAACGACGGGATCATCCGGATTGTCCGGATCGAGCTTTGCGAGATCGCCAACTTCTCGAACCCGACGCGCTGCGGTGTTGTTCCTCTTTGCCGTGTCGGCGTGAGAGACCACGTAGAGGAAGCCCTCTTCGTCGATGCTGATGGTGGCGTCGGTGTCGTCACCATTCCAGAAGTCGAAGAAGATTTCCCCGTTCCCCGACTCGATGTCCGAGAGGTCCACGCCGACCACCCGCCCAGCGGATGTGGAGAAGTAGGCACGCTGTTCGAACACGGCCGTCGAGTTCTCGACCGAGTGCTGGCGTCCGAAGATCTCCGTGAGTTCATCGGTCCATGTTGGGATTTGATACACGACCTGCGGATCGACGGTCACGTTTCCATCGGCGTCGTAGCCACGGTTGAGTTTCACGGCGAACCACCATGAGTTCTCTCCGCCTTCGTACATCATGTCGTCGACGATGACCGGGTTCGAGTCCCAGTCGTCGTTCCAGATCCCCTCCACCGACTTGGCGTGGAGCGACCACACCTCGCGGGGCTCGTCACCGTCGAGAGCGACGATGCGGAATCGCGGGTCTCGCGAACCCGTGTAGAGCAGGGGGAAGCCGTCCGGGTCGAGGGTCACCGAGCCTTTGATGATGTCGCCCATGTCGAAGTCGGGGCGAGTGCGTTCTCCGGTGGCGGCGTCGAGGAAGTGGATCTGCTTGTCGTACGCGCCGAAGATCACTTCGGTAGTCCCGTCGGGACGCTCCCACACGACGGGCTGACCCGTCCACCCGCTGCCGCACCAGACCTTCGGATCCTTCCCCACGGGGGACTGGCCACACATCGGGTCCTGGTCGGCGGGGAAGCGCCATGATGCGGCCGGTTCCGTTTCCGATACCGGACCCGAGCCGAAGAACGTACGGGTCGGATTGCCGCGAAACATTGTCAAGCCGACGACTTCACCCCAGGGCTCGCCGACGCTCTCGGAGGGCACAACCCCGGGTGGTCGTAGCGGGATGGTCGTCGTCGACGAGGGGGCCGCCGTCGTTGCAGGATCTCCCGGCTGGGTGGTCTCGGTCCCCGGAAGGGTCGAAACCGGTGCGAAGGTCGTTGGAGAGCCATTCGGGTCAACCGGCGTCACATTGGCCCCGGCCACGCAGGCTGTTGCCAGGAGGGCGAGGACGGCAACGAGAAGGATTGTGCGGCGCATCGGCAGGGAGTGTAGGAACCGGGGTGTTTTCTGCTCGGTACCGTGGAGGTCGTATCCTCAAGTGATGCTTTCGTTGCCTCCTCGTCTCGAACCGCTCCGAGCGGCGTACAAGCGCATTATGAATGCAGATCCATTCTTGATGTCGGCGGCGATCGCGTACAACGCCTTCTTCGCATTGGTACCCCTGGCATTTGCTGCGGTGGCTGGCCTTTCGATTGTCGGTACCGATGTCGATGCCGTTGCCAAGGTCCAGGAAATGGTGGCCAACGGCTTTCCCGAGGAGGTCGGTGGGTTCATTATCGGCGTCTTCAGCGAGGCCCAAGACTCCGTCGGTGAGCTCGGATCGGCCGTGGTCATACTCTCCCTTCTGGTGGCTCTCTGGTCCGGGTCCCGAGCCATCTACGCGGTGCAGAAGGCCCTTCGACTGATCGAAGGGGCGGAGGAAGACCGCCCCTACTGGAAGACACGTGGATTGGGGGTCCTCTTCACTCTTGGCGCCGGAGTCGCCCTGGTCCTCGGGTATGTCGTCGTCATATTTGGAAGCTGGGTTACGACGGCTCTGGAGCACTTCGGTATTGAAGTGGGATCGGTGGCGGGGATCAGCGGTGCGGTTCTCTTCGGCTGGGTGACAACAGTGCTCTATGCCGTTTACGAGTGGGGTACGCCGACCCAGATCCGACGCCCGTTCATCTCGGCGATCACCGCGACTGCAATCTTGGCCGTAGCCACCCTGGGAGCCGCGGCAGTTCTCCCGGACGTAAGCGGCGGCACGATCGCGGCTCTCGGATCGGTTGGCGTCATCCTCGTATGGTCGTACGCCATCGGTCTCGTGGTCATCGTGGTTCCGGCCGTAGTCCCATCCATTGAAGACGTCGCCAGAGGCGAGGAGCGGTGAGCCCGGAACGTTCGAGAGCCGACATGAGGGCCGGAATCGGACTGCTCGCGAAGACGGTGCGGCGGTATCCGCGAGATGGGACGATTGCGATCGCCGGTGCGCTCGTCTGGATGGCCGCCGTGGTTGCGATCCCCTACCTGGTCAAGCAGGTCGTCGACGAGGCGATTCTCGGGGGGCAGCCTGACCTGCTGCTTCCGCTCGTCGCCGCGATGATTGGCATTGGTCTGATTCAGGCCGTTGGGATGGGATTCCGACGCTACTTCGGGTTCCGGCTCTCCTACCGCGCCGAGGCCGATCTGAGAGGTCGGATGTTCTCCCACATCCAACGCCTCGCGTTCTCGTTCCACGACATCACGCCGACCGGGCAGTTGATGTCGAAAGCCTCGTCGGATCTCTCCCAGATCCGTCTCATTCTCATGATGCTGCCGATCGTCATCGCCAATATCGCAATGTTCGCGGTCGTGATCGTTGTGCTCATCGCCATCGATCCGGTGCTTGGTGCTGTGGCCTCCCTCACGATTCCGGCCCTCGCTCTCAACGCGAACCAACTCGCCCGTCGCATCATCCGGCTTTCGTTCAGCGTTCAGCAGAAGCTCGCCGATCTGGCGGAGGTCGTGGAGGAGACCGTGGCCGGCATCGAGGTCGTCAAGGCCTACGGCCAGGAGCGCCGCGAGGAGCAACGGTTGGAGAGGGCGGCGGTCGCGATCTACGAAGACACGATCCAGATAGCTCGCTACCGGTCGACGTATGCACCGCTGTTCGAACTGATACCGTCGCTCGGAACCGTCGCGGTGCTCTGGGTTGGCGGATTCCAGGTCATCGACGGGGCGCTGACGCCCGGTGAGTTTGTTGCATTCACCCAATATCTCGCCGTGCTCGTCCTCCCGCTGATGATCACGGGGTGGTTCTTCGCAAACCTCCCGAGAGCAGCTGCATCTGCCTCCAGAATCGACGAATTGCTGGCTACCGAACCGGTCATCGAGGATTCCGACTCACCCGCCGACCTTCCCGACGGTCCAGGGGAGATCCGCTTCACCGATGTTCGGTTCGCCTACCCGTCCGGTGGCGCGGTGCTCGAGGGAGTGAATCTCACCATCCCCGGCGGAACGGCGGTTGCCCTCGTTGGCACAACAGGCTCGGGAAAGACGACCGTCTCGAACCTCGTGCCCCGCTTCTACGACGTCGATCACGGTTCCGTAACGATCGACGGAGTCGATGTCCGGGACCTACGACTCGACGATCTGCGATCCGAGGTGGCGATCGTGTTCCAGGAGACGTTCCTCTTCTCAGCGTCGATCGCGGAGAACATTCGCGTCGGTGATCCCGATGCCGATGATCGAAGGGTGCGGTCGGCCGCTCGTCTCGCTCAGGCCCATGACTTCGTCTGTTCGATGTCGGATGGATACGACACGGTGATCGGTGAACGCGGGCACACGCTCTCGGGCGGGCAGCGACAGCGGATCGCACTCGCACGGAGCGTCCTCCGGGATCCGAGGATCCTCATCCTCGACGACGCCACCTCGTCGGTCGACGCCGTCGTCGAGGCGGAGATCCAGGAAGCTCTGAGCCACGTCATGGCGGGCAGAACCACGCTGATCATCGCCCATCGAACCTCGACGCTGGCGCTCGCCGATCTCGTCGTGTTCCTCGAGAACGGGGCGATCGTTGCGGTGGGCAGCCATGAAGAACTCCTCGAAACGATCCCGCGATACAGCGAGGTGCTCGCTCGGGACGAGGAACGACTTCCCGGCGGTACCCGATGAGATACATGCAGCACGCCGGTGATTACGAGGTCGATGACAAGAGCGGCCTGCTCGTCCGGGCCGCGCGACTCGGCCGCAGTCTCTGGATGCCCGCGTCTGGCGCCCTCCTGGCTGCCGCGTTCGGGACGGCCGCTCGCCTGACGGGTCCGTTGATGGTTCGCTCGGGCATTGATCAGGGTATCGCCGAGGGAAACAAGGCTGCGGTGTCGCGGGCAGCGATCGTGTTCATCGTCTTGTTGGTCATCCAATACGTGTTCGTGAAGGTCTCCCGCTATGGCATCGCGTGGGTGGGGGAGAAGTACCTGCTGAAGTTGCGCGCCGTGGTCTTCGGGCATCTCATCCGCTCCGACACCGCGTTCTTCTCACGATCGAAGAGCGGGGTGCTGGTGAGTCGGATGACCTCGGACATCGAGTCGCTGCAGGAATTCGCCGCCGACGGCGCGGTGATGGCCGTGTCGAACGCGTTGACCGTTATCGGGGTAGCCGTAGCGATGATCCTCGTCGATTGGCAGATGGCGGTGTCGACCTTCGTGGTCATCGCCGTGTTGATCGGTGTCTCCGTCGTGTTCCAGCGCCAGGCCTCGAAAGCATATGAACAGGTACGCGAGCGGATCGGCATGGTCCTCGCCGGACTCCAAGAAGGCATCGCCGGTGTGCGGGTGGTGCAGGCCTTCACACAGGAGCAGGTCCAGGCGGCGTCGTTCGGCCGCGCCAACGAGGCGCACTACCGGGCGAACATGTCGGCGGCGGCTGCGATCTCCTGGTACTTCCCGACGGTTGGGTTCCTGCGCATCGTGGCGCTTGCCGCGGTGCTGGTCATCGGAGGCAATCGGGTGATCGACGGATCGCTGACGTTCGGGACGCTCGTTGTCTTCCTCCTCTATCTTGACTGGTTCTTCCAGCCCATCGTGAACCTGGCGAACGTCTACAACCTCCTCCAGGCAGCGATCGCCGCCCTCGCGAAGCTGTTCGGTCTTCTCGACGTGAAGGCAGATATCGTCGAGCGTCCCGGTGCATACGATCTCGAGGCCCCGGTCGCCGGTGACGTCACACTTCGAGGCGTCACCTTCGGATACGACGAGGAAACGATGGTGATTCAAGACATCGACCTCGACATCCCGGCCGGACAGCGTCTCGCCGTGGTGGGGGAGACGGGCGCAGGCAAGTCGACGATCGCGAAGTTGGTCCTCCGCTTCTACGACCCCCAGCACGGAGAGGTTGAGATCGACGGTTCGAATCTTCGCGATCTCACCATGGAGTCCCGTAGCGATGCCGTCGCTCTCATCCCTCAGGACGGGTTCCTGTTCAGCGGAACGCTGAGGGACAACCTCACGTACAGCGCACCGGATGCCACGGACGAGGACGTGTGGAACGTGCTGCGAGCGATGGGGATCGACGCGTGGGTCCATGGGCTTCCTGAGGAGCTCGACACTGAAGTTCGAGAGCGGGGGAGTCGATTCTCTGCCGGGGAGCGGCAGTTGATCGCCCTCGGCCGGGCGTTCCTCGACGACCCGTCGGTCATCGTTCTTGACGAGGCGACGTCCAACCTTGACCCTGAGACGGAATTGGAGATCGAGGGGGCCCTCCGGGTGCTTCTCGCAGGTCGGACCGCCATTGTGATCGCCCACCGTCTCCGTTCGGCTGAACGGGCAGATCGTGTGATCATGATCGACGACGGGCGAATCATCGCCGATGGCCATCACCGAGACCTCGTCGAGTCGAGTCCGGAGTTCGGCCGTCTCGTCGAGGTGTGGGAGAGAGGAATGACATGAACAGTGACTACTTGGCGGAATTCGACGAACGCGACGGATACCTCAATTTCGCCTCGGTTGGCCCTCCCTCCCGGTCGGCGAGAATCGCCTCCCGCGACCTTCTCGACCAAGTCGCGATGGGGGATCAGGCGGCGACTCAGATCATCGGTCCTGCCTATCAGACGGCTCGCAGCGAGATCGCCAACGCTCTTGGCGTCGAGGACGGGCTGGTCACGTCGGTGCCATCGACGAGTGCGGGGATCATGCAGATCGCATTCGGTCTCATCGGTTGTGGCGGGAACATCGTCGTTCCTGCTTCCGAGTTCCCTGCGAACCGATACCCATGGCTCCGTGCCGAGTCGGTCGGTGGCCCCGAAGTGCGGGCGGTCGAGATTGCCGACGGGCGTATCGATCCCGAGGCGCTCGCCGAAGCGATCGACGGCGACACCCGCGTGGTTGCGGTGAGCCTGGTGGACTACATGACCGGGTTCAGGGCCAACATCGATGCCATCTCCGAGGCTGCAGGCGACGCACTCGTCGTCGTCGACGGGATTCAGGGCCTCGGCGCGGTCAAGGCCGGACTCGGCAGCGCCGACGTCTTCGTCGCAGGCGGGCAGAAATGGCTCCGGGCCGGTTTCTCCGCAGGCGTCATGGTCGTATCTCCCCGCGTTTTCGACCGTCTCGAGCCCACGCTCACCGGATGGTGGAGCGTTGAAGACGGCTATGCGTTCGAGGTTCCCCCGCCTCACCCGGCGCTGACAACCGCTGATCGATTCCTGGAAGGCTCTCCGAATCTTCTCGGTGCTGTCGCTGCTGCTGCCGCTCTGCGCATCGTTGGTGACGGTGGCATCGACGAGATCGAAGCCGCGGTGCTCGACCGGTCTGGAGCGGTGCTCGATCTGGTTCGGACGCTCGATGCAGAAGTGATTGCTCCGTGGAGATCGGACGACGAACGGGCCGGAATTGTCACGTTCCGCTTCCCAGGCCTTGAGGCCACCGAAGCGGTGGAGTCTCTTGCCGTGGCAGGGTTCATCGTGTCGGAAAGAAACGGCTGGATTCGCGTGTCACCACACGCAACGACGCCGATGGCGGTCATTGAAGCATTCGGCGTGGCGCTTCGGGATCAGGTTCGGAAGGCCTGACCAGCGGCGACAAATCCGCCTCCGGAACGCCAGACCTCATCGATCTCCCAATGGGTCGCCTCGAGGATCTCAACGGTTGGCTGGTTGAGCCTGCATCCACCCGACACCTTCCCCCAGATCGGGTTGATGCGATCCTGCCACCGGGCGGTTCGAGCGCTCGGGGAGCGGATGTGCTCCAAGAAGCGGAGCGTCCCCCCTGATCGAACGACACGATGAGCCTCGTCGAGAGCGCGCACCGGCTGGGGGATCGTGCAGAGGGCGAACGTGATGATTGCCGCGTCGAAGACTCCTTCGGAGAACGGTAGATCGTGGGCGTCTCCGCGATACAGAAATAGGGGAACGGGAGAGCCGCTTGCCTTCTCCCTCAGCCGTTCAACCATGTGCTGATCGGGTTCCATGGCGTGGATCTCATCAGCCGTCGCCGGGTAGAGCGGGACGTTGAGGCCCGTTCCCGCTCCGATCTCAACCACCCTGCCCGTGAGCCCGTCCATCAGCCGTCTGCGCTGGTCGCGCACACCCATGCGCTCGGTTGGAGCGAGCACTGTGTCGTAGATCCTGGCAAGAATCGGATGGTTCATGGCTTTGTCCGGTAGTCGGTAGTCGGTAGTCGGCATCTGATGAGGTGTGATACCTCTTGCTCGCGGCTGGTAGCTGGCAGCTCACGTCTGGCGACTGGGGACTACCGGATCCCATTCACCGAATCCCGCCAAGCTAGCCACGGCTTGACCGGCTCGAGATCCAGGTCTGGCCCCGTCACGCCGATCGTGAACTCCGTGACCCCGAGCGTACGGAAGGCGTCGGCCTCGCCGAGTTGCTCGGGTTTGACACCGATCGATCGATCGATGGCCGAGGCATCGCGACCGACCCGCGCTCCCCATTCGTCGAGAACCCTCGATTTGTGGGCGATCGCTTCCTGGTTCCCGAACGTGTGCCACACGTCGGCGTGTTCGGCCACGATGCGCAACGTCACCTTCTCTCCGCCACCACCGATGAGGATCGGGATGTGACGGGTCGGTGGGGGATCGAGTCGTTCGAGGCGGCCGGTGATCCGGGGCATCGCGGCATCGAGATCGCGAAGTCGACTTGCCGCCGTTCCGAAGTCGTAGCCGTACTCGTCGTAGTCCTTCTCGAACCAGCCAGATCCGATTCCGAGGATCAGCCTCCCGTCGGAGATGTGGTCGACGGTTCTGGCCATGTCCGCGAGGAGTTCAGGATTTCGGTACGAGTTGCACGTGACAAGGGCGCCGAACTGAATCCGTTCGGTCTGCTCGGCCCAGGCCCCGAGCATCGTCCAGCACTCGAAGTGGAGACCAGCGGTGGGATCAGGTTCGCCGCCGTAGAGCGGGTAGAAGTGATCCCAGTTGTACACAACGTCGACGCCCATGTCTTCGGCTTGCATGACGGCATCACGGATGCCGGCGTAGCCAGTGTGCTGCGGATGGATCTGGACGGCGATTCGAACCGGTCCCATCGCGGTACCTCCTGAGGTCAGTGAGTGCGGATCGTATCTCTTTCGTGTTCCTTGTCCGGCGGTCGGTAACCTCGTGGCTATGGAGATCACGACACGCCCGATCATCGAGGACGAGACGGTTCCGTTTCGCGAGGCCATCATGCTCGGCTTCGGGGAGGATCTGAACGACGAGGAGTTCCCTCCTGAATGGCTCGAGGTAATCCCGCTAGATCGAACGGTCGCAGCCTTCGACGGTGACATGATCGTCGGGACGCTGGCAGGTATTCCGTTCGACGTGACGGTGCCGGGCGGGAAACAGATACCCATGGCGGGAACGACGATCGTGACGGTCGCCGCCACACACCGCCGGCAGCGAGTGCTGACCGCCATGATGCGGGACCATCTCGACGATGGTGTCTCCCGGGGCGAGCCGCTCGCGGGCCTCTGGGCGTCCGAGAGCCTGATCTATAGCCGGTACGGCTTTGGCGTCGCCTCCGAGACCGAAGCGATCGAGATGGATCAAACACGCGTGTCCATCGATGGCGAGGCGGGCTCGGTGCGCATGGTCACGGCGGAGGAAGCGGCAGTCGTCATGCCCCCTCTGTACGAAGTGGAGCGATCCCGGCGCCCGGGGATGCTCAGCCGGACGGGGAAATGGTGGGATCGGGATCTCTTCTTCGACCCGAGCATCGGGCGACGCGGTTTCTCGGCCCAGCGGTACCTCATCCACGAGACCGACGGACAACCCGATGGCTACGCCATCTTCCGCCAGAAGCCGGACTGGGAGACGGGATTCCCGAACGGGATGATCCGCATTCGCGAGATCATCTCCAACTCGCGATCAGCCCACACCGGAATCTGGCGGTTCGTCACGAACGTCGACCTCTTCCCGAAGATCGTCTTTAGGAACCTCCCCGTCGACGATCCGCTTCGGTGGAAGGTTCCCGATCATCGGCGGATCGAGCGCAAACGATGGGATGGGTTGCACCTCCGAATTCTCGATGTCGAGCAGGCTCTCGAGGCACGCACCTACGCGGCGGATGGGAAGATTCGTATCGCCGTCGATGATCCCTTCATGCCGGAGCTCGGCGGTTCGTTCGAACTCGCGGTGATGGATGGCAGTGCCTCGTGTCGACGAATCGACACACCGGAGTCCGATCTGGAGCTCAGCACCGTGGAGTTGTCAAGCTTGTACCTCGGCGGTGGCGATGCGCATGCGATGCTCCTGGCAGGTTTGGTTCGGGGAGATGCTGATTCGATCACGCTGCTCGGACGGATGTTCCGCGGCGACGTCGCCCCCTGGTGTGAAGAAGTGTTCTGAGAACGGTCCCCGCGGGAACGAACCGACACTGGGGTGCGTTGTCCAAGGGAGCGGCGGTGCGCCGGGGTGGTTCGGTCTTCCCACTCCCACTCGTTCCTGCCCCGGTGCCACCGGCCGCTCAGATCTTTGTCCCATTCATTCTGCGGGCACCGTACAATGACACTATCTCGATAGTGTAAATCCGGGGAGTACAGCATTATGACCACCGTTGATCTTGATCTCGGCTCCTACCAGCTGGGTTGGTCCGACGAAGAGGACTACGTCTACAAGCCGGAGAAAGGCCTGAGCGAACAGATCATCCGCGACATGTCGCGCATGAAGAAGGAACCCGAGTGGATGCTCGACTTCCGGCTCAAGTCGTACCAACGTTTCCTCCGCAAGCCGATGCCCCAGTGGGTCGGCGACGGCGCGCTCAACGAGATCGACTTTGACAACATCTACTACTACATCAAGCCGACCGAAGGCCAGGTCCAGGACTGGGACCTGGTCCCCGACTCCATCAAAGAGACCTACGAGAAGCTCGGCATCCCGGAAGCCGAGCGCAAGTACCTCGCCGGTGTTACCGCGCAGTACGAGAGCGAAGTCGTCTATCACCGGAACCGGGAGGACCTCGAGGAACTCGGCGTTCTGTTCACCGACATGGACACTGCCGTTCGTGAGTACCCGGAGATCGTTCAGGAGTACTTCGGGACGATCATTCCACCGAATGACAACAAGTTCGCGGCACTCAATTCGGCCGTCTGGTCGGGTGGATCGTTCATCTATATACCCCCGGGTGTTCATCTCGACGAGCCGCTGCAGGCATACTTCCGGATTAACGCGGAGAACATGGGCCAGTTCGAGCGAACCTTGATCATCGTCGACGAAGGCGCCTTCGTTCACTACGTCGAAGGATGCTCCGCCCCCGTCTACTCGTCTGATTCGCTCCACTCTGCCGTCGTCGAGATCGTCGTCAAGGAAGGTGGCCGCGCCCGCTACTCGACGATCCAGAACTGGTCGAACAACGTCTACAACCTTGTGACGAAACGCGCCGTCGCTTACAAGAACGCCACGATGGAGTGGGTCGACGGCAACCTCGGCTCGAAATTCACCGCCAAGTATCCGGCTGTGTGGCTGATGGGGGAAGGCGCTCACGGAGAGATCCTCTCGATCGCGATGGCGGGTGCCGGTCAGCACCTGGACGCGGGAGCGAAGATCGTCCACGTGGCGCCGAATACGACATCGCTCATCACCTCCAAGTCGATCTCGATCCACGGTGGCCGTGCCGGGTACCGGGGACTGGTCCGGGTCGAGCCCGGCGCGGAGGACGCTCGTTCCTTCGTCCGCTGTGATGCGCTGATTCTCGACGAGGATTCGCGCTCCGACACCTATCCGTACATGGAGATCGAAGAGTCGAACGTTGACATCGGTCATGAAGCCACCGTGTCGAAAGTGGGGGAGGACCAGCTCTTCTACTTGATGACACGCGGCCTCACCGAGGAGCAGGCGACGGCGATGGTCGTGGCCGGGTTCATCGAGCCGATCGTCAAGGAACTGCCGATGGAGTACGCCGTCGAGTTGAACCGCCTCGTCGAGCTTCAGATGGAAGGCTCGGTCGGGTAGGCACTGCCGTTCCGCAGGAGCAATCCAGCCGGTACGCTCACGTCACATGCGCATCGTCGTCGCCGACTGCACCGTCAACTACGCAGGTCGCCTTGCGGCACATCTGCCGCGGGCGACACGGCTGATCATCATCAAGGCCGACGGGTCACTGCTCGTCCACGCCGAGGCGGGGGCTTACAAACCTCTGAACTGGATGAACGCTCCGAATCATCTCGTCGAGGAAGACGGACGATGGTTCGTTACCAACGGCAAGTCTGAGCAGCTCACGATCGATCTTCACGAGATTCACATGGATACCACCGTCGAACTCGGTGAGGATCCCGGTCTGCAGAAGGACGGTGTGGAACTCGAGCTTCAGCGTCTGCTCGCCGAGCAGCCTGAGGCGATCGAGGAGGGGATGACGCTCATCCGCCGGGAGTACCCAACACCGATCGGCCCGGTCGATCTCCTCTGCCGTGATGCTGCTGGAGAGACGGTCGCTATCGAAGTCAAACGCCGGGGCGAGATCGACGGCGTCGAGCAGCTCACGAGGTATCTGGAGTTCCTCAACCGTGATGAACGACTGACCCCCGTGCGAGGGATCTTCGTGGCCCAAGCGGTGAAACTCCAAGCACGGACCCTCGCAACCGACCGCGGTATGGCCTGGGCAGAAGTCGACTACGAACTGCTGCGCGGCGCGGACACGGACATCCTTCGGCTGTTCTGAAGGCTGCTTCGCAGCCGAGTACTCAGTACTCAGTACTCAGTACCGGCGACGGAGTCGCCCTACAGCAACGACCGCAAATCGTACAGCGCGCTCGGGTGTTTCAGTTTGCCGAGGGCTCTGTTCTCGATCTGTCTGACCCGCTCTCTCGTGATTCCGAGTTCTGCGCCCACACTCGAGAGCGTTCGCGGCGGGTTCCCACCGATTCCGAAACGCAGGATGAGCACCTTGCACTCCCGGTCTTCGAGCACGCCGAGCGCTTTGGAGACCTCCTCACACCGTGCCACCTCGGCCACGACGGTGAATGGATCAGGCGTCGACTCGTCCTCGACGAAGTCGCCGAGTTGGGCGTCACCTTCTTCCCCGACCGGGCGATCGAGAGAGATCGTGTCTCCCGGCGTGGTTCGCGCCATCTGGATGCGTTCCTCGTCAAGCCCACTGACTTCAGCGATCTCGGCGAGGGTCGGTGCCCTTCGGAACTGTTCCTGCAGGGACAATTCGGTCTCCTGCACGGTGCGCACGACGTCGATCATGTGAACGGGAAGCCGGATCGTCCTGCCCTGATTCCCCAGACCGCGGGTGATCGACTGGCGGATCCACCACGTGGCGTAGGTCGAAAACTTGAAACCCTTGCGCCAGTCGAATTTCTCGACGGCGCGGATGAGACCGAGGTTGCCTTCCTGGATGAGATCAAGGAGGTCGAGACCCCTTCCCGTGTACCGCTTCGCGATCGAAACGACGAGCCGGAGGTTCGAGCGGATGAAGACGTCCTTTGCCTCATCCGCCATCTCGACCATTCGATACAGTGAAGCTCGCTCAGCTGCTTCTACCGGATCGCCGGACTCAAGACGACGCTGAGCCGTCTTGCCGTTCTCCATCGTTCGCGCGAGTCGGACTTCGTCTTCGGCTTCGAGCAGGTCGTGATCCGAAACTTGTCCGAGATATCGACCAACGCCATCCGCTGCTGCGGTCTCTCGTCCACGATCAGCCATGTGCTCCTCCTCCCCCTCTCCGCGGAGAGAGCTGTTTGAATTTATCACGCATACGCACCATGGGCAATGGTTCATTACGCTTTCCTGGCCTACTGGCAATCATGACCCAACTGACGCGCTTCCTTTTCCTCGCCATGGCGATCCTCTCGATCGCCGCAGCCGGCTGTACAAGCCCGGCTCCTCTCGACGCGTCCGCGCTGCGTCCGCCTGAAGTCGGACCCCCGACGATCGAAGTCGTGGTCCTTGCAGGTGACGACCTGAGTGTGCTCGAGGCGGAGGTCACCGTCGGCGGAGCTGCGATGTTCCAGACCGACGGGGGCGTGCCGGCGTTCGTCTGGCCTCAGGATTCGACGACGATCGAGGTGTCTGCCCCCGGTTTCGAGTCGCAGACTGAAACTGCCGACGACCCGCCCCCGGAGGATCGCATCGAGTTCCGTCTGGAACCGATCGTGCTCTCGGGCCGCGTCTCAACCCACCGGGGCATAGCGCTGCCCGGTGTCGAAGTGAGACTGGGCGGGGGTCGTGACACGACGAACGACGATGGCCTGTTCGAGATCGTGCGCGCCGTTCCGGGGGATATCTCTCTCACTCGCGCGACCTGGCAGGGCTCGAACGTGCCGTGGGATGGTTCAACGAGCGAGATCGATACGACGATGGAGCCCCTCGTCGTGCATGGAGTGCGCGTCGGTGGTTCGGCAGCAGGGGATTCTGAGCACTGGCAGCGCTTGCTTGACATGGCAGACGCGTCCGGGATCGATGCGTTCGTGGTAGACGTCAAGGACGAATTCGGCACGGTCTACCACGACACGACGGTTGATGCCGCCCACGAGGCATCTGCAGTGACACTCCAGTATGACCTGTCGGAGATCATCGCAGACATGGACGATCACGGCCTCTACAAGATCGCAAGGGTCGTCGTGTTCCAGGACACCCCGATGGCGAGGGCCGAACCCGATCACGCGGTGCTCGAGGACGGGACTTCGGAGCTGTGGTACACCAGGAACGGTGACGCATGGATGGATCCGACCGACCCGGTGTCCTACGAGTATCCGGTCGCCCTTGCAGATGAGGCGTGTGGTGAAGGTTTCGACGAGATCCAATTCGACTTCACAACCTTTCCGTTCGGTGGGGACGTCTCGACCGCGGTCTTTGATGATGAGTACATCGAAGAGATACGTGTTGCCTCGATCCAGGCGTTCCTGAAGCGGGCCTATCTGGTGTTGAGCCCGCGATGTGGCGTAGCGTCGACCGTGCTGGGAATTACGCTCGAGTCCGGCACCGATGAGGGGGTAGGCCAACTTCCCGGCCTCATGTCACGTACGATCGACGTGCTGAGTCCGATGCTGTACTCGACGAACTATGGGTCTGGATGGAAAGGGTATGCCGACCCAAACGACCACGCGGGCGACATCGTTGAATCCGCGTTGGTGAGTGGACTCTCACGGCTCGAGGGATTCGCCTACTACCGGCCGTGGCTCCAGACATGGAAGATCCCGGCCTTCGAGGTTCGAGGGATCCAGAGGAGAGTCGACGATCGGGTGAACGGCTGGATGCTCTGGTCGAACGCTGCGTCCTACCCGACCGAACTCCTTCCACCTCAATGAGCGGTGCCGATGCACTTGCGTCGCTGAACCAAGAGATTGTTGGGTGTCGTCGCTGTCCGCGCCTCGTTGAATGGCGTGAGACGGTTGCGGTTGACAAACGGGCAGCGTTCTCCGACGAGGATTACTGGGGGAGACCCGTAGCGGGCTTCGGCGATCCGGCAGCCCAAGTCGTTGTTGTCGGTCTTGCGCCCGCAGCGCACGGCGCGAATCGAACCGGAAGGATGTTCACCGGGGACCGGAGCGGCGACTGGCTCTACCAGGCGATGTGGCGGTCCGGTTTCGCCAGCCAACCGGAGTCCACCGGGCGCGACGACGGGCTGACGCTGTCAGGCGCGTGGGTAACGGCGGCTGTGAGATGTGCCCCGCCACAGAACAAGCCCAGCGTCGACGAACGAGACACGTGTGCAGTGTGGCTCGATCGGGAACTCGACGTCCTCGAACCCGCAGTCCTCGTTGCCCTCGGCGACTTCTCCTACCGATCGATCTGGCGGCATCTCGGGGACCGGGGTCATGCCCTGCCGAAGCCGAGACCGCGGTTCGCACACGGTCTCGAGGTCACCGTTCCGAATGGCCCCGTGCTTCTGACCAGCTTCCACCCCAGTCAACAGAACACGTTCACGGG
>CAZWDQ010000009.1:0-30069 GCA_964632475.1 uncultured Acidimicrobiaceae bacterium
CTCATTCGGCATCGACAGACGATGGAGACATGGCAGTTCGTCGCCTGGGCCGCCGTCATCGTTGATCCTGATGCGATCGTGTCGGTCTTCGCCGACGAGATCTACTTCAAGGGCCTCGGACCGTATGCGCCGGAGCGCACGGACAAAGCGGCCATGCACTCGTACGCCGAGTCGATGGTTCCACTCCACATTCGCATCGAGAGAAGCAGCGAGATCACCCCCACGCCCGACGGGCCGCTCACCCTCACCGTTGTCATCCAATCGGACGAAATCACACCCCGGCTCACATGGGTGGAACTCGAGGTCCAAGGTGACAAGATCTCCCTGCTCAAGACGCTGGTTTCGGAGAAGACCGATCAGCCCATACCCGCCCATATCGGCACATGTGGGCGGGATGATTGGGAAGTCGTGACCGCCCAGAGTACCGGATGGGGGCGGCGATGGTTGCGCCATATGTCGGGCGTGATGAGTCGCTTGGGCCTCCAAAGGTGGCCCTGTGGTGCGCTAGAATGAGTGGGTGACATCAGGACGTGATCCTGCGCTATTGGAGTGGCTGTCAGCGCCGGTGAACCCGCCCATTCGGTACCTAACCGCACATGACCTCATCGAGCCTCGCCCACCGACAGACACCCTGAAGAGCTTGCGTGAGGCAATCCTGGCTTGGGGACCGCTTCAGCGCATTCTCACCCTGCAATTGGAGGACGGCAGCTTCCCGAAGGGGCAGAAGACCCCAACGGCGCAGCCAACCTTCTGGGCGCTGTGCCTCATGCATCGCTGCGGCTTGGATGTCACCGACGAACCGGTGGCCCGCATCGTCGACTATCTGACCCAGAACCATCTGGGCAAAGGAGCGTTGTCATACACGACCGGTGGCTCGGGAGTGTTGCCCTGCTACCTGGGCGTGATGGCCGCCGCTCTCATCAAGATGGGCGCCCTCGATACCAACATTGTGCAGTCATCGATCCAGTGGCTCGTCGACCACCAAAGGTTTGACCACAAAGCCACCCGAGCCGGCGGTGACAAGACCTGGCCGTACGAGGCGCCAAAGAACTACGGCTGCTGGGACACCGTGTCCTGCTATCACGGCGTTGCCGGCGCCTTTCGGGCGTTCGCCGCCATCCCACCGACGCGGCGATCAACCGACGTGCAACAACGCCTCGGCGAAGCCGTCGAATACCTGCGAATCCACCGCCTCTACAAGAAGAGCGCCGCTGATCGACCCCTATTCCGGCACATGACCCAGTTCTTCTTGGTCGGCGACTACCGCTCAGATCTCCTGGACATGCTCGAAGGCGTCGCCGACGCCGATCCCGACCTGATCCACCAGGACTGGGTGCAGACCGCCGTCACAGACATGGGCAACCTCACCACGAACGGACGAGTCACTCTGGCCAAGAACTACGGCAAGAAACTGATAGACCCGATCCCCTTCGAACCCATAGGAGCACCCTCCCGGTTCCTCACCTACCAATGGCTTGGCATCCACAACACCTTCAACTCTGCCTCGAAAACACCGAGCCCACCACCACCCAGCCGAACCCGGCATCGGCCCGAACCGACGCGCCCCAAAACAAACCACTTGACACAAAGAGGCTTCGATATGGGCGGTTGGGTCGTGCCGCGCCAACAACCGCTGACGAATGTCCCGGTGGCGGCTAGCGTCTGTCCCATGGACACTTGGGATACCATCACGTCGCGGAGGCAGGTTCGGAGTTTCACTTCGGATTCGATTCCGATGGAGGAACTCGAACGTATCCTCGAGGCGGGTCGCAGAGCCCCGTCGGCTCGCAACGGACAACGCTGGGATTTCGTCGTGGCCACGGACGAGGATCAGATGGAGCGCCTCTCACAGGTCTGGCAAGGCGCAGGATGGACGGCCGGTGCCGCAGCGACGATTGCCCTTGTGATGCCCGACGCCGAAGGGCCGGAAGCGCTCATCGATCAGTTCGACCTCGGTCAAGCGGCGATGCAGATGATGATCGCAGCGACGGGGTTTGGTATCGCCAGCGGCCAGGCTGCTTGCAGCGATCAGGCGCTCGCCCAAGAGGTGCTGGGACTCCCCGATGGGAAGCTGTGCCTTCTGCTCATCGCGGTCGGATACGCCGCTGATCGACCCTTGAAGCCGATCCAGAAGCCGTCACGTCGCCAGTTCGACGACGTCGTCCATTTCGGAACCTGGTAGGGGTCCTCGCACGGCCGCCCATAGGTGCCGACATGGGCGGCCTCGATTGGCCTTGACTGCCGACCAGCACACGTTCACAATGAAGTGGATGAGACTCCCAGCGAAGCTCCGCTTGCGTCGCCGTAGAGCCAGACTCCACGACACTGACCGTGCCACGATCCGTCTTCGTCGCTCCGAGCAGTTCGAGCGTTCACATGACGCTCGCAAGCTTCACGTCACTGAAGCAAACAAGAAGGGGATGGGCTTCAACGGTCTCTAGCGGTGGCGATTCCGGCGTCGGACTCGTGCGAGTTCGCGAATGTCCCGCAATACGTGTCGAACCCATATGTGCCTGATTGATACTTGGGGCAGGTGTTTCGGTCCAATTGGTGTGTCGAACGCGCTACTTGGCGAGGTCGTGTGTGTGTCCAGCGCGATACCGTCCGGCACCGAGGCCCGCTGCGACAGAAGTCCCGGGCCTCGAGCGGTGTAATCTCTGGAGCGGAGGTCACCACGACATGAGCACCGACGACAACGCCTCGGGGGACATCGACGCCGTCCGTGCGGAGAACGCCGAGCTGCGTCGACAGATCGACACGCAGCAGGCTGTGAAGGCGACGAAGCAGAAGTCGACCGAGAATCCGTGGTGGCGAAAGACCATCGTCGGTGTGGCCGTTGTGTTGGCAATCGTCTCGATTGTCGCGTCGATCAGTGCTGTGTGGGCGAAGACCACGCTCGAGGACGAGGACCAGTTCGTAGCGACGCTCGAGCCGCTCCCCAAAGATGAAGCGGTTGCCGCGGCGATATCGGTCTTGGTGGCGGACGGCGTCGTCGAAGCCGTCGGAGTCGAGGTGTGGGTGACGGAGAAGCTCCCGTCGGAATTGGCGTTCGTTGCGGCGCCGCTGACCGACGCGATCGACGGGTTCGTCGCGACCGCTGCAGCCGATGTCATCGAATCCGACGCGTTCACTTCGATATGGTCGACGACGGTTCGGGCGACGCACAAGGCTGTGAGCGCAGTGGTGTCTGGAAACGACGGGGCGTTGGAGGCTGAAGGCGGCACTGTTTCGATCAATCTCGACGAGATCGCCGGTGTGGTGGTTGAGCGAGTCGAGGCCGCTGGGCTCGACGTGCCGGATGCCGATTTGGAGCTGGGATCGATCGTGCTCTACGAAGACGGGCAACTGGCGGCCGTCCAGTCGTTGGCGAAGGCGATCGATACCCTCGGTTGGTTCCTGCCGCTGCTGGCGCTGCTCTTCATTCTCGTGGCCGTCGCTGTGTCGCGCAACCGGCGGCGGACAACGGCTGTGCTCGGATTCGGGACGTTCATTGGGACTGCCGTGGGCCTCATCTCTCTCCGTCTCGGGCGCAACTACGTTGTCGACGCGATCGAAGACGCGACCAAACAGGGGGCGGCGGGCGCTATCTGGGATGTGTTCTTGGATCGTCTGTATCAGATGATGTGGGCGACGCTCATCCTCGCGTTGATCGTCGGCATCGTGGCATGGTTTGCTGGGCCAGGGCCTCGGGCGGTGAGGACCCGCGCATGGTCGTCTGGAACGATCCTGCGTTGGAGGCAACCCGTCGAAGAGAGCCCGAACTCGTTCACGGATTTCGTCGCCGAGTGGAAGGCGACCATCGAAGTCGTGGCCGTCGCCGCAGGACTCATGTTCATCTTCTTCGGACCGTCACCGACCGGATTCTCTGTGTTGCTGACGGCAATGGTCGTTCTCGCTGTCATCGTCGTGACCGAGGTCCTAGCGGCCCCGGAACCCGAATCGGTAGAGCCCGCGGTTGAGGTCGTAGAGGAGTCGACGACCTCCAGCTAGGCGTACCTACGCTCGGAAACGGCTGGCACAGTCACTACGGGGCCGTGCCGGGGTAGGAACGAGCACCAACGGTTCCTCGCCGTCCTCCGCCGCTGGGACTCCCGGAAGATGGCTGGAATCGCCGCCAGCAGCCACCCATAACCGGCTGGGTGTGTTGTATGCGCCTATTCCTCAACGTTGGCGAAGGCCACCGATGCGTCGCATCCGAGAGAAGGTCGCCTCTCCGAAAGCAGAGTGCAACGCTCAGGTCAGGCCGGCGGATCTACTCGTTGGGCCTCTCGAAGTACGCCTTGGTCGCCGTCAAGAAGGAGTTTCCCGTTTTGGAGCTGCCGAAGGTTCGGTAGAAGAAGCCCAAGAAACCGGAGGCTTCGACATCGCTCATGACGAGGCGATGCGTCACCCCAGCGTCGCTCGTTGTGAACTCCTCAGAGAAGTGCGACGTTGTCGTGACCTTTGATCCCGCTTCGTATTCCTCATCGAACTCCACGAGGACGCGGTCAGCCTCAATGTGCTTGGAGATGCTGGTGCGCTTCATGAGGCCTTCGTTCGTCTTGATGGTCACAGAGTCGATTCCCTGGTCCACCAATTCGACGCTCGTCAATCCCGGCATGAGATTGACGACCCCAACATGGAGCTCGCCGAGGTCATCGAGGGCGCGCTTCACTCGTTGGATGTCGCAGTCGATCTCGCTCGTTCCCTCGTACCAAAGAGACACGGTCAATCCTTTCGAGTGCTGAGATGTTGTCAGGCCCTCCGCAGAATAGGGATCTCGGCGCCGGGAGGTCGGGCTCAAGTGGGCAAGGCCACCGTCTTGTCCGTAGACCGCTCGCCTCTGAGATCCAGGACTTCGTTGTCTCCTGCCAGAGATCTCTCGACTGGCCGCGCGCGAGCGCGGAAGTCTCGCGACCCTCTAGAGTTGCTTGGAGATTCCCGACCGTCCCTGGACGGCCTGACGAATCCTGTAGACGGAACACTGAAGGGAGAGCCAATGGCTCGGAACAGATGGAAATTTGCGGCGGTGCTGATGCTCGTGTTGGCATTGTTCGCGGCTGCATGCAGCAGCGACGACGGCGACAGCGGTTCGGGTGACACTGACGATACGACAACAACCGCGGCCGACGGGGGCGAAGCGGCTGAGCCATTCAAGGTCGCCTTCGTGCACGTTGGGCCGACGGCCGACAAGGGATGGTCCTGGGCCCACGATCAGGGCGCCCAATATCTCAAGGCCAACATGCCGGGCGTTGAGATCACAACACTAGAAAGCATCGCAGAGGGGCCGGACTCGCAGCGCGTGTTCGAAGACCTCGCGGCAGACGGCAATCAACTGATCTTCGGAACGTCATTCGGATACATGGATCCGATGCTGGCGGCAGCAGAGAACTTCCCGGATGTTGCATTCATGCACGCCACGGGGTTCAAGACGTCCGAGAACATGGGCAACTACTTCGGGGCCGCCGAAGAGGGACGCTATCTGTCCGGGATGGCCGCTGGGGAGCGCACCGAGACTGGCAAGATCGGATACGTTGCAGCCTTCGCAATCCCTGAGGTTCTTCGAGGGATCAACGCCTTCACGCTCGGCGTACGCGAAGTCAACCCCGACGCTGAAGTCCAGGTTGTCTGGACGTCGACATGGTTCGATCCGCCCAAGGAAGGCGACGCCGCACAGGCACTCCTCGATTCGGGCGCCGACGTGATCGCGATGCACCAGGACACCTCTGCTCCCGGCCAGGCGGCCGAAGCGGGCGGTGCCGGCTGGGTCGGCTACAACACCGACATGTCCGAGTTCGCCCCCAACGGCTGGCTCACTGCAGCCATCTGGGACTGGGGCCCCTACTACCTCGCGATCGCAGAAGCGGTCGAGGCCGGTACCTGGGCGCCTGAGGCCTTCTACGGGAACATGGCCGATGGAATGGTCAACATCGCTCCGCTCGGACCGTCAGTCTCCGCGGCGATGACGGCGCTGATCGAGACACGGAAGCAGGAGATCATCGACGGAGCATTCGCGGTGTTCCCCGATCCGATCGTCAACCAAGCTGGCAACGAGCAGCCGCTCGGAGACATCTTCGGCATGGACTTCTTCGTCGAAGGAGTCTCCGGTAGCCCGACTGGCTGATCGAAACAATCGAGCAATCGAGGAGGGCCCCGCATATGCGGGGCCCTCCTCATTTGGGATGGCGGAGCCCGACTCGGCTAAGGTGCCGCCATGCCCGTTGACGTTCAGAGCCAATCTCCACCGACCGTCGAACTGCGAGACATGGACAAGTCCTTCTACGGGGTCTTCGCCAACGCCGATGTCAATTTCAGCCTGGCCCCCGGGGAAGTCCACGCCCTGCTCGGAGAGAACGGTGCAGGCAAATCGACACTCTGCTCAGTGATCGCCGGTCTCTACCGACCGGACTCGGGCGAGATGCTGATCGACGGCGAGCCGACCGTCTTCAAGTCTCCGAAGGATGCCCTAGCTGCTGGCGTCGGGATGGTGTACCAGCACTTCCGCCTCGTCTCCAACCTCACGGTCGCCGAGAATCTCGCCCTCGGTAACCCCGAAGTTGCGCTGAAGCTCTCACAGAAGGAACTCGAGGCAGAGGCTCGTGAGATCGGCGAGAAGTACGATTTCCCGGTCGATCCAACAGCTCGAATCTGGCAGCTCTCGGTCGGCCAGCAACAGCGTGTCGAGATCCTCAAGCTTCTCTACCGCAACGCCCGTATTCTTATCCTCGACGAACCCACGGCCGTGCTCACCCCTCAGGAGGGCGAGGCCCTGTTCCGGACCATGCGTGTCATGGCGGATGAGGGTCGGTCGTTGATCTTCATCTCGCACAAACTCCACGAGGTCAAGCAGGTCTCCGATCGTGTCACGGTGCTCCGAGAAGGCCGTGTGGTCGGGGTCTCCGACACGGCCGATGCCGAACCGCGAGACCTGGCCCGGATGATGGTCGGGAAGGATCTTGAGCTTCCAACCCGCGCCCCGAATGAATCGATCGGGGACCCGATGCTGGTTGTGAAGGATCTCGTCGTCAAGGGTGATCGCGGTCTCGCCGCGGTCAACAAGCTGTCGATCACGGTGAACGCAGGCGAGGTCGCCGGAATCGCGGGTGTCTCAGGAAACGGACAGAGGGAACTCGCCCAGGGCATCGTCGGGCTCATGAAGGTCAGCGAAGGTTCGGTGCACCTCGACGGAGTCGACGTTACGAAGAGGAGCGTCCTTTCCAAGATCAAGGATGGGATCGCGTACGTGCCGCAGAGCCGGCTCGGCATGGGCCTCGCTCCGGGTCTCACGACCGAGGACAATCTCGGCCTCAAACAGTACCGTGATCCGCCCTACTCCAAAGGGCCGCTGCTGTCCGCAGGGGCCTTCAAGTCCAGAGGCGACGAGTTGATCGAGGCGTTCGACATCAGAGGCGTACGGCCGGGTCTGCCGGTTCGCTTGCTCTCAGGCGGGAACCTCCAGAAGGCGCTGATCGCACGAGAAGTCGTTCAGGATCACAAGCTCCTCATCGCCCGTTCCCCGACCAGGGGTCTCGACGTCGGTGCGACGTCCACCGTTCGTGACCAGATACTCGCGGAACGCGATCGAGGCATCGCCGTTCTTCTGATCTCGGAGGACCTCGACGAGCTCCTCGCCCTCTCCGATCGGCTCCTGGTGATCTATGAGGGAGAGATCGTCGGCGAGATGCCCGCTTCCGAGGCGACGGCCGAACGGCTCGGTCTCCTCATGTCCGGCGAGAGCGAGGAGGAGATCGCATGACCCGCCGCATCATCGTCGAGCCGCGCGGGCTCGCCCCGTGGTGGCTGAAACTGCTCATTCCCATCGGCTCCGTGATCGCGGCGCTGATCGTCGGCGCCCTGTTCTTGAGTCTGACCGGCAATGACTGGCTCGAGGTCTACTCGAAGATGGTCAACACCGCCTTCGGTTCGGGCCGCGGATTCGCCGAGACGTTGGTCTCGGCCACGCCGCTCATTCTCACGGGTGTCGCTGCAGCCATCGCGTTCAAGATGCTCGTATGGAACATCGGCGGTGAAGGGCAGTTGATCTTCGGAGCGATCGCTGCTGCCGGAGTCGGTGTTTGGCTTTCTGGATCGACCCCTCCATTGGTCGCGATCACCGCGGTTGTACTCGCCGGAGCGGTCGGAGGAGCCTTCTGGGCATCCCTCTCGGCTGTGCCGAAGGTCTACCTCGGCACCAACGAGATCATCACCACGCTGATGCTCAACTTCATCGCCCTCAATCTCATGAACTACCTCGTGCTGGGGAGCTTCAGCCCGTGGCGGGATCCGGAATCGACGCAGTTCCCGCAAGGTCGGCCCATCATCGATTCAGGTCGCATCCCAGAGTTCTTCCATCGACTCGATTGGGGACTCTTCATCGCAATCGCCGTTGCCGTTCTTGCGTGGTTCGTCATCAGCAAGACCCGCAGCGGCTTCGAGTACCGCATCGTCGGCGACTCGTTCGACGCGGCCCGCTATGCAGGAATCAAGGTTCCGAAGAAGGTACTCGGCACGTTCCTTGCATCCGGGGCTGCAGCCGGTCTCGCCGGATCGATCCTCGTCGCAGGCATTCTCGGGAAGATGGATCCAAGGTCTCTCGATCTCGGACTCGGGTTCACCGGGATCATCGTGGCAGCGCTCGCCAGACTCAACCCGATTGCCATCATCCCTGTTGCCATCCTGATGGGGGCGCTCAACAATGCAGGACCTGCTCTCCAGTCGATCGGCGTTCCGTCGGCAACCGTCAAGATTCTCCAGGGTGCCATCTTGATCTTCGCCGTGGCCGGCGAGTTCCTGATCTCCAACCGCATACGCAGACCCGAACGCAGTGTCGAAGAAACGACCGTTAAGGCGGAGGTGAGCCCAGCATGAACGATTCCGTGCTCATGCTCACCATCGTGGCTGCCATCGGCCTCGGCACACCCATCGTGTTCGCAACCGTGGGCGAGATCCTCGCCGAGCGCTCTGGGATCCTGAATCTCGGAGTCCAGGGCATGATGCTCGTCGGAGCAGTGATGGGGTTCTGGGCAACGTTCCAGACAGGGAGTCTCTTGCTCGGGGTTCTCCTTGCGATGATCGCCGGTGCTGCTCTCTCAGTGATCCACGCCTTCAACTCGGTCACCCTGCGGGTGAGTCAGATCGTGTCAGGATTGGCATTGACGATCTTCGGTACGGGGGTCGCGATCTTCATCGGTCGTGTGGGAGAGGTCCCACTGATCGGTGAACCATCGCGCGCGGTGTTCGAACCGATCCTGCCCGAGGCGCTTGCGGACATCCCGCTCGTCGGACCCCTCATCTTCGGTCACGACGCCCTCGTGTACCTGTCGTGGGTCGTCGTCGCAGCATCGAGCTTCTACCTCTTCCGGACCCGTCCGGGGCTGACTGTCCGGGCCGTGGGAGAAGACCCTGCAAGTGCAGAGGCAGCCGGTATCAACGTCTCTCGGATCCGCTACGTGCACGTCATGGTCGGCGGTGCACTTGCTGGCCTCGGCGGCGCCTACTTCTCGCTTGCACTCGTACCGTCGTGGCAGGACAACCCGATGGGGGCGGCCGGGTGGATCGCGATCGCTCTTGTGATCCTCGCTTCATGGAGACCGTGGAGGGCACTCTGGGTTGCCTACCTCTTCGGCGCTGCGGGGCGTGTGGGCTTCACGTTCCAAACGCTCGGCATTTCGATCCCCGCCAGCCTGCTGGCAATGCTGCCGTTCGTCCTCGCGATCCTCGCGATGCTGGTGCTCACCAGCGGGAAGCGTGCCAGATTCCTTGGCGCTCCTGCGGCGTTGGGAATCCCGTACTACAGGGAAGAGCGCTGACCTTCGCGTGTCCTGGATTCTGCTGACGAACGACGACGGCATTGACAGCCCTGCCCTAGCGCCCTTCGCCCGGGCGCTCGCGGATCTCGGAACCGTTCATGTCGTCGTGCCCGACAGGGAGCGCAGTTGGGTCGGCAAGGCCATCACGAGATTCGATCCGATCCGCGTGGAGAAGGTCGGACTCAACGGGGAAGTGGCGTGGACCTGCACCGGATACCCCGCGGATGCCGTCCAGATCGGAGTTCACGAACTCTTCGATGAGCCGCCATCGCTGGTCGTTTCCGGGATCAACGTTGGGTACAATCACGGTGCGGCGTTCCTGATGTCATCCGGTACGATCGGCGCAGCAGTCGAAGGCTGGGTGTCGGGGATCCCGTCGATCGCCGTGTCGACCGGGGGAGACGGTGACTGGTCGACGTGGAAACGCAAAGTACATCAGCCGGAAGCACTGTTCGAGTGGGAACGCCTCGCGACCGTTGCGACGAGCCTCGTGGACGAGGCCCGTCTGTCGGGATTGCTCGATCTCGCCGACGTCGTCACGATCAACCTGCCCTTCGACACGACACTCGAGACACCGCGACGGGTGACAACGGTCGCGCGCGTGGGCTACGACCGTCTCTTCAGAGAACAGGGCAACGGGATCTACACGCATGACTTCGGAGGGGGCTTCATCGAATTCGATGGGATCGGCGGCAGCGACCTCGCCACCGCTCGCAAGGGGCAGGTCTCCATCACTCCGCTCCGCATGCCGGCCGCATCCGCCGTCCCCGACGAGGTGCGCGCTCGACTCGAGCGCTGACGCGCAAATCGGGTCGAATTCTGGGCCGTAGGGGTCCTCCGGCCCTTGTCTCGATCAGACGAATCGACCACTGTGCACCGAAGTGCCAAGAAGGCCGTCACGCTCGAGGAGAGAAGTCATGGGCATACGGATCAAACGGGTCGGGGTTCTCGGAGCTGGGGTGATGGGACAAGGCATTGCCGCCCATCTTGCCAACGCTGGCATACCGTCGTACCTGTTCGATGTCGCACCGGGGGAACTGGCCGATGCGGAGGCTGCCGCAGGGCTGACCCTCGAAGACGGGAAGGTACGCAACCGAATCTCAGATGCCGGTGTCACGGCCATGAAGCGTGCCAAGCCTGCGTTGTTGTACCAGGGCGGCCTGGCGTCGCTGGTGACGGCGTGCAACTACGAGGACGACCTCGACAAGCTCGGCGAGTGCGACTGGATCGTTGAAGTCGTCGTCGAGCGAATGGACATCAAGCAGCGCGTGTTCGAGATGGTGGACGAGCACCGGCGACCGGGCTGCGTCGTTTCCTCCAACACTTCCGGCCTCTCGGTGGCGGCCATGGCGGAGGGTCGCAGCGAGGACTTCAAGCGCCACTTCATGGTGACGCACTTCTTCAACCCGGTCCGCTACATGCGGCTCCTGGAGATGGTCCCGATCGCGGAGACGGACCCGGAGGTGTTCGCAGGAATGGCGGAGTTCGGCGAGCACGTGCTCGGCAAGGGCATCGTCTACTGCAAGGACACGCCGAACTTCGTGGCAAACCGGATCGGCACGTTCGGCATCGCCTCCGTGTTCCACTGGATGGCGGAGTTCGGCATCGGGGTAGCCGAGGCCGATGCCGTGTTCGGCCCGGCGATGGGTCGGGCCAAGTCCGCCGTGTTCCGCACCGCCGACATCGTCGGTCTCGACACGATGGCCCACGTGCTCGCCACGATCGCCGAGGGCTGCAAGGACGATCCATGGAGAGATCGTTTCGTGGCTCCCGAGGCGATGCAGCGGCTGGTCGCAGAGGGCAGCCTCGGAGCCAAGACCGGTGGCGGGTTCTACAAGAAGGTCAAGGGTGAGAAGGGCAGCGTCATCCTGAGCCTCGATCTCGACACGTTCGAGTACGTGGACAAAGGGAAAGTGCGGCTTCCCGCTGTCGGCGCCGCCAGGAAGAAAGAGACGGCAGCCGAGAAGGTGGCCGAGATTGTCTGGTTCGATGACGACCATGGCCGAATCGCATGGAAGGTCACCGCCGAGACGAGCATCTACTCCCTCGAACTCCTCGGCGAGATCGCCGACGACATCGTCAACATCGATCGAGCCATGCGCTGGGGCTTCGGATACGAGCTGGGCCCGTTCCAGACGTGGGACGCAATCGGCATCGAGCGATCAGTTGAGCGGATGCGCTCCGAGGGCATGATCGTGCCCGAAGCCGTCGACCGGCTCATGGAGCTCGGCGAAGGCACCTGGTACGTCAACAGGGATGGTGTCCAGTACTACTGGGACGTCGCCAACGAGACGTACCTGCCGGTGCCGATCTCGGACGGCGTGATCACCCTGTCATCGCTCGAGGAATCCGGCAAGGTTCTTGCGAGCAACGTCGGGGCGACGCTCTACGACATGGGTGATGGCGTCGGCTGTGTGGCGTTCCACACGAAGATGAACGCGATCGACGGAACCATCCTCGAGATCATCGAAACCGGCTGTGACATGGTCGACAGCGGCGCACTCGTCGGCCTGGTCGTCGGCAACGATGAGACCAACTTCTCTGTCGGGGCCAACGTCGGCCTCATCGGCATGCTTGCCATGTCGAAGGACTGGGATCAGATCGGACAGGCCGTGAGCGGCATCCAGGATGCCTACATGCGGATGAAGTACTGCGACGGCCCTGTGATCGTTGCTCCGCGTGGCATGGCGCTCGGCGGTGGCTGCGAAGCCGTCATGCACGGTGATGCGGTACGAGCCTCGGCCGAGTCGTACATCGGACTCGTCGAGCTGGGCGTTGGACTGATCCCGGCCGGCGGCGGGTGCAAGGAGATGGCGTTCCGGTTCTACGGCTCTATCCCCGACGGGGTGAAGGCCGACCTATTCCCGTTCATGGAGAAGGTGTTCATGACCGTCGGCACGGGAACCGTATCAACGAGCGCCGAAGAGGCGAAGTTCCACGGGTTCCTTCGCAGAACCGATCGAGTCACGCTGAATCCCGACGCCGTGCTCGCCGACGCGAAAGCGGACGTGCTGGCGATGGTCGCAACCGGATATCAGCCTCCGGCGCCCCGGAAGGTTCCAGTGCCGGGAAGCACCGGTATCGCCGCGCTCAAGGTCGGTGTCCATGGGATGCAGCAAGGCGGCTATCTGAGCGAGTACGACGAGTTCCTCGGGACGGCCCTGGCCACCGTCCTCTGTGGTGGTGAGGTGCCGGCGGGCACGCTCTTGAGCGAACAAGACTTCCTCGATTTGGAGCGAGAGGCGTTCGTGGGCCTCTGCAAGGAGCAGAAGACGATGGATCGGATCCTGCACATGCTGGAATCCGGAAAGCCGTTGCGGAACTGAGCGGGAGAAGGAGCACAGCTATGAGCACAGGAGTGGTGGTCACCCACGCATACCGAACCGCAGTGGGCAAATCCGGCAAGGGGACTTTGAGGGAGACCAGGCCCGATGATCTGCTCGGCCGGTTGATCGAGGAGTTGATGACCCGGATCCCCAGCGTGGATCCTGCCGACATTGACGACGTGATCGTCGGGTGCGCCTTCCCTGAAGGCGAGCAGGGGATGAACGTGGCCCGTATCGCCGCACTGCGAGCGGGGCTGCCCGTCTCGGTGCCGGGAATGACGATCAATCGTTTCTGCAGCAGCGGCCTTCAGTCGCTGGGGAGCGGTGCCGCACAGATCGCTGCCGGATGGTCCAAGGTCGTGCTCACGGGTGGCGTCGAGTCGATGTCGCTCGTACCGATGGGCGGTCAGAAACCGGCGCCGAACCCCTACCTGGCCAACGAGTTCATGGCGGCGTACGACGCGATGGGCATCACCAGCGAGACCGTTGCGGAACGCTACGACGTGAGCCGCGAGGATCAGGACGCGTTCGCCGTCGAGTCGAACAGGCGCGCCCTGTCGGCGATCAGTGAGGGACGGTTCAAGGACGAGATCATCCCGCTCGAGGTGACTGTCGGCGGAAAGACCGTCATGTTCGATACCGACGATGGACCCAGAGCAAGCACCGTTGAGGGGCTTGCGAGGCTGCGGCCGGTCTTCAAGGCCGATGGTCGATCTACTGCAGGCAATTCGTCACAGACGTCTGATGGTGCTGCGATCGAACTCCTTATGAGCAGGGAGACCGCCGCCGAGTACGGCTTCGAACCGCTCGCCGAACTCGTGACCTACCAGGTCGCAGGAGTCCATCCCGACGAGATGGGAATCGGTCCCACGGCAGCGATTCCGAAGGCGCTCGAAGCGGCCGGTCTCACGGTTGACGACATCGGTCTCGTCGAACTGAACGAGGCGTTCGCGAGCCAGGCGCTCTATTCGATGCGCACGCTGGGTCTCGATCCGGCGATCGTCAACGTGAACGGTGGCGCCATCGCTCTCGGGCACCCGCTGGGTTGTACCGGGGCGAAGCTGACGGCGACGCTCCTGCACGAGATGGAGAAGCGCGACGTCGAGTACGGCATCGTGAGCATGTGCATCGGCGGCGGCATGGGAGCCGCAGCGATCTTCAAGAGGTAGAGGAGGCTCGCTGCGCTCGCCGTACTCAGTACTCAGTACTGGCGCAGGCGTACTCTGCTGCGTTGTGAGCGACACGACACGAGATCTACGCGGGCGTATCGATCTGCTACCGGTCGCTGTTCGGCGGCGGTTTCATCGGCGAGTGGCCGGGGTCGAGCGGATCGATGACGTCGATCGCAGGGCTGAAGCGACGGTCAAGCTCACCCGCGCGATCGCCGAGATCGAAGACCGACTTGAACGGCGGCGGGGAGCCGTGCCGGAGCGCATCACCTACCCGGATGATTTGCCGATCACGCACTGGCGTGATGCCCTGCTGGAAGCGATTCGCGATCATCAGGTCGTCATCGTGGCGGGGGAGACCGGATCGGGAAAGAGCACTCAGATCCCAAAGTTCTGCCTCGAGTTGGGGAGAGGTGTCGAGGGAACGATCGGACACACGCAGCCCCGGCGTATCGCTGCCCGGACGATCGCCGATCGGATCGCCGAAGAGATCGGCACGCACGTCGGTGATGCCGTTGGGTATGCCGTTCGATTCTCGGATCAGACGAGTGATTCGACGCTTGTGAAGGTCATGACCGATGGCCTGTTGCTCGCTGAGATCCACAGGGACCGGCGCCTCGAGCGATACGACACGATCATCATCGACGAGGCCCACGAGCGGAGCCTCAATATCGACTTCCTGTTGGGCTACCTCAGGACGCTGCTCCCGAAGCGTCCGGATCTCAAAGTGATCATCACCTCGGCCACGATCGACACTGAGCGGTTCTCTCAGCACTTCGAAGATGCTCCGGTCATTGAGGTCACGGGCCGCGCCTACCCCGTCGAGATCCGATATCGGCCACTGGACGACCCTGATCTCCCCGATCCCCGAGATCAGACGCAGGGCATCTGCGATGCCGTCCAGGAGTTGTACACCGAGGGGAACGGTGACATCCTCGTCTTCTGCTCGGGGGAGCGCGAGATCCGAGATGCCACTGACGCTCTCTCGGACCTGGCGTTGCCCTTCACCGAGATCCTGCCCCTCTACGCACGGCTTTCGGGGGCAGAGCAGCACCGAGTGTTCACGTCTCACACGGGAAGAAGAGTCGTCGTTGCCACGAACGTTGCTGAAACGTCGCTGACCGTTCCGGGGGTTCGGTATGTCGTCGACGTCGGGACTGCACGAATGTCCCGCTACAGCCGCCGAACCAAGGTGCAACGCCTCCCGATCGAACCGATCTCCAAGGCCTCCGCGAACCAGCGAGCCGGTCGGTGCGGACGCCTGGGCCCCGGCATCTGCATCCGCCTCTACGAAGAGGACGCCTTCGAAGCCAGACCCGACTTCACCGAACCCGAAATCCAGAGGACGAACCTTGCGTCGGTGATCCTCCAGATGGCGGCACGAGATCTCGGAAGCATCGAGACGTTCCCGTTCATCGACCCGCCGGATGACCGATCGATCCGCGACGGTGTGGCACGTCTCGTCGAATTGGAGGCGATCGACGGGACACTCAGAGACGGACGGCCACGACTCACTCGACTCGGTAGACAACTCGCAGACCTTCCCATCGACTTGCGTCTCGCACGCATGATCATTGAGGCGAATCGGACTGCATGCCTTCGCGAGGTGCTCATCATCACGACCGCGCTGGCTATCCAGGATCCCAGGGAGCGACCAGCGGAGAAGCAGACGCAGGCTGATCAGCTCCACGCCCGCTTTCGCGACGACGAGTCCGATCTCTATACGTTGCTGAGTCTCTGGGAGTACCTCGGCGACGAGCGCAAGTCACGAACCTCGAATCAATTCCGTCGGATGTGCCGCAATGAGTACCTGAACTACCGCAGGGTTCGCGAGTGGCAAGATCTCCATGCGCAGCTACGAGACGTGACCGGTGAACTCGGATTCACGACGAACAGGACACCGGCAGAGCGTGAGAATGTGCACAGGACCGTGTTGGCCGGATTGCTCTCCAACGTCGGGAGGAAGGATCCTGGATCGCACGAATATCGGGGGGCCCGGGGGAGTCGATTCTCGATCAACCCGGGATCGACGCTCTTCAAGGCTTCCCCTGACTGGTTGATGGCATCTGAACTGGTCGAGACGAGCCGGCTCTGGGCACGCGGAAACGTTGCTGTTCAGCCCGAGTGGATCGAGCATGCCGCCGCCCACCTGGTCACTCGTTCGTACTCGGATCCGTGGTGGAATGCCGATCGGGGCGCTGCCTACGCAAACGAATCCGTGACTCTCTACGGGCTCCCGCTCCAGACAGAGCGACCGGCTCTGTACAGCAAGGTGGATCCGAGTGCCGCACGTGAATTGTTCATTCGCCATGCGCTCGTGGCGGGGGAGTGGGAGACTCCCCACCGGTTCGCCGAACACAACGCGATCGTCATCGACGAAGTGCTCGATCTCGAGGCGAAGTATCGAAGATCCGATCTCTTCGTCGATGACGAGACCATCGTCGACTTCTTCGACCAGCGCATCCCGAGTGACATCGTCTCCGTTCGGCATTTCGATCGGTGGTGGAAGGACGAACGTGTCGCCGATCCTCACCGGCTCGATCTCTCCATCGATGACCTCCTTGACCCGGAGGTCGAGACACCCGGTGACGAGGCATTCCCGGAACTGTGGCAGTACGGCGACGTGACCATGCCGGTCGCGTACGAGTTCGATCCGGCGAGCGACAGCGACGGGGTCACAGTCGATATCCCGATTGAGGGACTTTCCAGGATCGATCCAGAGATCTTCGACGGGCACGTGCCCGGGCTCCGGGAGGAGCTCGTCATCGCCATGATGAGAGCCCTCCCCAAGCAGATCCGCAAGAGACTCGCCCCGATCCCCGAGACCGCACGATCCGTGCTCGAGACCCACGACCCGGATGTAGATCGATTCATCCCATTCTTGCGAGGAGAGTTGACCCGGCGATCCGGCGTGGCCATTCCACCCGACGCATTCGATGCCGATCGCTTGCCTCAGCACCTGCGTCCCATGTTTCGGGTTGTTGACGCCGCGGGAGTGGTCCTGGCCGATGGTGGCGATCTGCGAAGTCTCAAGCGGCAACTCCAGGACGAGGCTCGTACAGCCATGGCGGCATCACACCACGGAATCGAGCGAATGGGGATGAACTCGTGGGATCTCGAAGAGCTGCCCCAGTCGGTAGAGGTCGACGGTCCAGGCCGAACGGTCACGGCCTACCCGGCACTCGTCGATGAGGGTGATTCCATCGCCGTCCGCCTGTACGCGACACCGTCTGAGAGAGATGGTGCCATGTGGGAAGGGACGCGCCGACTCTTGATGCTCAACCTTCCTTCGCCTGCGCGGTACCTGAGGCCGCTCGTGACGGCAGACGGTCGCGCTGCCGTAGCAGGCGGTCCGCACGGATCCTTCGAGGCCTGGGCAGAGGACTGTCTCTCCTGTGCCGTCGATGAGATGCTCAGCGACGCCGGAGGCCCGGTATGGGACCGGGGGGCGTTCGAGCTGATCCTTGAACTCTGCCGCAAGGAGAGTGCCGACGTCCTCGTCGGTGTGGCGTCGGATGCCTTGGAGATCCTCGATGAAGTCCGGACGGCTCGATCCGCCATGAACTCGCTGGAGGGCGATCGCTTCGCTCCTGCTTTGGTCGACATGGAGGATCAGCTCGAACGTCTGATCTACCCGGGATTCCTCACCGCCGTCGGCATCGACCGGCTCACCGACCTGACTCGTTACGTACAAGCCATCGGTCGACGAATCGGGCAACTCTCGGATCACCTTGACCGTGACCGTGAGCGTATGGAGCGGATCCAGGACCTGGAGTCAGAACGCGACGATCTCTCCGACGCGGTGCCGGGATCAACAGAATTGATCGGCGTCGCTTGGATGATCCAGGAGCTCCGAGTCAGTCTCTTCGCCCAGGAACTCGGCACCAAGGGAAAGGCAAGCGAGAAACGCATCAGGGAGGCGCTAGCGAGAGCCATGGCGCCGTGAGGCCTTCGGTCGGTGCTGAACACATCGCTGGAGGCGATCCGGGAATGTTTGCTGCTCCGACCGCATTGACACATCGAACCGAACGCTTCGAGAGGATCTCACCATGACCGCCTTTCCTGCTCTTCCTGACGACTTCGAGCCAACTCGGGCGACGCTGCACGCGTATGCGAACGCCGTGGCAGCGCTGCCGCGAGTCCACGCCGTGGCTCACCCGAAGTGGTGGCACATCTCGCTGAAGGTCCGGCCCGACGGCCTGGTCACCGAGGCGATGCCGCTCCCCGAAGGCGGGGCGTTGTTTGTAAGGATCGATCCACGCCACGACGAGATCGTTGTCGAGAGTTCGAACGGTGATCGGCATTCATTCCCCATGGATACCGGGCTGACAGCGACCGAGATGGGAGATGCTCTCATTCAATCCGCGGCTGAAATGGGGCTCACGGGTGAGTACAACCGCGGAAAGTTTGAGAACGACGAGGAGCGTGCCTACGACAGCGGACACGCCGGTGTGCTGTTCCTGGCACTCGTCACCGCAGAGGCTGCCATCGCCGGACATCGGAACCGGATCGGGGGAGAGGTCGGCCCCATTCAGCTGTGGCCGCATGGGTTCGATCTCGCGTTCGAGTGGTTCGGGACCGTGATGGTCCCTCACGAGGAGGACGGCGAAGTTACCGAACTCCCAGCGCAGGTCAACTTCGGCTTCTACCCGGCGGGCGACGCCTACTTCTACTCCAATCCTTGGCCGTTCGACGGCGATGCTCTTCTCTCCGTCGAGTTGCCGAAGGGCGCTCGATGGAACACCGATGGCTGGGAAGGATCGATATTCCCGTATGACGCTCTGGCCGGAGAGTCCGACGGTGTCGAACGCCTTCTCGAGTATGCAGGGATCGTCTACGACGCCTCCTCACCGCTGCTGACGGGCTAATACGAGACCGGTCGCCGATCGTCCGAGGGGACGTCACTGTGGCTGGGTTCTCTTCCTCCCCCTGAGGGGGAGGAAGATGATGAACGCGAAGGAGGGTCCTTGGTTGGACCCTCCTTCGCGTCAATTGCAGCCGTCTAGTTCGTTGCTTGCTCTGTCTCGCGCTGCTTGAGCCAGGTGAGTTGGCTGGCCACGTCTTCGGTCATCTCTTCGAGGTCTCGCTGGAATTCCTCGAGGTACGCGATGCGTTCCGTGGTCGACGGTCGGTTGAATCGCCGTCCGTGGCGGTGAAGCCCGTGATGTCCGAGGCCCATCCCCATGCCGCCGGGGCGGGGGACATCGTCGTAGTTTTCGAAGCGGTCGGGGTTCATTCGCCCTCGACCCATTCCGTTTCCATGTCGTCTCATGTGGTTCCTTTCTTGTCGCCGTCGTACTCCCGAAGGAAGCGGGCGACTGTCGTGTTTGTGGACCGCAGGGACCGGATCCAGGCATCGAGGAGGAGCTCCCCGGCGGTGGTCAGCTCGTAGGTGCGCTTCGCGCGACCGGGGGCGTTGTCCGACCACTCGGATTGAACGATCCCCTCGTCCTCCATCGATCTGAGCATTCGGTAGAGATTCCCCAGGTCGATCTGATCGTCCGGTACCCATGCTCTCAGGGATTCGGCAAGGTCATATCCGTGGGCGGGACCATCCCGGAGAATGGCGAGGACGAGCGGTTCGTTGAACCGTTCCATCCGTGCTGCGACGCTCCAGGATCCGTCGTCTCGGCGGTGCCGGGAACGGCCGGCGCCTCGTCTGCGGCCTCTGTGGTGGTGTGGTCCTCGCGGTTCCATGGCATCAGTATATGTCAAACACATATAACTGTCAAGAACATATAGATGTTGTCCACACTGTCGATGGAGAGCACCGACACGGCCTCGGCTACGCTCTCGGACGAGGAGGCTGCGTGGGATTTCCTGATCCGTTCTATCGATGGCGACCGCATCCGTGGCATGGGCTTGAGACCGACCCCGATGCGCCCGAGATCGTGACAGCCTTCATCGAGATCACGCCGTGATCACTACGGCGGGTAGCAACGATGCTTGATAACGGGTTGTGACCATCACGGGGGAGGCGACGGGCCTCACATCGGCTGAGGTTCGTGACCGGATCGCGGCCGGGAAGGTTAACGTCGTCGACTCACGGGTCTCGCGATCCGTGTCGAGCATTCTGAGGCAGAATCTCCTTACCCGATTCAATGCGATCATGTCGGTGATGCTCGTGATCGTGCTCGTCTTTGGGCATCTTCCGGACGCTCTCTTCGGGTTCGTGATGGTGGCCAACGCCGTCATCGGGATCGTTCAGGAGCTTCGGGCGAAGCGCACGCTCGACAAGCTGAGCGTGCTGGTGGAGCCGAACGTGACGGTGGTGCGCGACGGCGCCGATGCGGAGTTGCCGACCCACCAGATCGTCCTTGGTGATGTCATCCGGCTCATGACCGGTGATCAGGTGCCGGCCGATGGGACCGTGTTGGTTGCGGGAAGCGTCCAGGTCGACGAATCGCTGCTTACGGGTGAGGCCGATCCGGTTCACAAGGAGACCGGCGATTCCATCCTATCCGGCTCGTTTGTCGTCGCCGGATCGATGACGATTGAGATCACAGCTGTTGGAGATGACTCATATGCACAGCATCTCGCCGCCGAAGCGAAGGAGTTCACCCTCGCGAAGAGCGAACTCATGGGCGGGATCGACGAGATTCTGCGTGTGGTCACCTGGTTGTTGATCCCCATCGGTGGCCTTCTCTTGTGGAGTCAGTTGCAGACCGATCACTCGGTCGCAAGTGCCATGGTGTCTACTGTCGCCGGCATCGTCGGCATGGTTCCGCAAGGTCTTGTTCTTCTCGTGTCGATGGCCATGGCGGTAGCGGTGATTCGGCTTGGCAAGCGGCGGGCTCTCGTTCAGGAACTGCCGGCGGTCGAGACTTTGGCCAGGGTCGACAGCGTTTGTGTCGACAAGACGGGGACGCTTACGACCGGTCTCATCCGGCATCGGGAGACGGTGGCCCTCGATGGAAAGGACCCCGAAGGATTCGCCGAGGCGCTCGCGGCACTTGCGGTCGCTGATCCGTACCCGAATCCCACGATGTCCGGGATCGCTGCGGCGTATCCGTATGATCCAGATTGGACGGTCGATCGCTTCGTTCCCTTTTCCTCGTCGAAGAAGTTCTCGGCAGCCGCATTCGCCGACCGGGGCACCTGGGTCATTGGCGCCCCGGAGATCATCCTCGGTGATCAGTACCCGGAGTTGCTCGATCGTCTGAGCAAGGTCGCGGCGACCGGTGATCGGGTCCTGCTCGTGGCGGTTACGGACCAGCCGATCGCTGTGGATGTCGACGGTGATCTGCCCGGTGGGCTCGAACCATTCGGGTATCTCACCTTCGCCGAGGAGATCCGCAGTGACGCCGCCGATACCGTGGGCTACTTCGTGAGTCAGCAGGTGACACTCAAAGTCATCTCCGGCGACTCAGCGTCGACAGTGGGGGCGATCGCGGCGATCGTCGGCGTCCCAGACGCGGATCGATCGGTTGATGCACGAACCTTGCCCGCATCCGATGTGCCGGCGTTCGGCACAGCCGTCAACGAGGATTCTGTGTTCGGGCGGGTGACACCCGACCAGAAGCGCTCCATGGTGACGGCCCTTCAGGGTGCGGGTCATACCGTCGCAATGACAGGGGACGGGGTCAACGACGTTCTTGCGCTCAAGCGGGCGGACATCGGGATCGCCATGGGTGCGGGCGCACCGGCTACCAAAGCCGTGGCCCAAATCGTCCTCCTTGACAATGAGTTCTCCGCGCTGCCGTTTGTTGTGGCCGAAGGCCGTCGGGTGATAGCGAACATGGAGCGGGTCGCCTCGCTCTTCGTCACGAAGACGGTCTACGCAGCGATCCTGGCCGTCGCGATCGGATTCGCTGGATGGGCGTTTCCGCTGCTTCCGCGTCATCTCACGCTGATCGGTTCGTTGACGATCGGGATTCCGGCGTTCTTTCTGTCGTTCGAGTCAACCGAAGAGCCGGTTCGGCCGGGGTCCTTCAGACGCATCATGCGTTTTGCCGTCCCCGCGGGAGTTGTCGCTGCCGGTGCTGCTTATGGGGTCTACGCAGCGACGCGTGCGATCAACGCGGACCTCTCGGTCGCCAGGACCGCGACGACAGTCACGATGGTGCTCGTCGGTATGTGGGTTCTGGTTGAGTTGATCAGCCCGCTGACGCTGAAGCGGGTTGCCCTGGTCGGTTCGATGCTTGGTGGGTTGGCCCTGATCCTCGCGCTGCCTCTCGGCAGGACGTTCTTCGATCTTGTGATTCCGCCGCTCAACATCATCGCCGTCATCGCGGGGATCTCCATCGCTGCTGGAGCCATCCTGCACGTGATGCTACGAATCGTTGACCATCACGGAGGCCAGTGGGTACCGTGGCTTCGGATCGAAGAGGAGGCAATGCAGTGAGCGATGGCGCCGCATCGGTATTGAGCCGTCGAGAACGAGTACTCAAGAACATCGCGAACCTGGCGGTCCGACTGGTCTACCGAAGTGTCGATGTTCGCCAACAACCGGGCGAGACGTCCGCGGGCCCGCAACTCACCGTGTCGAATCACTTCGGTGGATTCGCCGACGCGCTTGTCCAGGCCTACGCCCTCGATCGAGTTCCGAGATTCATCGCTCGCGACGTGATCTGGAGAATTCCGATCGCCAAGCAGGTCATGGAGTCTGTCCGCGCCATCCCCACGCACAAGCCTGAGGACAAGGGCCCCGCAGGCAATGATCAGATGTTCGGATCTACCTACGACGCCTTGGGAGAGGGCGACCTCGTCATGATCTTCCCGGAGGGCATCACCGTCGAAGATCCGTCGATTGCACGGGTCAAGACCGGGGCCGCTCGCATCGCTCTTGGAGCCCGGGCGAGTGGCGTCGACGGGATCCAGATCATCCCGTCCGGCATTCACTACGACGACAAGGCGTCGCTCAGATCGAAGGTCTGGGTGAACGTTGGGGCGCCACTCGATCTTGACGCCGAGATCGAGAAGTACGCTCCACCGGGGACACCCCAGGATGCGTCAAATCGTGAAGCAGTGCGAGCGTTGACGGCCGACATCGAGGAACGTCTCAGGCGATCTGCCCCCGACTACGTCGACTGGGAGGAAGAGCGCACGCTGTCAGAAGCGGCTGCCATCGCACTACGAACCGTGCCGGGAGCGACGCCCGACGTCGACTACGGAGACGAGTCGGATTTGGCCAACGTCCTCTCGCAGCGGCCCAGAGAAGCGAAGGCTGCGATTGCTGGAGCGCTCGACCGGTACACCGCCGATCTCGATGCCGCTGGCCTCAGTGATCGACATATGGTCACGTCGCATCAATCTCGAAGGTCGTTCCTCGGTCGCATCGCATGGAATCTCATTGTCGGTCTGCTGTTGTTGCCGTTCGCTCTCGCTGGCTTGGTGATCAACTTCCTGCCGTTCGTGCTGCTGTGGCTCATCGGGCGGCTGAAACTCGCTCCTGCAGTGGCGGCCACCGTGAAGCCCGGTGCCGCGATCCTGCTGTTCTCGATCTGTTGGGGCCTTGCAGGGTGGGCCGGTTGGACGTGGTCCGGCCTCGAGGGGCTTGCGGCAGTGCTCCTCGTCATGCCCCTCTACCTCTTCGCTTTGTTCGCTTTGGTTGAACGTGGCCAGCTCATATGGCGGGCCTGGTGGGGCTTCTGGAGATCGAACCGGAGCGATCTCTACGAAGGAATCCTCGATCACCGACGCGCGGTGGTAGGAGCCGTCGTCGACGCGATCTGACCGGCTACTCGCGAGGTTCCTTGCCGTCGGCGATCTTGGCCGCCCGTTCGACTTCTGACCGTCGGAGCCTGTCCTCGATACTCGCCATCTGATCGTCGGTGACGTCCGTGAGCCCGTATGCGGCGCTCACGAACTGTGCCAGATCGGCCCGATAATCGTGTCCAAGGGCCTTGAACTCGCCGGGGATCACGGTGGCGGCGTTCTTCGTGTCGATAGCGGTCTGCCAGAACGTGACTGCAGGGACCCACTTCTGCGACGGCGACACGGTGGGTGGACGCTGATCGACGGATCCAAGCCATGAGGGGCGGCGATAGGCGAGGTCGAGACCGAACCGGGTCACCGGGTCTTCGTGGTGATTGAGGAAGAAAAGGCGAATCTCTGATCGGGCTTCGTCCGGTGTGTCGCGGTAGTCATCGATCGATGCGAATCGAGCGAAGATCGAGGCGTCGATGCCTGGCCCGCCAGCGAAGATCTCACGATGCCACCGACTTGCATACGGCGTTCCCGCCCACAGTGCCCGGTTCACTCCGAGGTCATCGAGAACCACGGTTCCGCCGCCCGTGAACGCCCCCTGGCTCGCCTGTGCCCCGAGGCTCTCGCCGTAGAGCACGACCCGCGGCCGGTCGGCAGGGTCTCGTTGGTCGAGCTCCGCGTTGATCGCGTGAAGCAGGGCGCCGTGCTGTTCGACGGCGAGCGGAATCTTCGACGTCGAGAGCATCGAAGGCAGCGACCCGTACTGGATGGCGACCGACGCGATGTCTCCCCGGGACAGGTACTCGGCGGCCTCGACGGGGATGTAGTTGAAGTAGCCCGTGCCGGCGGGTGATCCGACGATGAGGAGCGAACGATCGAATGCTCCCGTTCTCCGCAGCTCTTCGATCGCGAGGGAGACCCGGCTTTCGATCGAGTCACCCGACTCGACGCCGACGTAGACCCGGATGGCGTCCTTCGCTCGGTCCTCGCTGAGCACGTCGTTGATTCGATCGGCGGGAGATGCTTCGCTTACGAACCGGCGTCCCTGAAGGCCGAGGTCGCTGAACTGCACCTTGCTGTCAGGTGCACCGCTGACCATGCTCGTGGCCGGTGGTTTGGAATAGCTGATCTCGGTGCTGCTGTTCGAAGCCGCGATCTTCCCGAGGAGCTGACTCATCCCGTATCGACCGGCGAGAACGGCGCTGCCGCCGATCAGCGCGTGCGTCAACGGGAGCCATGCCGTGGCGGGTCCTCCGACCATTCGTCCCAGAGCAGAGGCAGAAACATTCGCCACCGTTCGCTCCGCCATCACAGCACCACCGACTGCCGTCGCAATACCCGTGCCGACAGCCAACGTCCACGCTACATCGGAACCGTCCGGTGGGATCCTGTTGCCGGTGTCGTATCGATCGAGGCGATCTCGGAGGTAGAGGAATGCTCCTCCGGCGAGGGCAGCGGCTGTGGCAACGCCTGCGGCGCTCTCGGCGAGACGACCGTAGGTCCCGGCCGTTCGCACACCGTGTCGGAGGACACTCGTGGCGAGCGATGTCGTTGCCGCGTATGACCGTGCGCGGGCAGCTGTCACGGCAAGAGATCCGGGCAGTGAGCTCTCGATCTTGGGCCCGATCGTCGACACGAACGTGGCTGCGACGGCACCCGCCACAGCATCAATCGCTATTGGGGAACGAACCGGGAGTCGTTCGATGACCTGCCCATACCCACTGCCGACGACATATCCGGAGGCGATCGAACCGGCAACCACGAGAGCCTGATCGGTGCGCGGGCGAACCATCAGGGACGGTTGGTTGGACTCGATGGCCGCGGCCGCGCCGAGGGCGAGGCCGGTCTGGACGTGGGGCTTGCCAAGGAATGAGAAGAGAGACCGTGCGGGGTTCAACATAGATGTTCCTCAGATGTGGATGGGACTCAAGAGTGGGACGTGAATCCCCTCTCGTCACACGTTACCCATGGCGATGTCGTTCAGTCCCGGCTGAGCAGACTCAGGAACGATCCGACGACGGTGAGTACGAAGCCTCCCAGCAGCGCGGCCCAGATTGAGTCACTGGACAGTCCCACGTCGGCATCGTTGGCGATCCAGATGGCGAGGGTCATCAATCCAACGTTGATGACCAGTGTGAACAGCCCCAGGGTGATGATGCGGATCGGAATCGTGAGGAGCTTGGCGACCGGCTTGATGATCGCATTGATGAAACCGATCGCGACGCCGAACACGAGCCAGCGCCACCACTCCCCGGAGTACTGCAGCCCCGGGACGAGCCACACCGTCAGCCAGGCTGCAGCGGCACCAATCGCGATTCTGAGAAGCAACTGCATGTCGATCTGTCTAACGCCGGAGGACCCGTGATGGGTTCCCCGTCTTCGATCGGCTCAGACGATTCGCCGTTCCGTCGCCCAACGGGCCAGTTCGTGGCGGTTCGACAACTGGAGCTTTCGAAGGACTGCTGAGACGTGGGTCTCAACGGTCTTGACTGAGATCGAGAGGCGAGTGGCGACTTGTTTGTAGGCATAGCCTCGCGCGATCTGGCGCAAGACCTCTCGCTCCCTCGGTGTCAGACGGTCCAGTTCCGGATCGGCCTCGACGGGGACTGTTTCGGAGAAGGCATCGAGTACGAAGCCGGCGAGTTTCGGCGAGAACACGGCATCGCCGGCTGCGATCCGTTCGATGGCATCGACGAGGGCATCGGGTTCGATGGACTTCGTCACATACCCACGGGCCCCGGCACGGATCATCGCGATCACGTCCTCGGGTGCATCCGATACCGAGAGGGCGAGGAAGCGGATGTCCGGATTGGTCTGGTGCACGTTGTTGACTACGGAGAGTCCGCCCCCTCCCGGCATGTGAACGTCAACCAGCACGACGTCGGGGCGGTTCTTCCGGATACCGTCGATGGCACCATCAACATCCGTGGACCAACCGCACACATCGAAGCGTTCGGAGAGTTCGGCTCGGACGCCGCTCAGGAACAACTCGTGGTCATCAACGAGGTAGATAGTCGTCATACGGATTCCGATCGTAGATGGATCTCAGTGCCTTCACCCGGCTGGGACACGATGATTGCTTCTCCACCGGATCGGGCCATGCGGGCGACAATCGACTCGGTGAGCCCTTTGCGTTGATCCGGGATCTCATCGACATCGAAGCCGGCGCCCTGATCCGTTACCCAGGCCTCGACAGTATCTCGTGAGCACTCGACGTACACGGAGACGGAACGGGCCCCGGAGTGCTCGGTCGCATTGGCCATCGCTTCTGCGGCGGCAGCCACCAGTGGTTCGGTCGCTGCGTCGAGGCTGCGGTCGCCGACGACAACGACCTCGATGGGGATGTCAAAGTCGGATTCGGTCTTCGCAGCGGCCGCCGAGATGGCCTCGCCGATCGTTCCACCGTCTGTTCCCTCGGTCGGCTCGAACAGCCATGCCCTGAGATCACGCTCCTGAGCCCGGGCGAGCGTCGTCATCCGGTGGGGGTCGTCACTCCGCTGGATCAGCGCGAGTGTTTGGAGGACAGAGTCGTGGAGGTGTGCGGCCATGTCGGCGCGTTCCTCGGAACGGATTCTTGCCGTTCGCTCTTTCGTGAGGTCCTCGAAGAGCCCCAGCATCCACGGTCCGAACAACAGCATGAAACCGGCGGCCGTGATGAGGACGGCAACCGCTACCGGTCCGAGCGCTTGGAAGGAATCAAGCGAGGTGAGCACGACGACGATCCCCACGGTCATCAGGCCGACACCGGCGATGATCTGCGTGCGACTTCTGCTGCCACCGTCGTTCGACGGTTTGGCGAGCCGGGACATTCGATCGCGAGATTCTGCGCTCGAGCGATCCCAAACAAGGGCGGTGCCAAAGATGAAGAGGGTCGCCGGCCACACGATCGGTCCGAACCAGAGACCGACGCCGTCGAGAGCGACGAGCAGGGCGGCGAAAGCCAGCGAGAGGCCGGCCTTCTGAGGCGGAGTCGGCGGCTGATCGGCGGCGATCATCGATCCGTACTGCGTGTCGTCGGGCACGGTCAACCACCCAGCGAGATAGCAGATGATGCCGAAGCCTCCGGCCAGGGTAAGCGAGACGAACGCCGCACGGACGTAGACGGTCGGAATACCGAGACGGGCAGCGATTCCACCCGCAAGGCCGGCGACGATCCGGTCACGGGTCGAACGCGTGAGGCGGCCCCGAAACACTTGAAAGCGATCGGTCGATTCGCTCGGAGTTGATTCGTCCTGGGTGATCATGCAAGAGTGATGTTGTCACACGCTGGTGCGCCTCACAACCGGTGAAAACCCTGAGATGCCCCTGAGGCCTCAGGGTTCGATCAGGAGGATTCCCGATTCCGCTCGATGCCTGCGGCTTGCATGATGGGCTCATGACCAATTCAACTCACTCCACAAATCGGCTGCTCCGCCGCCCCATCGAGGGCCGGGCGTTCGCAGGCGTGGCCGCAGGCCTCGGGCAGCGGTTCGACATCAGTGCCACCTGGTTCAGGGTGGCCTTCGTCCTGATGACGGTGTTCGGCGGCATCGGCCTCCTGCTGTACATCCTCGGCTGGCTGCTCATCCCGGAGGAGGGAAGCGATGAACCGCTCGTCACCCAGTGGCTCTCCGGATTCGACACGTCGAACACTGGGATGGTCGTCGGGGTCGTACTCGTCGGCGTAGCGGCGGTCATTCTGGCTTCGAGCTTCCACCTGATCTCGGGCAAGTTCGTGTTCGCAGCGATTCTGCTCGTCGTCGGCGTCCTGTTGTACCGGGGCGATCTCGACCGGCGATCTGGACCACCGACCGGCGGTGGAGGAGAGACTCCATCAACCGATGATGTTCGTGAGGCCATCGTCGATGATCGGGCGGAGAGTGAGCAGGCCGCGGCCGAGCTCGACGTGTCCAAGGCCTCTGTCGAAACCAGGGTCGTTCCGCCGCCGCCCCGTCGCCCACCCCGGCCGAAGTCGATCCTTGGAAGAATGACGGTGGCGGCGACGCTCATCGCTGTCGGCGGGCTCGCCGTTCTCGATGTTGCCGGCGTCCTCTTCCCGGACCCGGTTCACTACGTCGCTGTCACAGTGGGAGTCATCGGAGCCGGTCTGCTCGCCGGGACACTCTTTGGTCGCGCTCGATGGCTCATTGTCGTTGGCCTGCTCCTGATGCCGCTGCTGTTCCTCGCAAGTGTCGGTCCCACATGGTCGATCAGCGGCGAGGCAGGCGAGCGGTATATTCGCGTCGAGTCCATCCAGGATCTCGAGCGTGTCGATTTCGCATTCGAGCACGGTGCAGGCGTCCTCGAGATCGACCTCAGGGACTTCGAACCGCCAACGGATACCGATGGCATCTACCCAATCCCGATCGGAGCGAAGATCGGCGCAGGTGAGATCAGAATCTGGCTGCCGGATCCTGCGAGCGCAACGGTGCACGGCCGTGTGGGCATCGGTTCGGTTGACATCCTCGGTCATCAGAGCGCAGGGCTCGGCGTCTCGAGAACGGAACAGACCCTTGCGACAGGAGACGATTGGGTGTTCAGCATCGACGTGAATGCCGGTGTTGGATCCATCGTTGTCAGTGAATCCGAAATCCGCTGGGAGGGATAGCCCATGTACCGTCACCGATTCGACCCCATCTCGTTCATCTTCGGCCTCATGTTCGTAGGGCTTGCCTTCATCGCCCCGGCGAGGGAGTGGTTCCCCACCGACTTCGGTCGTTGGATCGTTCCGGGAGCATTGCTCCTCCTCGGTATCGGCCTGGCCGTGTCCGCTGTTGCTTCGAGCCGGCCAGACGAGGGTTGAGTCCTTCGCCCTATTCCAGCCTTGGGCGTCAAGGAGTACACTTGCACCAGGGCTGATAGGGGATGGACATGCCGGCACCGAAGCAATTCAAACCGGGGCCACGAACGATCCGCGAGGTCGAGCCGGTCTCTCGAGGAGTCGTGACGAAAGGCCGCCACTCGGTCGTCGCTCCAGAGGTGCCGATCGTCGACGATCCGGCGGTCATAGAGATCGTTGTCGACGAGTTGACCATCATCATGGATCCGACGTCGAAGTATGAGCAGCGATCACTCCACGCCTACGGAGAGGTCGGCGACGTCGGCGAGGAGTTCGAAGACACCGAAGACACCGAAGACGTCGAAGAGGTTGTGCCGGAG
>CAZWDQ010000009.1:30169-31455 GCA_964632475.1 uncultured Acidimicrobiaceae bacterium
CGAGGAGTTCGAAGACACCGAAGACACCGAAGACGTCGAAGAGGTTGTGCCGGAGCCGGTCCTTTCGGCGGGTCCCGTCTTCGGGGAATGGCGCTCAGAGTCGAGGCTCGAGGGAACCCGCTACCACCGCAAGGACTCACGGCGGATCTGAAGCGAGGTCAGGATTCCGGAGCCGTCGGGCACTCCTCAGATTCCTGGAGGTTGAGTTCGATCTTCGCACGTTCCGGATCAGCGATGACCAACTGAACGTGCTCATGAACGAGGTCGATGTTGGCGATCGCACCCAGCTTGCCGTCATCACGATACTTCAGGTGATACTCCGGCGGGATGAACCTGACCGACACCACGTTCTCGATGTCAACGGCAGGGAGCAATTCGACGAGCCTTGGCAAGATGTCGACGGGGATATCGGTCGTCGTCGTGTCCTTGATCACGTTGGCGAACTTACCGAAGTTGAGGATCAGCGAGGTCGGGTCGGTCTGTTCCATGGCAGCCTCGAGCACGCACTTCTGCCGGTTCATCCGGAAGTAATCGCTGTCGGCGTGACGGGTCCTGGAGTAAGCCAGGGCCTCTTCCCCGTCCATGTGCTGTTGGCCGGGTTCGATGACGAGTTCGGTGAGCGTGCCGTCGAGGAGCGGGTATTCGTTGTCCACGATTCGTTCAGGGACGTAGATTTCGACGCCGCCGATCGAGTCGATGATGTCGACGAATCCGTCGAGATTGACGAGCGCGTAGTAGTGGATCGGGATGCCGAGGAACTCTGAGATCATTCCCTTGACGGCGTTCTCCGATGGTGTGCCGGGTCCGGGGAAGGCGTCGGGATACTGCTCGCCCATGATCCAGAGTTCGTTGGTCAGCTCGGGATAGCAGTCACAGTCCCAGATCCCCATGCCCTCAGGCAGTGGCGCGTAGGTCCAGTTCCGTGGGACCTGGAACATGGCGGTTTCGCCGGTCTTCGGGTCGATGCTCACGGTGATCATCGTGTCGGTCCGGATCCCGGTACGGCCCACGCCGAAGTCGCCGCCGAGAAGCAGGATGTTGAGACGATCGAGTTCATCCCACGGTGTCTGCTCGACCACGGTGGTCGTCGTGCTCGCCGCCGTTCCCTCCTGACTGGCCGTCGCCCCATCCCCGCTCGCTCCCGACTCGGCAGATGCGACGGTCGTCGTGGCCGCGGATGCCTCACCGGTATCGAAGACGGTTGTGATCAGGCTGTACTGGACAAGGTCGTAGTAGCCGAAGACGACATGAGGTGCGAGGAGGACGAGTCCGAGCGCCAGCATCGC
>CAZWDQ010000009.1:31555-37106 GCA_964632475.1 uncultured Acidimicrobiaceae bacterium
GAGACTGTTCGGGGACGGGTAACCTTGTCCGAACCGAGAATCGACCCCGAAACGCACCTGTGAGCGACACATCCTCCGACGAACGATCCGCCGAGACGCCAGGACACTCGCATCGTTCCCGCTACGCCTACATGCGGCGCGACGGGACACTCGACATCGTCCTCGGGAGCCTCGTTGCCGGCGTCGGTGCCTACGTCTATCAGTTCCTCGGCGGCCGGAGCCTGGGGGAGGAGGCTTTCGCCCCGATCGCTGCGCTCCTGACGGCCCACTTCCTCGCCTTCGTGATCATCTTGCTCCCCATCGAACAGTTCGTGATCCGCCGGATCACGCTTGGATATCAGGGATGGGTCGTGCCGGCGCGGGCCGTGGCTTTGACGATCTCCACTGCAGCGGTGGCAGCGATTGTCGTGTGGTCTTCGGCCGACACGTATTTCGACGGTGACGCGTCGTTCGTTTGGTTCGTCGTTGCCACCGTGACTTTCCACTTCTTCTTCGTTGTCGGGCGCGGGTATCTGGCCGGCTACCGAAGATTCCGGTCCTACGGATACGTCAGCGGAGCGGCGTCCATCCTTCGTCTGATCATCGCTGTGGCTGTCGTCATCATCGGACCGACGGTGACCGGATTCGCATGGGCACAGGTGCTCGGGCCGCTGGTGATCGTCTTGTGGCGTCCTTGGCGTGTTCCAAAGCAACGCGTGACCGGCTCTCGTGGAGAGCTCACAACCGAGCATGCCGAGGAAGTCGGGGAACGGGGATTGCTGTCTGGACTCGTGCTCTCTTCGGCGGCATCACAGGCCCTCCTCCTCGCAGGACCGCTGGCTGCCGGGGCCCTCGGGGCCACCGCCACCCAGTTCTCTATCACCTACGCCACGCTTCTCCTTGCTCGGGCTCCCCTGACGCTCGGGTACAACCTGATCGCCAGGGTGTTGCCGCCGTTCACCGAGATGGCGGCGCGAGGGGAACGCAGGGAGTTGCGTTCGTGGGCGAGGGGTATGGGTGTCGCTGGTGCGGCGCTTGCCTTCGTCGGAGCGGCGCTGGGAGCGGTTCTGGGACCCCCGATGGTGGCCGTGGCATTCGGTGACGGTTTCAGACCATCGGCAACGGTTGCTGCGCTCGCAGCCGCCGGAGTGGTTCTGGCGTCGGCCGGTCTATTCATTGGTCAGATCCTCGTCGCTCGTGGCCGGGCGGTTCGCCTCGCCGTTGCATGGGCGATCGCTGTGATCGGGGCAGTTGTCGTCCTCGTGATCCCTATCGAGGATCCCGTGCTCCACGTCGTGATTGCTTTCGTCGCTGGAGAGGTGTTCGCTCTCGTCTCGCTCGTGCTGGGAGCCCTCATGCGCGATCCGGAGGAAGACGAGATTTCCCATGGCTACGTCGTGGCGAAGCGCTCCCTCGATATTGCGGTGGCGCTCATCGCGATGCTCTTGCTTGCTCCGGTGCTCGCTATCGCAGCGATCGCCGTCAAGACCGATTCCAAGGGACCGGCATTCTTCCGACAACTCCGTACAGGTCGAAACGGGCTGGACTTCTGGATGGTGAAGATGCGAACGATGGTGATCGATCACGATGACGAGGTCTTCGGCGAGCACCTCGATCGGCTGCGCTACAGCGACGATGACGATGAGTACACGATCAGGATCGACGACGATCCTCGCATCACGCGCGTTGGTGGATTCCTCCGGCGCTGGTCACTTGACGAACTGCCCAACTTCTGGAACGTCCTCAAGGGATCGATGTCCCTTGTCGGGCCCCGGCCTCTCGTGCCGGAGGAGGCCGATCTCATCGGCCTCGACAATCCTCGATTCCAGGTGAAGCCCGGCGTTACCGGGTACGCACAGGTCCATGGCCGCGACTCGATCTCAGTCGCTGAACGAACCGCGCTCGATGAGCAGTACGTCGAGACCCTTTCGATGAAGATGGACATCACGATCCTGTTCGAGACGTTCGGTGCGGTCCTTCGGACGAAGGGCGAGGATTCGAGGATTTGATGAGGAATGAGAGAGGGGTCGTGTAGCGTTCCCTTCTCCATGGACACCATCAGCACGCTCCTCAACGAAGGCGATCCGGTTGTCGCCGTCGTCGGAGCCACCGACAACCCTCGCAAGTACGGCAACGTGATCTATCGCGATCTCAAGGCGAAGGGGTTTCGTGTCTATCCCGTGAACCCCACCAGGGCCACGGTCGACGGCGATCCCGTATTCGCCAATCTTGCTCAGCTTCCCGAAACTCCGGACATTGTCAACTTCGTCGTGCCTCCGACCAGGACACTCCGCATTCTCAAGCAAGCGAAGGAATTGGGATTCACGACGGTGTGGGTCCAGCCAGGAGCTGAGAGCGAGGATGTGCTGGATTACCTCGACGAACACGACTTCGACTACCTGGCGAACGCCTGCATCATGGTTCGTGCGAGAGTCCGATCGGCAATCTGACACTTCCCAAGGAGCCCCGTCGCGGGTTACAATCCGGTAGGGGTTCGATCAGGGGGATCGACATGACCGCAGAGGAAGTACGCCGCGAGGTGTGTTCGCTGCCCGGGGTAGCTTCGGCAGAGGTGACTCCCCGAGTTGGGGCACCTCCGTTCATTCGCGTCTGGACCGATGGGACACGTCCGGAAGCTGAGGTGCAACAAGCGGTCGAGCGAATTGCCGTCCGTGACGTCCCGCATGCTGAAGACGTGAGCCGTCGGCGGGTCGGACTCGGACGAAGCTTGGCAGATACGCTGCCGGCTGCATTTGCCGAGCCGGACCCTTCCCACCTCGCGGTCGATACCGATGTCGGCGGGCCTTCCGGTCACTTCCTGAAACTGGCGATCGAGGAGACGGTCGACGGCGTCGAGGTCCGTGCCATCGACGAAGCCGGTCGAGAGGCCGGAGCCATCGTTGAGTCCGGGTCCGATGGACTAGCCCGAGCGGTGGCGAACGCCGTTGCCTTGCTGCGGGGATTCCCTCCGCCGCACGGAATCACCGTCAACACGCGTGATGTCGACGGCACCACCGTGGTGACGGTTCTGCTCGAGATGTCCTCCGGCACCTCACTCGCGGGTGCTGCCATCGTTACGGGCGGCCTTCCGTTCACGGTGGGCCGGGCCGTCGACAGTGCGTTCAACAGCTTGCCGTGAACCTGTCGTGCCCAGGCTGCGGCGAGGCCGATGATCTCAGTGGGAATCGGAACGGGGACTGGATCACCGTGACCTGCGGCACCTGTGGAGTGTCGTGGAATCGTGACCCGTCCCCACGATGCCCGATCTGCGGCGGAGATGACCTCCAGGAGGTGCCGCTGGCAATCGTTGAGAAGGGGCGGGGGACGCAGCTGTCGGTCGTCGGAACACGTACCGTGCGCCTCTGCTCGGTCTGCGATGCTGATGCTCTCGCTCGCTACCACCGCAATCGGCCGAATCCGCTGATGCCGGACGAGCTTCCGACCATCGATCCGGGCGCGAGATCATGAGCTGGCGTACGCTGGCCACGATCCGGACATGTCGGACCGCGAGAAGGGAAGGCCAATGGATGGACGCGATTTCACCGTCGATGGCGTTGCGATGTACGAGTCGCTTCCATCGAGCGTCCCGGCCCCCGGCGTCCTGGTCCTCCATGAACTGTTCGGTCTCAACGACGACATCCGTCGGATCACCGACCGATTCGCGGACCTGGGTTACGTTGCGGTGGCTCCTGATCTGCTCGACGGCGGCCGCATCTCCTGTGTGGCACGTGCCGTGGCACAGATCCAGCGTGGCGAGGGGAGCATCATTGACACGGCGGATGGGCACCTGCGATCACTCGCCGATCGCGAAGATGTCATCGATGGGCGAGTGGCCGTCGTCGGATTCTGCATGGGTGGCAGTTTCGCTCTGCTGCTTGGGGCGAGAGGAACGGCACAAGCCATCTCGGCGAACTACGGAATCTTCCCCGGGGATGACATCGCGGGGCGGCTCTGTCCTGTTATCGCTTCCTATGGGGGAAAGGATCACCTGATCGGCCGGGACGGCATCAAGTTGTCCCGAGCGCTCGATGGCACCGACATTCCTCACGACATCGCGACCTATCCAAACGCCGGGCACTCGTTCATGAACGAGGCAGAGGGCTACCGTTTTTCAAAGGCGCTCATCGGACGTCCTTTGATGGCTGTTGCGTTCGACGAGGACGCCGCTGAAGACTCGTGGCAGAGGATCGAAGCGTTCTTCGGTGAACACCTCTGAATGCTCGCAGCGCAAGCTCAGGCGGGAACCGGCATCAGACGCTTGGTGGGCAACTGGGCGATGTAGATCACGAGGACCGCGGCGAGTGCGAACAATGCCGCGCGGAATATAGTCTGGTCGACCACGAAGACGATTGAGATCGTGAATGACGTGATGATCGCTCCGATGCCGATCGATTTCGCCTTGATCGTGAAGCCGAGACCGGCTCGCCAGTCGCGGACGATGCCGCCGAACAGTCTGTTCTCGACGAGCCACTGGTCGAAACGCTCAGATGACTTCGAGAAGAAGTAGGCAGCCAGGAGAACAGGTCCCACGGTCGGAATGAGCGGGACGGCGATGCCGACGAACGCGACCCCGAGGAAGAAGATCCCGAGTACGAGGAAGACGAATCGGAGGGCGCGGCTCTTGACGACGGACATTGGAAAGGAACCCTATCGGAGAGTGGGACCGACAGCTAGTCGGTTTCCGGCTACATTCGCACCATGTCATGGCTTGATCGGCTGTTGGGGAGAGTGGCACCGACCGCGAGGATCGCCGGAGAACCGCCGAGCGGCAACGGTGCCTCGTCGTTCCACTTGTGGTGGGAACTCCCATATGGCGAACGGCTCACGGAAGTGTCCGCCACGCTCGAAGTCGTCGAACCGCCGACCGTCGACCGTCTCTACTTCTGGGCGCTGCAGACCTCGTTCGTGAAGCCGGGCGGGGGAGGGGCGCACCTGGGATTGCAGCACCACCCGCGTTTCCCGGGGCGGACCGCTGCCAACTGGGGCGGGTATGCACCCTCGGGTGATGGAGCACTGCTCGATGGCACCCCGTCACTGCTCCCGTCGACACCGAGCGACGTGAACACCCGCGATTTCTCGTGGTCTCCTCACCGTCCATATCGGTTGACCATTGGAAGATCTCCTGACGAGGCGCCGCCAGGCTTCTTCGCGTGGAGGGGCTCGATCGAGGACCTCCACACCGGTGAGGCCACGGTCGTTCGCGACCTCTTCAGCCCGGGCGAGTTCTTGAGGGGGCCGGTCGTCTGGACCGAGTCGTTCGCCCGCTGTGATCATCCCCCGGTAGTCGCAAGGTGGAGCGATCTCCTTGCAGTCGGTGAGGGAGATCAGCCGATTGCCGTGTCATCCGTGTCGGTGAATTTCCAGGACCGATCGGCCGGAGGTTGCGACAACACCGATGTGACGGTCGACCGCGAAGGCTGGGTACAACGAACGACGACCGAGCGAACGATCCGCTCAGGAATGCCCCTCAATTTGCCGCGCACGCTGTGAGCGCGATAAGCCGGTAGCATTCCCGGGTCCGGGCGTTTAGCTCAGTTGGGAGAGCGCTGCCCTTACAAGGCAGAGGTCGGCG
>CAZWDQ010000010.1:0-13553 GCA_964632475.1 uncultured Acidimicrobiaceae bacterium
AATGGAAACGAAGATCTTCTTCATGTGTATCTCCTTTCTTCGTCCATGGGGACATCGTGGAACACCGACATCACAGATCTGTGTGGGGTGTCTGAGAAGGGGATGAGAGAAGGAGTGGGGAGACGAGTAGACCAGTAGATCAGTAGATCAGTGAGCTACCAGCTACCAGCTACCAGCAGGAGGGTGCCTCTGCCGAATACCGACTACCGACTAGGAATCTCGAATCCCACTCTTGCCCCGCCATCATCAGGAGTCTCGACGAATACTCCGCCTCCGTGGGCTTCGGCTATCTGCTTCACGATTGAGAGTCCGAGACCGGATCCCCGCATGGAACGTGCTGAGGCCGATCGGTAGAACCTGTCGAAGATCAGATCGCTATCTGCCTCGTCGATTCCCGGACCGTGATCCCGCACGGAGACCCTTCCACCGGCCACGGTGACCTCGATCTGATCTCCATCGGAGCCCCACTTCAGAGCGTTGTCAAGGAGGTTGTCGACCGCTCGTGCCAGAGCAACCGAACGGCCGTGAACGGGGCACCGTTCCGATGCAACCTCGATGTCAATCGTTGTGCGCCGGGCTGCTCGCTCGACCGACTGCGCAACGATGTCGTCGAGGAAGAGATCATCAATCGGTTCTTCGGTGTAGCGATCAGAAGCAACATCCACAACCTCGCCAACCAGGACTGAGAGATCCTTCACTTCTGCCTCGGCGGCCGTGATCAATTCTCTCCGCTGGTCATCGCTCAGGTTCTTCGTTCGACCGAGCAGTTCGATGTTGGTACGCAGGGCCGTGAGCGGTGTTCGCAGCTCGTGTCCGGCATCGCGCACCAGCCGCTGCTGTTGAGTTCGGCTCTCCTCCAGAGCGGCCAACATGGCGTTGAAGTTTCGAGCAAGACGACCGACTTCGTCGTTCGGCCCTACCTCGATCCTCGCCGCGAGATCCTGAGTCTCGGCGACGTGCTCCGCGGCCTCCGCAAGACTGTCGATCGGTTTGAGGGCGCTGCGCGCCACGAGCACTCCGGCTCCGGCAGCAAGAAGCACGCCGAGCAGCCCGATGAAAGAGAGGGCGATCGCGAGACCCGCCAGCGTGGCATCTACTTCCGTGAGCGGCCTCGCCATCTGAACAAGACCGAGCGGATCCAGAACGTACGTGATCATCCGCATGTGCACGCCGTCGACGTTCTCGTCGGAGAGAAGCGCCTGGCGGATGGCAACGTCTTCCTCGACCCCTGGAAGAGGCGCTTGACCCTCTGGGACCAAGACCTCTCCGGTCGGCAGCGTCACCTGGTAGTAGACGGTGTCGAACGACGGGCCCCGACCACCGAGGAAACCAAGTGGGAGGTGCAATGGACCACCCGACCCAACGATCCCCCGCGGATCGTCCGCAAGGCTCTGGATCACGAGAGCCCGCTCGATCAGGCTCTCATCGACCTCCGATCGGAGTTCTCGACGCGCCAGAAGGAAGGCGGCAGCGGAAACGAGCAGCACGGCGATGGCCACTGCCACTGCCGCCGTGAGAACGATTCTGGTCCTGAGCTTCAAGAGAACTCCTCGGACTGCACTACGACTCGTCGCGCAGCGTGTATCCGACGCCGCGAACGGTGTGAATCAACCGTGATCGACCGGCTTCTTCTGTCTTTCGCCTGAGGTACCCGACGTACACGTCGAGCGAGTTGGAAGACGTCTCGAAGTCGAATCCCCACACATCGCGATAGATCTGATCGCGGGTTGCGACACGCCCGCCGTTTCGGAGAAGAACTTCGAGCAGATCGAATTCTGTCTTCGTAAGAGGAAGGGGATCGCCCGATCGAGTCACGGTGCGGGTACCGAGGTTCATCTCGAGGTCGGCGAAGGAGAGGACGTCCGAGACGTCGCCAACTGATCGTCGGAGAAGAGCACGGATTCGAGCAAGTAGTTCCTCGAGAGCGAACGGCTTCGCCAGGTAGTCGTCGGCACCTGCATCGAGTCCGTCCACGCGATCGGAGACCTCGGTGAGTGCGGTGAGAATGAGGACGGGCGTCTCGTCACCTTTCGCCCTCAATCGGCGGCACATCTCGAGACCGTCGACGAACGGCATCATGACGTCGAGCACGATGACATCCGGCGTATCTGCGGCGACGGCCTCGAGGCCACGGCCGCCGTCGGTCGCTGTCGCGACGTCATATCCCTCGAACGACAGAGCGCGAGTCAGCGCAGCTCGGACGTCCGGGTCGTCTTCAACGATGAGCACCTTGGCGGTCTCCATGACACCTCCTGGACAAGAACGATAAGCCGAAGGCGTGAGAAGAGCCTGAATCGAGCCTAAGAGGAGAGTGAGATCGAGCTGCCCGCTACCAGCTTCCAGCTGCGAGCCCTCAGTCTCTCCAGTCGCCGGACGCAAGTGTCGATCCGCGTGCCGGGCTGGTGGCTGGCAGCTGGTAGCTGGTAGCTGGTGGCCTCTTCTCAGTATCTTCTTACCTACCACTCAGCCTTGCTTCAGGTTCCCCTGATTGACTACCGGTCGAACCTTCAGAACTCTCAGGTCCGCGATCGATTGGAGATCGAGATGAAACGCAACGTCATTGTCCCCATAGTGCTCGCATTCGGGTTGCTGGCTGCCGCATGCGGCAGTGCAGACGCCGACTCCAATGTCGCTTCGCTCGAGAACGAGTCTCAGGCGGAGCAGACCGAGGAGGCGGCCGTTGGTACAGCCTCTCAGGAAGAAGCTGTGATGGCGTTCACGGTCTGCCTGCGTGACGAGGGCTTGGATGTCGACGATCCAGTGGTCGATGACCAGGGAAATCTCCGACCCCCGCGTCTCCGTGACATCGAGAGCATTGACCGCGAAGTCGCCGACGCCGCGTTCGAGTCGTGCAACGTCTACCTCGAAGATGTGACGTTCGGACTCGATTCCGAGGATCGAACCGAACGCGAAGACGAGCTCCTCGCATTCGCCTCGTGCGTCAGGGAGAATGGCTACAGCATGCCCGATCCGGACTTCTCCACCGACCGTACACCGGGCCAGGGTGGCGGCGGACCGTTCGGCGAACTCGATAGAGAGGATCCCGCCTTCCAGACCGCCATGGCCGCATGCAGCGACATCTTCGGCGCCGGTGCACCGATTCCGGGAACCCGAGGAGGGGGACAGGGCTGATGAACGACTCCGAGAACATTCCCATGCCTGAAGGGGCCTCCCCCGGATCGACGGAAGACTCCGTCGCGATTGAATCCGCGACGACGTCCGGAAAGCCATGGTGGCGTCGCACCTCGATCTGGATCGCCGGTGCAGCGGTCATCGCAGTCGGGGTCACTGGCGCTTGGTTGCTGTCCGGTAGTGACGCATCGACGACCACGGACACCGTGGCAGCCTTGAAGTACGCCGAGGTCGCACGCACCACGCTCGAGGATGTCACCACGCTCGATGGGACCCTCGGTTTCGTCGCAGGCGATCCGCTCGTCTACGCGGGCTCGCCGGACGGGATCGTGACGATCGCCGCAGGTGCCCCGGGGACCGTCACGTCAATCGCAGGTGAAGGCGAGACAGTGGAAGAAGGGGAGATTCTCTACACGCGCGACGAGCAACCCGTGATCGTGTTCTACGGCGACATCCCGGCATATCGGACGCTGAATTCACGAGCGACTGACGGCGCCGACGTCCTCCAACTCGAAGAGGCCCTCACCCGCCTCGGCTACGACGAAGACGGGGACTTCGACCTAGATGGCGACTACACGTATGCGACGCAGGAGGCCATCAAGGATCTCCAGGAGGATCTCGATATCGACGAGACAGGCGCGCTCCAATACGGCTCCTATGTGTTCGTCGACGGTCCCATCTTTGTGGCCGACACGCTGGTCACGGTCGGATCACCGGTCAATTCCGGTACGCCGGTCATCGCTACCTCCACGATGCCTCAGGGAACGGTCACCGCTCTCGCATCTGAGGGCGACGTTCTTGACCACGGCGACACACTGTTTGTTGTCGAGGGTGACCCGGTGACACTGTTCGTTACCGACGTCCCGTTCTACCGAACACTCGACGTTGATTCGGCTGGTGACGACGTCCGCGTCCTCGAAGAAGCGCTCGCGGTCTTCGGATTCGATGCCGATGGAACGCTCGTCGTAGATGACGTCTTCGACGAAGCGACGACCGAAGCCCTCGTCGCATGGCAGGCATCTATCGGTGCGCCCGTCGATGGCGTACTGAACATCGGCGAGATCATGGTTACCGAGGATCCGATCCGTGTCGCGTCCGCTCACATCAGCATCGGAACCAACGTCACGCCCGGAACCCAGATCTACACACCGTCGACATCGACATCGGTGGTTTCGGTACGGCTGCCCGCCGAAGATCAGGAGCTCATCGTCGCAGGCGACTCGGTCACGGTGGTGATGCCGAACGGAGATGACGAACCGGCATCGGTCACCTCGATCGGGAACATCGCTATCCGCAGCCAGGAATTCGGCACGTACTTCGAAGTTGAGATCACCCTCGATCGCCAGGGTGCGGCCACGGGTCTCGACGAAGCTCCGGTCGACGTCGACATCATCGACGATCGTGTCGAGAACGTTCTCGTCGTGCCCGTCACGGCGCTGCTGGCACTCGGAGAGGGTGGCTACGCGGTCCAGATCGACACCGGTGAAGGCCAGACGCGACTCGTCGCCGTCGAGGCTGGTATGTACGCGGACGGGTCGGTGGAGGTCTCATCGAGTGAACTCGAGGCCGGCATGCAGGTCGTCATTCCATGACCCATCCCGTCCCAGATTCCGCTGCGAAGACGCTTGGGTCGGACAACGACCGAACGGTCCTCGCCCTATCGAACGTCACGAAGACGTACCCCGGCACACCACCGATCCACGCCATCCGTGGCATCGACCTTGACATCCGGTCGGGCGAGCTGGTCGCCATCGTCGGCCCGTCGGGATCGGGAAAATCGACGCTTCTCCACGTGATTGGCACACTCGATCGGGCGACCGCCGGAGCGGTCTCGGTTGCCGGCTACAACGTAGACGACCTCAATGACAAGCAGCTCTCGTCGCTGCGTTCACGGCACATTGGGTTCGTGTTCCAGCAGTTCTTCCTCCTCGCAGGAGAGACGGCGTTGGACAACGTTTCCGACGGCCTCCTGTATACCGGCATGCCACTGAGCAACAGAAGAGTTCTCGCAAAGCAGGCACTGGATCAAGTCGGCCTGGCTCACCGGATGAGTCACGAGGCGACCAAACTCTCGGGTGGTGAGCGGCAGCGGGTCGCGATCGCCCGTGCGCTGATCGGCTCACCCGACATCATCCTGGCGGACGAACCGACCGGCAACCTGGACAGCAAGTCCGGCGAAGACGTCGTTGGCCTCATCGAGCAACTCAACGCCGGCGGCACGACGATTCTCGTGATCACCCACGATCACGAGATTGCCGCCCGGTTCCCCCGCCGAGTGTCACTTCTCGATGGCGAGATCGTCGAAGACGCAAGACTGGCCGCGTCGGGAGACCGACGATGAAAGCCTCCCTCGAACCATCACGTCTCGCCCCGGCAGACATGATGAGGGCCTCCCTCATAGGCCTGAGAACCCGTCGCTTGCGTTCAATACTCTCTGGACTGGGGATCGTCATCGGCATCGCGGCGATGGTCGGCGTTCTTGGCTTGTCCGAGTCCTCCAAGTCCGACCTCCTCGCCCAACTCGACCAGTTGGGAACGAACATGCTTCGGATTGAGGCGGGCTCCGGGATCGGTATCGGAACCGGAGAGCTTCCCGAGGATTCAACTGCCATGGTCTCACGTGTCGGCCCAGTCGAGCAGGTCGCTTCGATCAGCGAGATCGAAGCGAGCGTGTACCGAACGGACCTCGTGCCCGAGGGACAGACGGGAGGCATCACCGTGAAGGCCGTCGATGAGAACCTGCTCGCGACGTTGCAGGGTCAGATGGAGTCCGGGATCTTCCTCGACGAAGCGGCAAGCGATCTCCCCGTCGTTGTCCTCGGTTCTGTGGCGGCTGAGCGCCTCGGGGTGACCAATGGCGCCGGAGGCACCGTCGTTTGGCTCGGAAACGAGTGGTTCTCCGTCGTCGGCGTCATGGACACGCTCGATCTCTCCCCTGATCTCGATCGTGCGGCTCTCGTCAGCTACTCGACGGCTGAACAATTCCTCGATCACGGCGGCGTGCCCAGCACGATCTACGTCAGGAGCGACCCGGACGACATCGACGCCGTCCGGTCGGTGCTGCCCGCAACCGTCAACCCGGAGAGCCCCGATGAAGTTGAGGTCACAAGACCGTCCGATGCTCTCGAGGCGAAGGAAGCCGCTGACCAGGCGTTCACAAATCTTCTCCTCGGACTCGGTGCTGTTGCGCTCCTCGTCGGCGGTGTCGGGATCGCGAACGTGATGGTGATCTCTGTGCTCGAACGACGCGGCGAGATCGGTCTCCGGCGTGCCCTCGGCGCGACCAAGGGACACATCTCGATTCAGTTCCTCGGTGAATCTTTGATCCTCGCCACGCTCGGCGGGCTTGGCGGCATCGCTCTCGGCGGTGCGGTCACCGCCGCATACGCCTGGTCACAAGGTTGGGAAGTGTTGATCCCGACCGCGGCGATCGTTGGCGGAATGGCCGCAGCGCTCATCATCGGCGTGATCGCAGGCCTCTACCCGGCAATGCGCGCGGCGCGAGTCAGCCCAACCGAGGCGCTCCGTACGCTGTAGCGTGCCGCCTCGTGACGTGGAGCATCGAGAACCGCACCGTGGTGATCACCGGAGGCAATTCCGGAATCGGCCTGGCGACCGCCACCGAACTCGCCCGCCGGGGAGCGAACGTGGTCTTGACAGCCAGGGACCCGGATGCGGGCAGGGCCGCCGCTGATCGGGTTGAAGCCGAGACGGGTCGGGCCGTCGCTCCGATGGTTCTGGATCTGTCGTCCTTCGCATCGATACGGTCATTCGTTGACGAGTTGACATCTGCACGAGGGCGTGCGGACGTTCTGATCAACAATGCGGGCGTCTATGTGAGTTCAAAGCGACTCACCGCCGATGGACACGAATGGACGATGGGTGTCAACCACCTCGGGCCCTTCCTGCTCACCTGCTTGTTGGTCTCCGACGCATCGACCCTTCCCGACCGGATCGTCAACGTCGCATCCGAGATGCACCGCAACACGAAACACGACCCCGGCTTCGTCGAGCTCGAATTGGGGGGCCGCTACCGAGGGACACAGGCGTACGCCCGTTCGAAACTTGCCAACATCCTCTTCACGCGGGAACTCGCCCAGCGCCTTGACGGCACGGGCAGCGCCGCCTTCGCAGTTCATCCGGGAGTCGTAGCGACACGCATCGCTCAAGACGGCGACAGCACGATCGGATCACTCCTGTGGAAAGCCGGCTCTCGCTGGATGCGCACAACGGAAGAAGGCGCTGCCACGTCTATCTACGTTGCGACCGAATCTGGCTTTGAGCGATTCTCGGGTGGGTACTTCTCCGACGAGCGGCTGATCGAACCAAGTCCTGCCGGACTCGACGACGCCGCGGCAAGTCGACTCTGGGAACGGAGTGCCATCGACACGGGATGTCGCCCTCGCTGAGCGGGCGGTACGCTACGGCCACATGACCGAGAGCAACGGGGCAGCGCCCGAAGAGTCTGCCATTCCGCAGAGAACCGGGCAGCCACTGTGGAAACGATTGCTCCGGGCTGCGGTCACCGTCCTCGTCCTCCTCCTCGTGTTCGGCTTCGTCCTCCCGCAGCTCGCCGACTATCGAGCCGTCGCCGATCTCATTGGGGACATCGAGCCGATCCAATGGCTGCTCCTTGCGATCTTCGCTGTGTGGTTCCTCATCGCCTATGTATTCGTCTTCATGTCAACGCTGCCCGGACTCCGATTTCGCGAGGGGTTCGTCGTACAGACAACAGCGACGGCCATCAACAACTCGCTTCCTGCGGGTGGCGCTATCGCCCTGCCCATTACCTACTCGCAATTCCTCTCCTGGGGCTTCACCCCTGAATCAGTCACGGCGGCACTGCTCACGGCAGGAGTTTGGGACCAACTCGCACGCCTTGCTCTCCCTGTTCTCTCCGTAGCCGCTATCGCCATCACGGGTGAAGCGCTCTGGTGGATGTGGCTCATCTCTCTGGGAGGCATCGTTGTCGTTGTTGGAGCGATCTGGCTCATCGCCCGCATCCTGGGCTCGCAGTCGGCGGCTCTCGCTCTCGGGAAATGGCTCGACAAGATCACCAACTGGGGACTGGAGAAGATCAAGCGTGACCCTGTCGATGTCGTCGCAGCGACGCTCAAATTCCGGGACAACGTTCGCCACGTTGCCCAGCACCGGTGGAAGTGGGTCACTGCCGCGACGATTGCGAACCATGCTTCGATGGCAGCGCTGTTCGCTGTGTCGCTCAGAGCGGTCGGCGTATCCAGCGACGACGTGTCGTTGCCGTGGCTACTCCTCGCGTTCTCCCTCGGACGTCTACTCGTCATCATCCCCGTAAGCCCCGGTGGCCTCGGCCTGGTTGATCTCGGCTTCATCGGGTTGGTCTCGCTCGGGTGGGGGGCCGGAGCCGATCCCGACCTCATCTCGGCCGGGGTGCTTCTCTATCGGGCACTCTCGTTCCTGCCACCGATCCTGGTCGGCCTCGGATCGTGGCTCTTCTGGAGAGCCAATCGCAGCTGGCGTCAGGATTGGCAGACCGAGCGTCGCGGCGAGGTCATCCCCGTCTGAGGCGCGGGACCTCTTCGTTCTGTGGGCTCCCTCCGCCAAATAGGACGGCGCGTACCCTGGGTTGCAGACGTCCTATGCGCGGTCTCCGGCCCACGGTTCGCGGGACCTCTTCGTTCTGTGGGCTCCCTCCGCCAAATAGGACGGCGCGTACCCTGGGTATGGCTTTCTTGGGGGCTAGAAGATGGTGGCGACGAGGATCGAGACCGACTGCTGGAGCAGGATCCAGACCACCCAACCGCCTATCGCCGTTCCGACGGCGCGTCCCGTCGAGAAGTCGAGGCCCTCGCGGATCGCCACGACGGACGCAACGAGCACCCACACGGCAGCAACCGGGTCCAGGAACGGAATCACGCCGATGACCCTTGGCGCCTGAGCGAAACCGAGGACACGTAGCATCTCTGCCACGTTGGTGGTGCCCTTGAAGACTCTCCCACCGATCAGCGACGTGAACGCGGCCCACACAACCCAGCCGATCACCGCGAAGACGACTCCAAGGCCAATCGTCAGAGGAAGCCCACCCTCCGCGGGAATCGGGAAGTCGCCGATCCCCAGCCATCCGCGAGCAGCGTTCCAGAAATCCTCTCCTGCCGTATTCTCGTAGCCGATCCACGACCCGACGGCGGCCAGAGCATTCGCCACAACGACAACGGCGAACGCCTGAGGCATCAGACCCGGGGAGTTCTCTGCGCGGTTGTAGAATTCGAGATCGAGTGCCGCAGCGCGGATCATGTTGCGGATCAATGGCTTCCCTCCGGATGACGCACGAACGATAGAGGCGTTATCGACTCTTGATCCATCGACGCAGCGCCTCTCCGATTTGGTCGGGAGAGTCCTCCTGGATGAAGTGGGTTCCTACGACCTTCGCCTCAATCTGGTTCGGCCACGCCCGGCAGAACTCACGTTGGACCCCGACGAGGATCGCTCCGGGATCCGCGTCAATGAAGAGCTTGGAAACATCGGCCGACGAGAGCCACCGGCCGTAGCCATCGACAATCGCGGCGACGTCATCCGGATCTCCATCGATCGGGATCTCCCGTGGCCATGTCAACGTTGGCCTGCGATCCTCTCCCGGATTCCGGAACGGTCTCCGGTACTCATCCATCTCGTCATCGCTCAGTTGTCGCATGATGGACGCCGGCAGAATCCTCTCCACGAACACGTTCTTCTCAAGCACGATCTCGTCGCCTGCAGACGACCGCATCGCCTGGAAGATCGGACGGGAAGTCTCAGGCCAATCATCCCAGGTGACGGGGCGAACGATCGCCTCCATGTAGGCGATCCCGGCCACCGAATCGCGATGACGGTTCGCCCAATCGAATCCGAGAGCCGAGCCCCAGTCATGAACGACCAACGTGACTGCGTCGTCAACGCCGACTGCATCGAGGAAGGCATCGAGGTAGCGCCGATGATCGACGAAGCGATAGTCGAGTCCTGCAACCTTGTCCGAGTCACCCATACCGATGAGATCGGGAGCGATACAGCGGCCCAGATCAGCGACATGGGGAATCACGTTTCTCCAGAGGTACGAGGACGTCGGGTTCCCATGCAGGAAGACAACCGGATCGCCCCTCCCCACGTCTACGTAGGCCATCCCCGAACCGAGCACATCAATGCGGTGTTTCTCCATGGCCCTCCTCCAGCGTTGAGGGTAGGCGGCGGGGTACGCCGGTACCATCGACGCCCGTGACAACTCCCAAGATCACCCGACGCTCCCTCCTTGCCGGTACGCATGGCATCTCGGGACCGGCGATCGTGATCGATACGTTCCGTGCATTCACAACGGCGGCATTCCTGCTCGACCGGGGCGTGGATCGGATTCTGCTCGCCGAGACCCTCGACGAGGCTCGCGAGCGATCACTCTCGATCGCCGATTCGATCCTGTGCGGAGAGGAGGGCGGCCGCAGGCCGGACGACTTCGATCTGGGCAACTCTCCTGTTGCAGTCGAGCACTACGACCGTCTCGAAGGCCGCACCGTCGTCATGCGAACGTCGGCCGGAACGCGCAGCGTCGTCAGTGCCCTGAGGTCCGGAGCGAACCCCGTGTACGCAGCCAGCCTGGTTGTCGCCGGAGCAACGGCTTCGGCTGTTCGGGATAGGACAAACGTCGTGATCGTCGCATCGGGACTCGGCGGGATCACCATCGCCGACGAGGACGAGGAAACTGCCGGTCTCATCGCCGCCAGACTCCTCGAACAACCCGACGACCCCGACCGCCTCGACAGAATCCGAACTGGAGCGGGCGCCGATCGCCTCAGGACGACACCATGGATCGATCCAGAGGACCTCGGGCGATGCCTCGATGTAGACCGATTCGACTTCGCTATGAGGGTCAAGATCGAAGACCGTGTGGCGGTTCTGAGGTGTGATGTGTGAGCTGTGGGCAGAGGCTGATACGGGCAACGGATTGCGTGCCACGGTCCCGCTAAAGATTTGGCTTGCCAAATCCGATGAATCCCAATGCGATGGAAAAGGCGACACGATGAGGGATCGACTCGTTCGGACCTCGATCGTCACCACGAAAAGACTGCCGACCGGCTCAAGGGCGTTCTATCCCGGGACTACGACTTCGAGAATCAGGATCCTGCTGAGGTCGAAGCCCGGTTGAGGAACATGGTCTACGGGGCCAACCGCAAGTAGGACACAACGAACACCGGTTCCGTCAGGTTCCGGTGGCTTCGTTCGGTCGGAAGAAGGTCGCTATCTGCGCGGCTGCGGCCACGAGACCACCAACAACGAGCGCTGCGCCGACCCACCCATTGAGCACGTCTTCGATCCCGATCGCTGCGTCGATGGAGAACTCTCCTGGGCCGCCGATGGCGATTGCAGCGCCGACAGTGCCGAGCACCAGGACGTACTCCCATCCTTCGTCCGGGCGTGCCGTGACCCAGAATCCGACAGAGCGATGGACCGTCCAAAATGCGACCGCCATCACTGCCACGAGGCCCATGCCCGCCAGTGAAGTTCCCAGCCCGACGATCAACAGCACGCCGACTCCGATCTCCGTCGCGGTCGAGGCGAACCACTGCAATTCAGGCTGACGGAATCCGATGCTCCCGAACCAGTTCGCGGTCTTGACCCGGCCGCGGGCGTGTTTCACGCCGTGGGCCAGGATGACACCACCTGCCACCAGGCGCAGCAGTGCTACCGCCCAGTCAAACGTTTCGATCATTGTCTTCTCCCTCTGTTCTCTGAGTGGCTACGCGCTCAACGGCATTAGCCCATCGTGGTCGTTTTGGTCGGCTCAACAACGATGACGATGCGTTCGTCTCCGGGTTGGTGCCACGGGTAGCGGTCGAGGCCCAAGTACTTGAGGGCCATCGAGTTGATGAACGCAAGATCGGGATCATCCTCCACGTCCGTAGCGACTCCACGGATCTCGAGATACCGGTAGGGGTCATCCGGATCCAGGATGGAGAGCGCCACGCGTCGGTCGGCACGAGTGTTCCGATACTTCTGACGAGTCGTCGTCTGGGAGAACCGGATATGCGACCCGTCCCATCCGAACCAAACCGGGTTGTTCTGAGGTTCGCCGTTCGGACCGATTGTTGCGACGGAGGCGAACGCTTTCTTGTCGAGAATGTCTGCGTGTGATTCCGGGATGAGCATTTGCGGCCTTTCGTTCTAGGGGGTGAACAGTGACTAGCCCGTTTCTTGTTCCCACGTTGACCCTGTACGGGCCGCCAACTCGGGGCTACGATCGCCCTGGGCTTAGGAAACGGGAGAGGAAGATCTATGAAACTCGACTCAACTGGCGTTGAGGCGAAAACGTTCGACGTCGTCAGGAAAGGATACGACCGAACACAGGTCGCAGAGTTCCTTGAGAAGGTAGGCGACTCGATGTCGCGCACGGATGAGCGCCTAAAGATCGCCGAAGTTCGCTCTGAACAGCTGGAACGAGAGTCCCGTGACGTCAAAGCGCGATCAGACGCCACGATTCAGGAAACCGTTGCCTCCCGGGTCCGGCTCTTTGACGAGAGGTCCACGGGGATGCCCGCCTCCGAGACCAAGCCCTCAAGTACGGCCGTCGTGAACCAGGCGAAGATCGAAGCGCAGCAGATCCTTGAGCAGGCCAACGTTCGCGCAACCGCCCTGCAGTCTGAAGCTGAGGCGGTCATCCAGGGAGCTCTCGAGACTTCCTCGAAGATCAATGAGGAGCGGGACTACCTCCTCGGATCGACCGAATCGGAACAGATCGGCCTAATCGCTGCCGCAGCAACACAGGCAGACGGGATTGTTGGTGAGGCGATGCTGGCTGGAGAGCATATGAGAGCAGAGGCCGCTGTTCACGCAGCCAAGATGCTGGAAGAGGCCGAGGCCGATGCAGACCTGTTGACGTCCGAGGCCCAGACGCGAGCTCGCAAGATAACGGCGGAAGCCGAACAGCAGCGCGATGATCTTCTCATCACCATCGAACAATCCCGTCATCGACTCGAGAAGATCGACCGCCGTGTGAACCCGTCTGAGGTCATCGATTCCCCTCCTGAGTCGGTCGAAACAGTCGTCGACAACTCAGAAGAGCTCGACCGCCTCACCGTCGACCTGCGCGAGGAGCCGGTCCCGGAAGAATCCGAGTGGGATGAGAAGGTCACGACGGAGAGAAGTGCAAGACCGTCTCGCTACAAGTCCAGGTCGGCGAATCTTCCGCACCTCGGAGACAATGCCGCGTCAGTCATCGGATCGCTGGGAAACCTCCGCTCGAAAGAGTGAACGGAGCTGGTGCTGAGCACTGAGTGCTGAGTACGCCCGGCGAAGCCGTGCCTAGCGGGTTTCGGCCAGGGTCATCATCTGGCGTAGGACTACGACGACGGACGCGCTATCCGAGACGCCGTCTCTCCTCAGGATGCCCACGAGTTGGGCCAGCCGTTCACGTTCGGTCA
>CAZWDQ010000010.1:13653-35856 GCA_964632475.1 uncultured Acidimicrobiaceae bacterium
ACGCCGTCTCTCCTCAGGATGCCCACGAGTTGGGCCAGCCGTTCACGTTCGGTCACCGTGTTCTCGGAGAACGCAGCGAATGCGGCGTTGATATCACCGTCGTGATCACCGGCAATTACACGTTCAACGATCACACGTCGGAGGGTCATCAGTTCTTGCTCCAGGCTGAGCGTCGCCCACCGGTGCCAGCGTGTCGAGGTGGGGAGGGTCTCTAGCTGCCGCTCGAGCCAGTCGATGTGGAACGCCTGACCGGCCTTGTAGAAAGCTCGACCGACGTCGGGCAGAGGAAGCCCCGTATCTGCAGCGACATCGATGATGTCGGGCGCGTGAACGAGTTCTACCTGGAAGACGTGCTCAACAGCGATCGCCTCGGGCACACCGAGATCGACGAAACGCTTCACCTGCCGCTCGAGACGGTTCTGCCATTGCTTCGGACCCATCGTTCGGATCCCCTGCACGATCTCGGCGAATCCAGACTGGTAGGCCTCGATGCGATCCATGATCGGTTCCGTGCCACGGCGAGCGATGAACCATCGGGTGATGGTCTCGACAAGGTTGTCGACACCGGTGAGGAGCTTGCGCAAAATCTCCGCATCCAAGGACCCGGCGAGCATTTCGACGTCGTGCCAACGGGAGGACGCCCCAACAACGCCTCGTGCAGTGCGATACGCCCGAACGATCTCCGCCGCTCCGGCACCGGTCTCGACCTCAAGCCTGGATACGAACGTGACACCCTGCGAATTCAACATCTCGTTGGCGACGATCGTCGACACCAACTGCCTGCGAAGAGTGTGCATCGGAATCAGGGACTCGAATCGGTCCACGATCTCCCGGGGGAAGTAACCGGTGAGAAGACTTTCGAAGAACACCGAATCGGGCAGGTCCGAGTGAACGAGTTCATCGGTGAGATATCGTTTCGCGTAGGCGAGCAGTACGGCAAGCTCCGGTCGAGTCATTCCACTCCCGGTGCGTGCGCGTTCCGCCATCGTCTCAGTGTGTGGCAATACTTCGATCTCCCGATCGAGTCCTGCCTCCGCTTCGAGGAGAACCATGAGATCCTCGTAGGACTCCATGCGCTCAGAGGATGCCGCCGCCTCTTGGGAGAGGATCTGCGCTTGGAGGAAGTTGTCATAGACGATGGCGGCGACCACATCGTCAGAGACCGCCTGGATCAACTCGTTTCGCTCATCTCGAGTGAGGACGCCTGACTGCTCCGCAATCCTCAGCAGGATCTTGATGTTGACCTCTCGATCGGAACAGTGGACCCCTCCACTGTTGTCGATGAAGTCGGCGAAGATTCGGCCACCCGATCGGTCAAACTCGACTCGACCGGCTTGCGTGAGACCCAGATTGCCGCCTTCGCCAACCACGCGACATCGGAGATCGCGGCCGTTCACCCTGACGGCATCGTTGGATCGATCCTGCGCATCGTCGTTCGTCTCTGATTCCGCCTTGACGTAGGTTCCGATGCCACCGTTCCACAGCAGATCGACCGGAGCTTTGAGAACGGTCGAGATCAACTCCGATGGGGTCATCTCGGTACTTGTCGTGCCTAGAGATGAGCGCATCTCGTCGGTCAATTCGATGCGCTTGAGACTGCGGGGGAAGATGCCTCCACCGCGAGAGATGGCGTCGCGGTCGTAGTCGTTCCACGAAGAGCGACCCAGGCCGGCTACTCGTTCACGTTCCTTGAACGAACGCTCCGGATCGGGGTTCGGATCGATGAAGATGTGACGATGGTCGAAGGCGGCGACCAGTCGGATACTGCGCGAGAGCAGCATGCCGTTCCCGAACACGTCGCCCGACATGTCTCCGACCCCGATGACAGAAACCGGGTCCGAATCGACATCGACGTCGAGTTCCATGAAGTGACGACGCACAGACTCCCACGCTCCCCTGGCGGTGATCCCGAGGGCCTTGTGGTCGTAGCCGGTCGACCCACCGGATGCGAAAGCGTCATCAAGCCAGAACCCGGCATCGACGGCGATCTCATTCGCGGTGTCAGAGAAGGTCGCTGTTCCCCGGTCGGCGGCCACGACGAAGTACGGATCGTCACCATCGAGGGTGCGAACCCCCGCCGGGTGAACAACGTTGCCGTCTTCGTAATTGTCAGTCACGTCGAGAAGTGCGTTGATGAAGATCCGGTAGCCGGACTTCACTTCATCGAACGTAGGGCCCGCGGCCGGATTGGCGACGCGTCGCATCACAAACCCGCCCTTCGCTCCGGTAGGCACGATGACGACGTTCTTCGTCATCTGAGCCTTCATCAAACCCAGGACCTCGGTTCGATAGTCCTGGCGTCGGTTCGACCAGCGGATGCCACCCCTCGCCACGGAACCGCCACGCAGGTGGACACCTGCAACCTCTGGTGCGAACACGAAGATCTCGTACATCGGTCGGGGTTCGGGAGCAGCAGGGACCTTTGAGGAGAGGAACTTGAAGGCCAGTGAACCGGTCGATAGGAAAGCGCTCGTTCTGACCGTTGCGTCGATGAGACCGAGGAACGCTCTCAGGATCCGATCTTCATCGAGTGAAGCCACCGCTTCGAGATGCTCGAGCAGCGTCGCTCGGAGCACTGTGGCAGCCTCGTCGTCGGCGGCCGGCCCGAACCGGGCTTCAAAGAGGTGCACGAGATCATCGGTGATGTCGGGATGCGCGGCGAGCGCTCCAGCGACGTACGACTTGGAGAACGCCGGGTTCACGAGGTGCCAATACGATCGGTAGGCGCGCAATACGTTGATCTGCCCATGGTCGAGATCGGTGAGAACCAAGAGACGACTCAAACCATCGGACTCTCCTTCCCCGATGAGCGTTGCTGTGAGTGCTGCGCTGACACGGTCGCCACACGTATCGATGTCGAGGCAGCCCCCATCGGGTCCGAGCACGCCGAAATCATGGGCGAAGAGCTCGTCATCGAGATCATCATCCGTGGACAGTCGAGTCGGAATCTCCTCGATCACACGAAGCCCGAGATCCTCGATGAGCGGCAGCATCTCCGACAGGTCACGCTTGCCGCCGCGGCTGTACACGACGATCCGGGACAGGTGTTCATCCGAGTTGGTCTCGTTGAAGATCGAGACTCGGATCGGTTCACTGCCGGACATCAATGCGTGCACATCGACGATCGAACGCGCCGCCTCTCCGAGGGATGACGCGGCTCGGAAGTGAGCGGGATATCGGCGGACGTACGCCTCGATCAGCGCTCGTGCAGCAGGTTGACCCCTCGTTTCTGCAAGTGTCTGGCAGACCCGGTCGCCCCATGTGCGGGTCAATCCATACACGTCCTTTTCGAGGCCCTCGAATGGCACCGTGGGAATCGAGCCCTCGATCCAGACGGTGAAGTGAATGCGGGCATCACCGGTCTCACCGAGCGTCAACTGGTAGTCGATCGAGACGCCCCCGTAGCGTTCCAGTATGAGGTCCTGGAGCTGCCTGCGAAGGTTCGCGTCGAAGCGGTCACGGGGGATTACGACGAGGATCGAGACGTTTCGATGAAGCACATCGTCGCGCACGAACAGGCGCACGTGCTGATGCTCCTCCGCCTCGAGGAGGCCCACGAGGCTCTTTCGAAGATCTTCCCTTGTGATGCTGAACAGTTCGTCTTTCGGAAACGACTCGAAGATCTGGGTGATCACCTTGTAGTCGTGAGAGCCTTCGACGAGATCCTCATCTGCGAGGATGCTCTGCAGCTTGCGTCGAAGAATGGGCATCGTTGCCGATTGCGCCATGTACGCCTTGGAGGTGAACAGACCGACGAGTCGTGCCTCACCCTTCGGGGTTCCATCGGGATGCACGCGTCTGAGCCCGACGTAGTCCATGCGGGAATCGCGATGAACCATGGATCGACGGTTGGTCTTGGAGACGACGAGCTGACGACCGGTCTCATAGCGACTGCGGAGATCCGGAGAGAGGGCGCCCAGCAACACGGGTTCGGCGAAACGGCTGTGTGACCCATCTGACAGGATTCCGAGTCCCGAGTCCTGCTTCGCTACGATCGCCAGCCCTTCCCCGTCGTCGGAGATGTCGTACTCGCGATATCCGAGCAGGATGAAGTTGTCATCGAGCAACCAATCGAGGAAGGCAATCGCCTCATCGACCTCGTTGCTAATGAACGCTGAGCCGTCCTCGAAGGCATAGTGGGCCATGCGCCGCACGGCGAAGCGCATTGGTTCGTAGTCGCGCACCGTCGCCCGGATGTTCCCGATCGCCGACGTGAGTTGCGTTTCGAGTTCACGCGCATCTTCATCTGAGAGCGACTCGGCGAGTTCGTAGTGCTGGAGCGACTCGCGGTACGGGGCGTCATTTCCGGAGACGACGTCGACCAGATCGCCGGAAGAATCTCTTGTCGTTCCGATCACCGGATGGAAGTGCCGGACGATCGTGTACCCGAGACGGGTCAGACGATTGGAGACGGAATCGACAAGGAAGGATGCGTCATCGGTGACGATCTCAACGACAGATCCGGGGGCTTCATACCCGCATGAGTCGACGGTCGGGCGGAAGACGCGGACCGCGGAAGGCTCCCTTCCCCGTTCGTTCAGAAACCCGAAGGCGCATGCGATCTCGGCACCGAACTGATCGGCGCTGATCGTGGGTTCCTCGTCTTCCGGCATACGCCGCTTGTACGCACGAGCGAACGCTGCGAGTGCCTTGTCCGACATGGTGTGTGGATCCCCGTTGCTCACGGCGCGCAGGATACCGCCCGGTGAACCCGTCGCGCTGAAGGCAGCCCCGCACAAACACCCCAAGACTCCCCGGCAAAGCCCGTTTGCAGTAGATCAGGACTGGTCTACTCGCTACTGATCTACTGCTCTACTCGTTCACGGCACCACCAGAACTGGACACGGGGCTTCGTGGACGACGTGGTTTGCTACTGAGCCGACGATCATCCTGCGGAACAGTCCGGCGCCGCGACGCCCGACGACCAGGACGTCGGCATTGACTCTGGTGCACACGTCGATGAGCCGTGCGGACGGCTCTCCGATCTCCTCCATCGTCTCGTAATCGACGTCCGAAAAGTCCACGGAGCGCAGTGTGCGGTCGAGAACGTCGCGTTGCGCCTCTGACAACGAGTCTCCGAGTGCCTCGGCAGTGGGCGGTGAACCGACGATCCCCCACCACCCCTCGGGTGGCCGGACAACGGTCACGATGATGAGTTTGGCTGATTGGCACCGTGCCAACCCGCCTGCCGCCCTCGCGGCCTCGATGGACTGACTAGAACCGTCGACACCGACCACGATGACCCTGGGGTTCCAACCCTCCACGGCGATACCTCCTCACGCTCTGGTATCACAGTATCGGGCGATCGAGCCATCATCAAGGGGAGAAAGCCTTGTACTTCGGCCGTATCCGGTCGGTGCTCCTATCGTTCGTCTGCCGGGGTCGCTTGCGCGCTCCTCGACGTGAAGCAAAGACAAGCCCAACGGCCCTACCCCGGTCGGAGCCGGGTCGGCAGAGTGTTACTTCGGAGGGGACGATGTACTTGATTTTGGATGCGGAATCGATCGCGCCGGACGTGCGACGAATCGTCGTGCAGGCACCGAAGATCGCGAAGAAGCACCGGGCCGGTCAGTTCGTCATCGTTCGGGTGACGCCGAACGGTGAGAGGATCCCGCTGACCATCGCTGCAGCAGATCGCGATGCCGGTTCGATCACGCTGTTCGTTCAGGCGATCGGTCGCACGACCACGCTGATGAACGAACTCGAGACCGGGGATAACCTCGTCGACGTCGCCGGACCTCTTGGCCAAGCCTCAGAAATCAAACAGTACGGGACGGCAGTGGTCGTCGGCGGTGGCGTTGGAACGGCCATCGCCTACCCGATCGCGGTGGCCCTCGCTGCAGCAGGAAATCGGGTGATCGCCATCATCGGGGGTCGAACGAAGCAGTACGTCCTTCTCGAGAGTGAGCTGCTGAGTCACGGCGCGGAGGTTCTCCCCTGCACCGACGACGGCTCGTACGGTCGGAAGGGTTTCGTCACCGAAGCACTCGCGGACGTCATCGCCGATGAGGACGTCGGCGTCGTCTTCGCCATCGGGCCAATACCGATGATGAGTGCCGTGGCAGAAGTCACCAGAGAATCAGGGGTCGAGACGGTAGCGTCGCTGAATCCGATCATGGTCGACGGCACCGGCATGTGCGGTGGCTGTCGAGTCGAAGTCGGCGGCGAGACAAAGTTCGCGTGCGTCGATGGGCCCGAGTTCGACGCCCATCAAGTCGACTTCAAGCTTCTCCAGCGCCGCAATACGTCGTACCGGGCGTTCGAGGCAGATCAGCTCAACGGACTGAAATCCCTGGATGCCGAGCACCACGAGCAGGTGCTGACCCCCGTGCGGGGCGCCTGCGCGAGCGATCACGCCTCATGATCAAGGTCTCCCTCCGCGCGATGAACAAGTTGGGCCGGATCGACATGCCGGCCCGGGATCCTCTGGAGCGTGCCGTCTGCTTCGACGAGGTCAACATTGGGCTCACCCCGGAACAGGCCACGGTGGAGGCGATGAGGTGCCTCCAATGCAAGACGCCGACGTGCATCGATGGCTGCCCCGTCAACATCCAGATCGATCAATTCATCGAGCGGGTCGCTCACGGTGACATTCGGGGTGCAGGAGACATCATCCGCATGGACAGCCTGCTGCCAGCGATCTGCGGACGGGTGTGTCCGCAGGAATCGCAGTGCGAGGGCACCTGTGTGCTCGACAAGAAGCACAGGCCGATCGCGATCGGCCACCTTGAGCGCTACGTCGCCGACACGGTTCGTCGCTACGGACTCGAACCGGCGGCCGATCCGGTCGCCCCGAGCGGGAAGAGCGTCGCCATTGTCGGGAGTGGGCCCGCGGGACTCGCCTGTGCCGCTGATCTCGCCAAAGAGGGTCACCGCGTTCGCGTGTTCGAAGCACTCCACCAGCCCGGCGGCGTGCTCGTCTACGGCATTCCGGAGTTCCGTCTTCCGAAGGACATCGTCGCGGCCGAGATCGACGGTCTCAAGGAACTCGGAGTGGAGTTCGAGATGAACGCAATCATCGGTCGAACGACCACCGTTGAAGAACTTCTCACCGAAGAAGAATTCGATGCCGTCTTCGTCGGCGTCGGTGCCGGTCTGCCTCGCTTCCTGAATGTTGAAGGCGAGAACCTGATCGGCGTCTACTCCGCGAACGAGTTCCTCACCCGGGTCAATCTCATGGGCGCCTACCGGGAGAACACCGAGACACCGGTTCTCGACCTGACCGGGCGGCGAGTCGTCGTCTTCGGCGGCGGAAACACGGCCATGGACAGTGCACGCACGCCGTTGCGCCTCGGAGCCGAGGAAGTGCGTGTTGCGTATCGCCGAACCGAGGCCGAGATGCCGGCGCGCGATGAGGAGATCGAACATGCCAAGGAGGAGGGAATCGTCTTCGACTTCCTCGTCTCACCTCTCGAGCTACTCGGCAATGACGAAGGGTGGCTCACGGGTGTGCGCCTACAGCGCATGGAGTTGGGGGAACCCGACGATTCGGGTCGCCGACGACCGGTTCCGATCGAAGGCGACATCTTCGATATTCAGGCCGATGTCGTCATCGTTGCGATCGGGAACTCTCCGAACCCGCTTCTGCCCGCGACCGAGTCCCGTCTCGAGCAGACCCGCTGGGGCACGCTCGCCGTCGATGAGACAACGGGCCGTACGACGATGCCCGGAGTCTTCGCCGGAGGCGACATCGTCACGGGAGGCGCAACAGTGATCCTGGCCATGGGTGCAGGCCGCATCGCCGCCGCCTCGATCAACGAGTACCTCGATTCAGGCGTGTGGGAGTCCGAGTCCGAGCCGGAACTCGAGCCCACGTCCGCGTAGCCCGGGGTCCGTAGCCCGTACTGAGTACTCAGTACTCAGTACTTAGTACGGCGCCGAAGGCGCCTACTTCAGCGTCCGCAGGAACAGCACGATATCGGCCAGGTCGTCGTCGGTCAGCCTCGGGTTGCCACCGTATGGCGGCATCGCGATTCCGGTCTCGCTGTCCGGGTCATCCTTCGAACGACCTTCCTTGATGAAGTCGGTGATTTCGTCGTCCGTGTGATCCTGGATGAAGTCGTTGTCGGTCAAGGCCGGACCGAGGCTCTTGACCCCTTCGAAATCCTGTCCGTGACACGATGAACACGACTGTCCGGCGAGCTGCTGGCCATGGGCAAGAGGCGTACCCGCCACCGCCGTCGTTGTGACGGCCGCGGAATCGCTACCGCAACCTGCGGCGCCCAGCGCTATCGAAAGAGCGACGACCATAGTCGACAGCGCCCGAACCGTACCCGTCCGACCGACATCAACCTGCTTCGACCGATTCATGATCTCTCTCCGTGTGTTTCTTGTCTTCCCGACGATAACCCGCCCGCCACAACGACCCGAGCGGTTGGTCAATCGAGTTGGGGCGCAACCCTCGTAGCGAAGAGATCAAGGCTGCTCGAGTCATAGGCCGCATCCGGGAAGTAGCCGATTGCGTATGACATTCCTACCGCGACCCAGGGTCGCAGTTTCTCGACGACCTGCTCCGGTGTACCGACCAAGCCGCCGGCCATGAGGTTCTCCCGCGCCGACTCTGCCTTGTCCGGCCCGGCGAGAGCACCGATCCGGCCGACGTACTCGTCGATCTTCGCTTGCACGGCATTCTCTGTCTCTCCAACGAGGATCGTGAAGAGGGAGGATCGCACGATCTCGTTGTAGTCACGACCAATGTCGGACGCATGCCCGGCGAGAATCTCGCTCTTGTGAACGAACTCGTCGACCGTCCATCCGAAGTTCGTGTAGTCGGCGAAGCGAGCAGCGGTACGCAATGTCAGCTTCTCGCCACCTCCGGCAACCCAGATCGGGATGGAGTCCTGAACCGGTTTAGGCCGGCTGATGGCACCGGCAAGTTGGTAGTAGCGGCCGTCGTATCGAACCTCGTCCTCGGCCCACATGCGCCGCATGATCTCGACGCCTTCTTCGAGTTGTCCGATTCGGACGGACGGCTTCGGAAACTCGTACCCGTACCCGAGGTACTCGTGCTCGTGCCATCCGGCCCCGATCCCCATCTCGACCCTGCCATTCGAAATGACGTCGATGTCTGCCGCAACCTTTGCGAGGTACGCCGGATTGCGGTACGAGTTGGATGTGCACATCTGGCCGAGACGCACCGAATCGGTCGTCGGGGCAAGGGCGGCCATGAGCGTCCACGCCTCGTAGCTCGACTCCTGGGTCGGTACCGGGACCGTATGGAAGTGGTCGAAGACCCACGCCGATTCGTAGCCGAGGGACTCGATCGTCCTGGCGACGCCGAGCATGGTCGGCCATTGCTCGGACCGGTCGATCCCGACGAGATCGAGACGCCAGCCCTGGGGAATGAAAGCTCCATAACGCATGGACAGCACGCTACACGGGCCGGTGTGCTGTCGTCCTCCACAGTTCAGACCGTGGTGCAGGTTGGTACCGTTGGGGCCATGGAGCTCTATGCGCGCGTCAACATCCTCGACGGCAAGGCCGTCCGCCTTCCCCGCGGAGCACTCGACCAGGTGATCTACCTCGACGCCGATCCCCTGACTTCCATACCCAGGGTTCGCGACGTCCTATTTGGCGGTGTGAGCCCTCGGAATGGGGCCGATCGCCGTGGTTGATCCAACACCCGACTATGTAGGCGCGAACCGGGCAGCCTGGGATGCCAAGGCAGGCCGGGACGAATCCACCGGCCAACGAAACTGGGCCGGCCAACCATCCTGGGGCCTCTGGGGAATCCCGGAAGACGAGGTCGGCTTCTTTCCGGATCTCGACGATCGTGATGTGCTCGAAGATGGGTGTGGGACGGCATACGTGTCGGCCTGGGTGTCCCGTCTCGGCGGCCGACCCATTGGTCTCGACAACTCCCCTGCGCAGTTGGCGACGGCGCGTCGTCTCCAAGACGAGCACGACCTCAGATTCCCTCTGATCCATGGCATCGCCGAGCATCTGCCGTTTCAGGACGAGTCATTCGACGTGGTGTTGTCCGAGTACGGAGCGGCGATCTGGTCGGATCCCTATCGATGGATCCCCGAAGCGGCTCGGGTGCTTCGGCCGGGGGGTGAGCTGTCGTTCCTCGGGAATTCGTCGCTGTTGATGCTCTTCGCCGAAGACGACGAAGACGTCCCTGCCGGTCGCACGATGTTGCGCGACCATTTCGGCATGCACCGCTTCGAGTGGCCCGATGACGACGGTATCGAGTTCCATCTCGGCCACGGCGACTGGATCCGGGTGTTGCGCGACAACGGCTTCGAGATCCTCGACCTGATCGAGCTGCGCCCACCGGAGGGTGCCGAGACGAGCTATACGTTCGTCAATACCGAGTGGGCAAGACGCTGGCCCGCCGAAGAAGTGTGGCGGGCACGAAGGATCTGAAGCCGCGTATCCAGGGATGCAGCCCCCCTGAACGACGCCGACAACAACGGCTCCGACCACGCTGGCAGCGAACTGACCCTTGCTGAGTCTCCGCTGTGGGCGTGCGACCGTCGTATCTCCTACTTGGTGTTGGAGAGTTCTCACGTCCGCATCCTTCCGATTGCTCTGGCGGTATGCCCCGACCATGACGCTGTGCCCTCAAGAAATCCTGATAGGGACGCTCCATTTCCGCTCTAGAAGCCACAGTCAAGAGTCGAGAGACACGACCATTCCGGACTCTCGGCTCTCGGCTCCTAGCTCTTGCATGAGGCACCACAAAGCATGAAGGTCATAGCTCACGGCTTCCTATGCTTCCCCCATGTCCTCCCCCTCCTTTCGGAACGTCGCGCTCATCGCTCACGTCGACCACGGCAAGACCACTCTCGTCGATGCGATGCTCAGCGCAGCAGGTGTGTTCCAAGCTCACGAAACCAAGATCGATCGTGTCATGGACTCGAGCGACCAGGAGCGTGAGCGTGGTATCACCATCCTCGCCAAAGCCGCCACGGTCACATGGAAGGGCACGAAGATCAATTTGGTCGACACGCCCGGCCACGCCGACTTTGGTGGCGAGGTTGAGCGTGCACTCACGCTGGTCGACGGCGTCCTTCTCCTCGTCGATGCTGCAGAAGGCCCGATGCCACAGACCCGCTACGTCCTCTCAAAGGCTCTCGCCGAAGGACTTCCCGCTGTAGTGGTCATCAATAAGGTCGATCGTCCCGATGCGAGGATCGACGAGGTCGCCGACGAGATCTATCAACTCTTCATCGATCTCGACGCCGAGGATCGCCACATCGATTTCCCGATCATCTCCTCGATCGCTCGACACGGCCACGCCATGGTCGGCACCGGGATCCCCGGTGACGACACGGACCTCTCCCCGATCCTCGACGCCATCGTTGAGAGCATCCCGGCTCCGTCCGGAGATCCGGATGCTCCGCTCCAGGCGCTCGTCACCAATCTCGACGCTTCCAACTATCTCGGTCGACTGGCGATTGGGCGGGTCGTCCAGGGAACCCTTCGGGCAGGCAGCCAGGTCGCCCTTTGCCACTCGATTGAAGAGGAGCCTCCCCTCAAACGCCGACTGAGCCAGCTCATGGGATTCGAGCACCTCGGCAGAATCGACGTAGAAGAACGCGTCGCCGGAGATCTCTTCGTTGTTGCCGGCTTCCCCGAGGTCGAGATCGGCGATACGATCGCCGATGCTACCGATCCACAGCCTCTCCCTCGCCTCAAAGTCGACGAACCAGTTCTCCGGATGACCTTCGGAGTCAACACGTCGCCTCTCTCTGGTCGGGACGGGAATTTCGTCACATCCCGGCAGATCAAGGAACGACTCGATCGCGAGGTTCTCGGAAACGTCTCGATCCGCATCGGCGCCACGTCGTCTCCGGAAGTGATCGAGGTCGCCGGTCGAGGCGAGCTGCAGCTCGCGGTGCTCATCGAGTCCATGCGCCGCGAGGGCTTTGAACTCCAGGTCTCGCGCCCCGAGGTGATCATTCGCGAGATCGACGGCCGGCCACACGAGCCGCTCGAGCGAGCGGTTGTCGACGTGCCGAACGAACACGTCGGCACCGTCACACAAGCGATCGCACCTCGAAAAGGCCAGGTCACCGACCTGCGACCGGGTGACAGCGGGCGTACCATCGTGACACTCACGGCACCTGCACGTGGACTCCTCGGATTCCGTTCGCTTCTCATGACGGCCACCCGGGGAACTGCATTGGTTCATCAACACCATGCCGGTTGGATGCCGTGGGCAGGCGAACTCCCGCACCGCCAGGGAGGCGCCATGGCAGCCGACCGGATCGGTACCTCAACCGGTTTCGCCCTCGACAATCTCCAGAAGCGGGCAGAGCTGTTCATCGGTCCGAATGCCGATGTCTACGAAGGCATGATCATCGGCGAGGCGTCCCGTCCAGAGGACATGCAGGTCAACCCCACGAAGACCAAGCAGCTCACGAACATCCGTACCCACTCGACCGATGAGGCGATCAAGCTGAAGCCGCCGAAGCAGCTGACACTCGAGCTCGCGATCGAGTGGATTGCCGAAGATGAACTCGTTGAGATCACACCGAAGGCCATCCGGGTGAGAAAGCGACATCTGACGGAGAGCGAGCGGAAGCGGCTGAAGAAGAGGTGAGCCGCCCGACGGCGGCTGTACTGAGTACTGGGTACTGAGTACCTCCAACGAAGCGGTGCCGGGCTCGCTACCTGCCTAGTGTCGGCTGAGATGCCGGAATCACAATCTCATCGCATGCGAGCTACCTCCGACGGGGCACGGGCTTTCGCGCCTCTGCTCATTGGAGTCATTCCGTTTGGACTTGTCTTTGGGATCGTCGCCGCCGGTTCAAGCGTGGGATCATGGCTCGGCGGCTCGACATCAGTGATCATCTTCGCCGGGGCTGCGCAACTCGCGACACTGCAACTCATCGACGCTGGCGTCGGGGGCGCCGTCGTGATCGCCACGGCCCTTGTCATCAACGCGCGCCACGTCATGTACAGCGCAGCGTTGTCACCTGACTTTCAGGAGTTCCCGGCCATCGCCAGGTTTGTTCTGCCGTACTTCTTGACTGATCAGGCGTTCGCCATCTCGATCGTTCGCTACAACGAGGCAACGGATCCCGTCTACAAGCAGTGGTACTTCACCGGAGCAGCCCTGGCACTCTGGATCACCTGGCAGATCTCCACCATGGCTGGCATCGTGCTCGGGGCCCAGGTACCGGCCTCGTGGTCGCTCGACTTCGCAATCCCTCTCGTCTTCCTGGTTCTCCTCGTCCCCACCATCAAGAGCCGACCGGATCTCATCGCAGCGCTCGTCGGAGGGGGCATTGCGGTTGCCGCAGCCGGAGCGCCCTATGGCCTCGGACTCATCATCGGCGCCATCAGCGGTGTGATCGCAGGAGTCGTTGCTCAGCGGGTGATGCGATGAGTGAGTTCGCCATCATCGGCGCAATCGGTGCCGGAACCTATCTGCTGCGGCTCTCGTTCATCGGGATTCTCGGCGATCGCACCATGCCCGACTGGGCGATGGTGCCCCTCAGGTTCGTGGCGCCCGCAATTCTGGCCGCCCTGGTCGCGCCGGCAGTTCTGCTCAGGGACGGCTCAGTCGACGTCTCACCAGCAACGAATCCACGAGCGCTTGCTGCACTAATCGCGCTCCTGATCGCGTGGAAGACCAAGAACGTCGCCGCTGTGATCGTGGCCGGCATGGCCGTCATTTGGCTTCTCCAGGCGTTGCAGTAGCGGCGCAAGCTCGAGCCCGGATTGCCGTACCATCCTGCGGATGCGGAAGTTGCTCGTCCCTCTGATCGTCATCGCCGGTGTCGTTGTCGCGGCGCCCCGTCTCCTCAAGCGGGCCTTTGCCCCACCCGACCGAGAGGTCGTCGCCAGCCCGTCCGACTACGGACTCTCGGCAACGGACCTGTGGATCGACGGACCGAATGGGAAGCGACTCCACGCCTGGTGGATTCCCGCAGGTGGCCCGGCGCCGGTCGTCATCGTTCTGCACGGCTGGGGCGCGAATTCTGGAGACATGCTCCCGATCGCACCGGGTCTCGCCCAGTCCGGATTTCATGCCCTATTCCTGGATGCGAGGAGACACGGCCAGTCGGACTTCGAGGACTTCATGTCGATGCCCCGCTTCGCCGAGGACCTCGAAGCGGCAGTCGGAGACCTCCTTGAGCGCGACGATGTGACCGCCATCGGCGTCATCGGCCACTCAGTTGGAGCAGCCGCGTCGATCTACGCCGCAGCCGACAATCCGGCCATCGACGCCCTGGTCGCCGTGGCGTCGTTCGCTCACCCAGCCGAAATGATGCGCGAGAATTTCCCGTTCCCGGCTCCAGCGACGTGGGCTCTCCTGCAGGTCGTAGAGCGCATGATCGGCCACCGCTACGACGACATCGCTCCGAGAAATCGCATCGCAGAAGTTGGCGTCCCGGTCATGCTGATGCACGGAGATGCGGACAGTGTGATCCCTTTCCAGGACTCGATCGATCTCCACGATCGCCTGCCGGGAAGCGAACTCGTGATCGTACCGGGAGGCACACATTCCGATCTCGAGGCCTTCGAGCCCTTCTTCGCGACAGTCGACGAGTTCCTTCGTGAGCATCTATCGCATGCCGAGATCCAGGAGGAAGATCTGGAGATCGCTCACTCTCCCGAAATTCCGGCAACCGAGGGTTGACGCTCAGCGCCAGAGATCCTCAAGGACATCGGCAACGGGATCGTCTCCCAGCGCCGACGGGCCCAATGGGTCGCCATGCTGCGGTACTCCAACTGTGACGTGTTCGAATTGTTCCATCGCGGGATCGAGAAAGCGGCTGGGGAGCGCGTACGAGTGCTCCGGGCTGCCGGAGAAGCGCTTGTGATAGAAACGCTGAGGAACGGTCACATGGAGGTGGTCTTGCGCCCTCGTGAGGGCGACGTAGAGCAGCCGCCGCTCTTCTTCGAGACCACCCGGATCCGAGATCGCCATGTCGGACGGAATGTTCCCATCGGCAGCGTGGATGACGAACACAGCCCGCCACTCGCCGCCTTTCGCCGAGTGGATCGTCGAGAGGATGAGATAGTCGTCGTCGAGGTGCGGTGGCCCGGCGAGGTCGCTGGTGCTGGCAGGTGGGTCGAGTGTGATCTCGGTCAGGAATCGGCTTCTCGTTGCGTACTCGGAAGCAAGAGCGGCGAGCTGTCCCAGATCGGTCAGCCGGGCCGCGGAGTCGTCATAGGAACGTTCGAAGACGAGGGCACAGAACGGGATCAGACGCTCGATCTGCTCTGACGGCCCGGGTCCGATCCCGTCCTCGCCACGACAGTCGCGGAGCGCGTTCTGTAGCTCCTCCATCGGCTTCCGTGCCTCCGCAACCACCGGGAACTGTGCAACGGTGAGCGCGACCAATCTGTCCGATGCGTTCTCCGCTGCCTCGGCGTCGAGGTAGTTGGTGATCTTCAACGAGGTCGCCGGTCCGATGCCGGGGATCATCTGGAGTATGCGGTTCCACGCGAGTTCGTCCTTCGGATTGTCAAGGATGCGCAGCAGAGCCAGCAGGTCCTTGACGTGTGCCGCTTCGAGGAATCGCAGACCGCCGTACTTGACGAACGGGATGTTCCTCCTGGAAAGCTCGATCTCGAGGCCGGCCGAGTGGTGGCCGGTGCGGAACAGCACTGCCTGATCTCTGAGCGGGATGCCGGATTCACGGTGGTCCAGTACGCGATCGGCGACAAGGTCCGCCTGGGCCGCCTCATCGAAACAGGTGATGAGCTCCGGCATGCGACCGGAGGCACGTTCGGTCCAGAGTTCTTTCTGGAACGTCTCGGGCGAGGCCTCGATGACGGCGTTGGCTGCACCGAGAATCTGCGGCGTCGATCGGTAGTTCTGCTCAAGCGTCACGACGGTCGCTGTGTCGTATGCCTCAGGGAACTCGAGGATGTTCTCGACCGTCGCGCCACGGAACGAGTAGATGGCCTGGGCATCGTCACCGACGACTGTGAGGTTGCCCTCAACTCCGCAGAGGGAGCGGAGGATCTCTGCCTGGCTCCGGTTGGTGTCCTGGTATTCGTCCACCAGAACGTGGTCGAAGAGGTTCCGGATGGTGCCTCCCGTGGGCGAGTCGAGGAGAGCGTTCCAGTACAGGAGGAGATCGTCATAGTCGACCACGTTGTGCTCCTTCTTGCGTGCCGTGTAAGCGCGAAAGATCTCTCGGAGCGCTTCGACGTGGTCGGCGACCCAGGGAAACCGATCCTCGACGGTCTCAGTGAGCGGCGTTCTGGCATTCACCGTGCGCGAGTAGACGGCCGCGATCGTCTCCTTCTTCGGGAATCGCTGTTTGGACCCCGAGTGTCCGAGTTCGGTGCGAATCATCCCGAAGAGTGACGCCGCGTCCGACTGGTCGATGACGGTGAAACCGTCCTGCAGCCCCACGGCCGATCCGTACTGGCGGAGCAATCGGTTCGCGACGGCGTGGAAGGTTCCGCCCCATACCTTGCCGACGGAACGATCCGAGATGAGGGCCCCCGAACGACGCAGCATCTCCGCTGCGGCACGCCTCGTGAAGGTGAGTAGGAGGATTCGATCGGCAGGGACACCTTCGTCGACGAGACGCGCAACACGACTGGCCAACGTGCGGGTCTTGCCGGAACCGGCGCCGGCGACGACCAGGAGCGGTCCGTCGCCGTGGAGAACGGCCTCACGCTGCCGATCGTTGAGCCCATCGAGCCAGGCAGGGACTTCAGGCGTAGATACATCGAACATGTGTTCGCCTACTCTACCCCAAAACTCATACCCAGGGTACGCGGCGTCCTATTTGGCGGCTCCAGCCCGCAGAACGAAGAATCCGGCCCCTACGGGGTGAGCCGATCGAAGGCTCCCCCGAGCTCCTTGTGGAGCGCTTCGACCTGTTCCGGCGGCCAGAGTTCAGGATCTGCCCGTAGGAACGATGTGTGATCACTGCGGTTGTCGAACACAGCGGTCGGAATCACAATCGGGTCGTCTCCACTTCCGATACGGACGGCGTCTCCCCCGGCTTGCTCGATGAGCCACGGCATGTCATCCGTGCCGTAGTCGCCGAGCATCACCGCTTCCGGGACACCGTGATGAAGGATCGACGCGTCGCCCTCACGGCCCGGCCTGGCTCGCTCGTCGTTGCGGCGGCGACTCTCCTCGGGCGCAACCCATACGTAGAGGATCGACGCCCGATCCAGGATTTCAGACGAGAGCTGACCGAGCGAGTATGCGTATCCGCGGGGAGGTTCAAGGGGCATCAACGCCCCTGCGGGACCTCCCCGGGCGAACTCAATGACAACGGTGTCGCCCTCACGCCATGACGCCACGACTCCCGCTAGCTCCTCCCATGCCTCTCCGACTTCGGCCTCGAGTAGTCGCTCGAGTCGATCGCGGACAGACCCATCGAGTTGACCGAGATCTGGCGTCGCTCCGGCGGCGAGACGAGCACAGTCGATCCGATCGAGGAGCCATCCGGCTGCGGATTCGGGTCGCTCCGCGTTCGTGCCGAGGAGTTGGTAGTCCTCGTTCACGAGATGAACGAGCGTCCCCCAGTCTCGAGGATCCGCGAACGGAGTCGCATCGTCACGGAAGAAGATCGGATCCACTCCCATCTCCTCCAACTCCTGGCCGATACGACGCATCAGATGTACGTACGGATAGTCATCGAGCTGCACGGTTGGGCCTAGGTGGAAATCCCGTTCGGCGACCTCCGGCTCGAGATGAGCGAGGTATCGACGAAGTTCGGATTTACCCGACGCGGGCAGGGCAAGGAGAAGAAGAGTGTCGATGGTGCGGGTCATCCGTTGACCATAGCCATTCGTCCATTCACCATTGTGCGCCGTTGCGGCCAGCCTCGAAGTGTGTCCGCGAGGCCGGCAGCGGCGCTCAGAAGGCTTCGGGTCCGAAGCGTCCCCATGCAACAAAGACCGACAGAGCGAAGAGCATCATCGTCATCAGAGCCATCGGATACTCGCGCCGACGGATGTGCACCACCATGGCACCCATCGCCACCACAGCAAGTCCGGAAGCAGCCAACGGTGTAAGGATCGGAGCGATCCCAGTCAATGCCGGAAGGATCAGTCCGATCGCTCCCATGAGCTCGGCAACGCCGATCAGCCGGATCGTGCTCGGCGAGAAGTCCTCGACCCAGCCCATCTTCTCTACGAGATCTTCTTTGTCCCTCATCAACTTCATCGCCCCGGCCATCATGAACATGATCGCCAAGATCACTTGAACTGCCCATAGTGCGGCGTTCATCAATCCTCCTTGTTTTCGGTCAGACCACCAACCTGGCGGCACTCATCCACATTCCCGCGAGACGACCATTTCGGCCGGTAGCACCATGCTGTCTGCGACACTGAGCGACCGAGGAGGAGGGTCGCATGGAACACCGGAAGGGGATCTGGCTGGCCGTTGTGGCCTACTCCTTCTGGGGTTTCGCTCCGATCTTCTGGAAGGCTCTCGACTCCGTTCCTGCCCTCGAACTCCTGGCCCACCGGATCCTGTGGTCGGTACCGATCCTGCTTCTCATCATCGTGGGAAGGAAGCACCTCGGTGTACTGCGATCCTCCTTCCGTACGCCCGGAACAGCGGCAGCTGCACTTGCCGGTGGTGTCCTCCTGTCCATCAACTGGGGAGTCTTCGTGTGGGCCGTCACAACGAGTCACATCGTCGAGGCATCGCTCGGCTATTTCATCAATCCCCTGGTATCGGTCGCCCTTGGTGTGATCGTCCTGCGAGAGCACCTCAGCTCGGCTCAGCGCGTCGCTGTCGGCATCGCCGTCATCGGCGTCATCGGCATGACAATCCTGTCGGGCGTTGCGCCGTGGATCTCGCTCATCCTGGCCTTCTCGTTCGGGACCTACGGTCTCCTGAAGAAGCGAGCCATGGCAGCGCCGCCCATCGAGGGGCTGTTCATGGAGAGCGCATTCGTCGCAGCACCGGCATTCCTCTACCTCAGCGTTCTCGCCGGGGACGGCACCGGAGCCCTCGGTTCGTCTTTGGCCACAACGTTGCTCCTGGTCACCGCGGGAGCCGTCACGGTCTTCCCTCTTGTCCTCTTCGGAGCATCTGCGAGGCGAATCCCCCTGTCCACGCTCGGGATCCTCCAGTACATCGCTCCGATTCTTCAACTCCTCGTGGGCGTCGCTCTCTACGGCGAAGTCGTGTCGAGCGGCGAGTGGTTCGGGTTCGTACTGGTGTGGATCGCTCTCGCCATCTACACGATCGACAACGCCCGAATGTCCAGAGCCGGAAGCCGATCCGGAGCTGCTGCGGACCTCGTTTGACCTGTCGTGCGCCGTCCCGGAATGAACGATTGGTACAAAGCACCCTCACACCTCGGCGTCATTTGGGATACTTGAACAGGATGTATCGGCAATGACTCCCTTCACAACGTCACGGGCGCTTAGAACGGACGATGACTGGTGGCGGATCCGCGACTTCATTCTGGATACCTACCCGATCACTCCGACCGGTTTCGTGTGGGAGAACCGGCGCTGGGAAGGCTGGAGGTTCCATCGGGAGCGTCCGGTCCCCGTACGGCGTCTACGCGAGGTCACGAGGATCTGGGAGTCGTCCAGCAAGATTGTCGGCGTGGCGCACCCCGAAGGCCGCGGTGAGGTCCACCTGCAGGTTCATCCCGACTTCCGGCACCTCGAACCGGACATGTTCGCCTGGGCTGAAGAGCACCTGTCTGTCCCCGGGAAGGAAGGGACAGGAAGAACGATCACGACATTCGCCTTCGACTATGACTCTCCACGACAACGGGTGCTCACGGATCATGGTTGGAGTCGCCTCGATTCGGGAGGTATGACGCGACATCTCCGTCTGGGCGATCAGCACCTTGACCCCACGCCCCACATCGATGGGTATGTGTTGCGGTCGACGCGTGCGAGTGACCGCAACGTCGCCCAGCGGATGGCCGACGTCATCAACGCGGGGTTCAACACCGACATCCACTCCGCCACCGAGATCCACACGTTCATGACGAAGTCACCGACGTTCAGCCACGATCTCAACCTCGTCGCAGAGATCCCCGACGGAACCTTCGCCGCTCACGTCGGCGGGACCTACGACGAACGCAACCGGCGGGGAATTGTCGAACCGGTATGCACCGACCCGGGGCACCGCCGACGCGGTCTGGCGCAGGCGCTGGTGTCCGAAACGATCTCACGGTTCAAGGAACTCGGAGCGACGGACGTTGTCGTCGACACCGGTGACGACCCATCCGCCAACGCGTTCTACGAATCGGCCGGTTTCACCGAGGCGTACCACGGCAACGCCTGGCGCAAGACCTGGTAGCCGATCGGTGAGTTACACCGAGGCAGCGCTGTAAGGCTGCCGTGCCTTGCCGGCCACCGCGACCCCCACCAACGCGAGTGCCGCACCGATGCTGATTGGGACGGTCAACACTTCATCCAGGAGGATCACACCAGCCGTGACGCCGACCACCGGAGCGAGGTAGCCCGTCAAAGCGACCCGGGCCGCCGATGTGTGTCGAGAAGCGAACAGCGTTGCGAAGAACGGGACGAAGGTACTGCCGACACCAAGAGCGATCAGAGCGATCCACGACGTCGAGTTGACCCCTGCAAGGTCGATGTCTTGAAGGACGAGGCCTGCGGTCACTGCCACCACCGCGCCGGAGAGGAACATCGGTATGGCGAGCTCAGTCGTGCGATGCTTCGGCGCGTACTTGCGGCTGAGGACGCCACTCGACGCACCGGCGACGACGCCGGCCAGAGCGAACATGGCTCCGACCCGCACGTTGCCGCCATCGCCGCTGATGCCCGAGTCACCGACTGCCACGATTAGGAGCGATCCGACGAGGCCTATCGCCAAACCCACGATCTGATTCCTGCCGAGCCGTTCATGCAACACGACGGCCGCCAGCGCAGCCGTCGACGCCGGGATGATCGTGATGAAGATCCCCTCGACACCGGCAGAGATGTACTGGAGCGATGAGATGAAGAGCATCGGAGCAAGCCCGATGCGCAACACACCGATGATCGCCCCGTCCCGCCACGCGGATCGCGTGATCCCTCCGCCTTTGCCGAGCCAGACGAGGAGGACGGCCGCCGTAGCCGTCAGGATGCGAACGACGATGACAGTGAACGTCGTAGCGCCCTCGGAGAACACGAAACGGGTGCCAACACCGGCCATGCCCCAGCCGAGAGAAGCAGCCAGCAGCGCAGTCAGAACCCGGGATTGCATTCGGAAAACGCTACCGGACGAAGTCCCCCTACCCGCGAAGGAGGTCCAGCGCCTGACTCGCCTGCTCGACCGATTCAATCGTGATCGGATCCAGAACGAGCTGTACCTCGTCAACGCCAAGAGACTCGTATGAGCGCAGCACCTCGGACAGTTCCTCCGGCGTGCCGGTCCTGGGTTCGGCCGTGTGAAGATCGGTGTCACCTTGTCGTCGTCCACCGCCGCCCGAGAACTGCCAGTGGAGCGCCGTGGTCCGACCGATCTCTGTTGGTTCCCGCCCGACCTCACGGGCGGCATCGTCAATGGTGGCGTTCAACTTCTCGAAACCCTCCGGGGTGTTCCCGTGCCAGGCATGCCAGGTGTTCCACAGATCGACGTAGGGCAACGTTGCTCGAAGTACTCGCGGGCCCATCGATCCGATCATGATCGGCGGTCCCTCCGGTCGGCTTCGTGGCACGAGTTGACAGTCCCGAGCCGTGTAGTACTCGCCCTCGAAATCGATCTCACCTTGGGTCAACAAGGTCCGGATGATGGTGAATGCCTCCTCGAAACGACTTGCCCGGTGATCGAACGGGAACCCGTAGGCGCGATACTCCGTCTCGTTCCACCCTGCACCGAGACCGAGAATGAGGCGACCTCCTGATATCTCGTCAACGGTCGTGGCCTTCTTGGCAAGCATGGGCGGGCTGTGGAAGCTTGTTGCTGCGACGAGCGGTCCGAGTTGAACCCGGTCGGTGATCGCTGCGATCGCCGCGAGGAGCGACCACGCTTCCCACGGACCGGCAGGGCCCTCCGGAGTGTCGTACAACAGGTGGTCCCCGATCCAGATGGAATCGAGCCCCAGGCCTTCGATGGCGAGGGACATGTCCCTCAGGTCCGGCCACCTTGCAGGCCACTCGATCTCGGGGAGTTGGATTCCGACCGCCATTGACCGTTGTGTGGTGCTCATGTCGATGATCGTAGACCACGGCGTTCTGTGGGCTCACTCCGCCAAATAGGACGGCGCGTACCCTGGGTATGGAGGAGGGTTCGTTCTGTGGGCTCACTCCGCCAAATAGGACGGCGCGTACCCTGGGTATGGCTTG
>CAZWDQ010000011.1:0-5810 GCA_964632475.1 uncultured Acidimicrobiaceae bacterium
GGGGACAGAAGACGATTCCGGCTCAGGCTGGGGGCTGGCAGCTGGCAGCTCGTCGCTCTCTGTCCTTCTCATCGCTTCTATTTCGGCGACCATGGCATCGGCGTCTACCGGCTCACTCGTCATCACACGAGCTGCGGACACAATCTTCACGGAGCCTTCGTCGTCGGGCCAGTGCGTGCTCGCGTCGTCAGTTGCTTCAACGACGGTGACAGTCTCGACCGTTTCGGTGGTCGGCTCGTCGGGTGCAACGCCCGGTTCCGATGCGACATTGTTGCCGGCGATCGTCGCCCGTGCGGTCTCCAATTCCGCCATCAACTCAGCCCGACGTACCTCAAGTGCCCTGGCTCGCTCCTGGGCGGCATCAGCCTGGCGCTGCGCCGCCGACGTGATCGAGTCGGACTCCTGACGGGCCGCCGCCACGAGGCGTTCGGCTTCCTCGCGGGCGCTACCGACCGATTCGTCGCGCTCCCTTCTGGATTCGCCGACCAGACGGGACGCGTCCCGCTCCGCTTCAGCCTGGGTGAAGAGCGCTCGCTCGGTTGCATCGACCCTGACCGCCTCGCTGAAATCGACAGCCGATGCCAGCATCTCACTGCCGGTCTCCCACACACTTCGGCGCGTCTCATACGCATCGACTCGGGATGATTCGCGCAGCGACCGAGATTCCCCGTCGGCTTCGGCGCGCCACCGGGCCGCGTCGTCGGCGGCTCTTGATCTCATCTGCTCGGCTGCAACCCGTGCCTCCTGCAGAATCCGTTTCACTTCCTCGCCGACGACATCCAGTTCGGTGGCGAGATCCGTGGGTCGAGCGAGACCGAGTTCGCTCATGTTGTCCTCAAGACTTTTTATGTGATGTTCGAGCGCCTCGACACGGGCCTCGGTGGCTTCGCGATACGCATCGACCTGGCGGCGGTCGTATCCCTTTCGGGCTAGCGAGAACGCTTCGGCTCGCGCTTCATGAGAGGTGGAATCGTCCATGCGGCCAGAGTAACGAGGCTTGTCGAGCGGGCCGGGTATTCGACGCTACCAGCGTCCGATACTCACTCGTAACCGAGATAGTCCAATGCATCGTCGATGGTCTCGATCCGAACCACGATGATCTTGTCGCCGGCAGCAGCCACGGCATCGTCGTAGTTGCCTGCAGGGATGAAAACGACCGTCGCCCCGGCATCGATCGCCGCGTGAACCTTCTGTGTCACCCCACCGATCGCTCCGACAGTGCCGTCATGGGAGATCGTTCCGGTACCGGCAATGCGGAGACCGCCGGTGAGATCCTGTTCGGTAAGTTGGTTCATGATCTCGAGCGTGAACATCGTCCCGGCCGACGGACCGCCGATGTTCTGTGAGTCCATGTCGACCTCTACGGGGAACTCGATGATCGGGGGATTGTTGTCCAACAGCACGCCCACCATCGGCTTCGATGGGTCATCGGCGTGCACTCCGAGAACGATCTCGACCTCGATGGCCTCAATCTCATCGGAGCCCTCAACGGTCCGTTCGACAGCGAGAGCGACCCGATCACCGATCTCCTTGTCGGCCAGGTTGTCGATGACGTCGGAGCGGAAGGCGACTTCGTCGCCGTCGATGCCGACGATGATGTCGTCCGCGAGCAGCACACCATCGGCTGCCGAATCCGGGACCGTCTCGATCACCAGTGCGCCGGTCCCGATGTATGTGGGCTCATATCCGAGCTTGGTGAGCGCTACGAATTGTGCGTCGGTCTTCGACTGGTTCATGCGCGCCAGGTTCTCACGCCGGAGATCTGCGGGAGATACGCCGGTGGGTCGGATGTTCTGGCGGGGTGCCACGTCGACCTTCGGGTTGACCTGTGCCGCGACGTACTCGAACACGTTTGCTTCGCGAACCGACACGGTCAGGAAGAACAGTTCCCCGTCGATCTCCTGTTCCTCGGCGACGACGTGAATGAAGTCCGACGTGTCGTAGAGCGGTCCGGGCGACAGTGTGTAATACGCCACCTTGATCGGCCACGCGATGGCAATCGCGATCCCGATCACCATGAAGATGACGGCGAGTACGAACGGCCACTTGGGAATGCGGTAGTGCTCAGGCGCCTCGGGCTCGGGCATGTCTGAGCGATCTGTTTCCATCATGGTCGTATCGTCCATCTACGGCGAGGTTACCGAGGATCGAGATTTGCGACGACCGTCAAGCGATGCGACGACCGGCGACCAGATCCGCCTGAACGACGAGCCGATACCGAGCCGATCCTCTGGGATGGCAGGCGAACATCGTGACGATCGGCTTGCCGACGTCGTATGAGATCCAGAGTTCGTCTGGTTCGACGACGAAACTGTCCGAGACCTTGTACATGACCTCGAACCCCGATCCGTCTTCGACGTAGACCAGATCACCGATGTCGAGATGATCGAGGCCCCAGAACGGTCGTGAGTGTGTTGTTCGATGCCCAGCGAGTACCACGTTCCCGGATCCCCCCGGTGCAGATGTTCCCGCCCACTGGGCCACGCCACGGTCGATCACGGATAGAGCGATGCCCGATCGGATGATCTCGTCGAGATCGATCGCGGGGATCCTGATCCTGGAAACGACGACGCCGGACTGTTGAGTGCGATGAAACGACGGCTGACGCGCGGAAGAGGGGATAGCCTCATCGGAAGAGGCCGCGACGGCGGGAAGGGCCGCGAACGCGCTGAAGACCAGGCCGAAAACGGCCATGAAACGAATCGCCGATCTCACGAGTCTCATTGTTGTCCACATCGGCTGTTACCGACTGCTCCTTGAGTCGGTAGGCGGCAACAACTCAAGCGAAGGACCGAACATGCAAGCTCTCCATCCCAACGTCATCACCGGCGTGACACTCCCCCGCAGAGCCGTGACGACGATCATTCTCGTCGTCGGATTCACAATGGTCACAGCGGCGGCGGCGCAGATTCGGATCCCTCTCCCCGGCACCCCCATCGCGATGACGGGCCAGACGTTCGGGGTTCTTCTCGCCGGTGCTGCCCTCGGCTCGCGAGCCGGTGCCGGGAGCATGCTTCTGTATGTGTCGCTCGGGGCGGTCGGGTTGCCGTTCTTCGCCGGTGGCGAAGGCGGATGGACGTACGCAACCGGGGCATCGTTCGGCTACCTCCTCGGATTCGTGGCGGCGGCCTGGCTCGTTGGACGCCTCGCCGAACGACGCCACGATCGCTCAATCCTCACGGCGGTGCCGGCCTTCCTGGTCGGGAGCGCCGCCGTCTACACCCTCGGTGTCACGTGGCTGTGGGCATCGGTCGAAGCGATCCCGACCCTCGGCGACGCGTTGCGTGCCGGCATGTACCCATTCGTAGCCGGTGACGTCGTGAAAGCGCTCGCAGCAGGACTGCTGCTGCCAGCGGCTTGGTACGCGGTGGACAGAGCAAACAAGTGACAACCAGCAGGTGACAGGTTTGACCCCCTCCGTCGCCTGCGGCGACACCTCCCCCTGAGGGGGAGGAAGAGGAACGCTCCCCCGTCCTTCGGCCGACTGGACAACTACGGAGTGCGGACCACGCCAGCCGGAGGCTGGCTACAAATCCATCTCTTCGCCGAGGTAGGCCTTGATGACGTTCGGGTCGCTTTGGATTTCTGCCGGGAATCCGACGGCGATTCGCTCGCCGAAGTCAATGACCATCACCCGGTCGGCGATGTCCATCACCAGGCCCATGTCGTGTTCGACGAGAATCATCGCGATCCCGAGTTCTTCCCGGATGTCGAGAACGAACCGGGCCATGTCCTCCGTCTCCTCGAGGTTCATACCGGCGACCGGTTCGTCGAGCAGGAGCAGCTCCGGCTCCATGGCCAGAGCCCGGCCAAGTTCGACTCGCTTCTGGATGCCATACGGCAACATCGCCACCGGATACTTGCGCCAACGTGCGATCTCGAGGAAGTCGATGATGCCCTCGACCACGGCCCTGTTCGCGAGTTCTTCCTTCTTCGCCCGACCGATCCAGAGGGCCCCATCCCACCAGGACGTCTTCGTCCGAACATGTCGCCCGAGCATGATGTTCTCAAGCACCGTCATGTGAGCGAAGAGTTCGATGTTCTGGAACGTGCGGGCCACGCCGAGCTCGGCAATCCGGTCCGGTCGCTTGCCCAGGATCTCCTCGCCCTTCCACTGAATCGAGCCCTCCTGCGGCTTGTACAGCCCGTTGAGGCAATTGAAGATCGACGTCTTCCCCGCACCGTTGGGTCCGATGATGGCGAAGAGCTCCCCGTCGTCGACGCGGAAGCCCACGCCGTCGAGTGCCTTCAGTCCCTTGAACGCCAGGCTCACGTCCTTGAACTCGACGAGATGCTCGTACGCGCCGCGCTCGGCCTCATGATCGAATCGGAGCGCCGTCCTGCGTGTCGTCATGACAGCCACCGTTTCCGACGCTTGTAGTGCTTCACCTCACGGAACGACCTTCGCTCGCCTTCGACGTGGAGTCCGAGATAGAACTCCTTCACGTCTTCATCGCCGAGGAGCTTCTGCGGATCACCGTCCATCACGATCTTCCCGGTCTCCATGATGTAGCCGTAGTTCGCTATCGATAGCGCCATATTGGCGTTCTGTTCGATCAGGAGGACGGACACACCCTGATTGTTGATATCCAAGATGATGTCCCGAATCTGCTGCACGAGCATGGGGGCGAGTCCGAGGGTCGGTTCGTCGAGGATGAGCAGCTTCGGGTCGGCCATGAGCGCACGGCCGATCGCAAGCATCTGCTGCTCGCCGCCGGACAGGTATCCGGCCGTGTCCTTCCGGCGGCCTTGCAGCACGGGGAACAGGTCCATGACACGTTCATGGGCTGCTGTGACCGAGGCACGATTCGAGTTCGTGAAGGCGCCGGCCCGAAGATTGTCGTCAACGGTCATCTCGGCGAAGATTCTCCGCCCTTCAAGCACCTGGGAGATCCCCTTGCGTACGATGGCAGACGGGTCCTTGCCGTCGATACGGTCGCCGCCGAAGGTGACGGATCCCTTCGTGATGTCGCCCGAATGGACGTCGAGGATGCCCGTGATGGCGCGCAGTGCCGTCGTCTTGCCTGCGCCGTTCGCACCCAATAGGGCGATAATCTGGCCGTCCGACACGGTCAGCGACAAGCCACGCAGCACGAGGACGACGTCGTTGTAGACGACCTCCAGGTTGGCGACTTCAAGCATCCGTTCCCCTTGCCTTCTTCTGCTAGTTGGTGGGTGGCCGGGCCCGGAAGCCCGGCCACCCGATTGCTCGTCTAGAACTGGAAGCAAGCTTCCTGGAAGTCGAAGCTCTCGGCGGTCGGACCAACGAAGTCCGTACCGAAGATCTCCGAACCAGAGCCACCGGCTTCAAGGTTGGCGACCGACGGACGCCACAGCGTGACAGAACGCTGAATCTGATCGGCTGTGCTTCCCGTGTAGTTCTCCGCGGGCGCTGCGCCCTGGAAGTCCACGCTGTCGAGCGTCCTGATCGCTGCCAGGACACCAGCGCGGGTCATGTCGCCGCTCGCGTATGCCGCCTCGAGGGCAGCGTGCACGATCATCGCTTCGATGACACCAAGACCGACGTAGTCGTTCGGCGCAATGTCGGCACCGGAGGCCTCGACGAGCTGCATGGTCAACGCCATGCCGGCCGACTCGCCGCCCCACGGCTGCATGTAGTACGTGCCGTACCAATCGCGCTGGATCGCATCGGCAATCGGAGACACCAGGAACGCCGGATTGTACGTCGGGCCCGAACCGGACCACTTCGCCTCGAATCCCTGCTGGAGCGCAGCGCCGTAGACCTCGGAGAAGGTGCTCGGCGTTGTCGTGATGTACACGAGATCGGCGCCGGAGGCGACGATCGCGTC
>CAZWDQ010000011.1:5910-14297 GCA_964632475.1 uncultured Acidimicrobiaceae bacterium
TCGCGGATCTCGTCGTATGCCGCAATGTGCTGCTCGACCTGATAGGCCGTGTCACGAGTCTCCATCAGGACTTCCATGCCACCGACTCCGCCGTTGGCGTTGACCCATGCCCAGTACAGCTGCTGTCCGGCAAGGATCGGGGCAACGAGGGGTGCGAACGGTCCGGTGAGGTCCGCTGTCTGCCCGACGCTGATCGTTCCGGCTTCGACGTCGACGCCGAAGTCGGTCTTGAGCTCCGCGGGCGCTGCGGCGGTCGTCGTCGTCTCTCCGGCCGCGGTCGTCGTCGTTTCCGCCGCAGCCGTGGTCGTCGTTTCGTCGCCACCGCTCCCGGCTGCCGTTGTCGTTGTATCGTCGCTGTCGCTCGAGCATGCCGCCGCAATGAGCGCCAATGTCAGCACCAGGACGAAGATTCTCAGCTTCTTCACAGTTTCCTCCTCGGGTCCGATCTCATGCCCTGGCCAAGGACGATCGGACGGTTGCTAGTAGGTGAATGGCCACGATTTCCAGTAGTTGCGTATGCGGATCCAAATCCCATAGAGACCGAGTGGCTCGAAGATCAGGAAACCGATCAGGAGCAACCCGTAGAGCAGCAGGTTGAACTGTCCGATGTTGAGACCTGGAGACGTACCGGGAAGCGTCGAAACGATCCCCGGGTCCCCTTCTGCGGTCGAGACGAAGATGCCGGCTATCCCGGCGAACACGCCACTTCCCGACTCCGCTGTCGAGGCGAGAAGTCCGGTCAGGTCTTGCACGAGGCGCGGAAGCACGACCACGAACATCGATCCGAGGAGCGTGCCTGCGACGGTTCCGATCCCGCCAATGAGGAGAATCGCCACGAACTGGATCGACATGAACAGGGAGAATCCCTCGGGAACGAGCCGACCGACGAAGGCGCCGAGAATCGCGCCCGTAACGCCTGCGAACGCAGACGAGAGGGCGAACGCCATCAACTTGCTCTTTGCTTCTGCAACGCCCATGACCTCTGCTGCGATGTCCCGGTCCCGGATCGACATGAACGCTCGTCCGATCCGCGTTCGTTGGAGGTTCTTCGCGATGACAACCGCGACAATGACCATGGCAAGAAGAAGGAAGTAGGTCTTGGCCTCGCTTGTCATCTCGACGCCGAACCAGGAGCCGTCCGAGGTGAAATCCAGGAGCGGAACCTCTTCCTTCCAGAGACGGAGCTCGAATCCGGGGAACTTCCGTCCTGCCTGGGCTCCGCCGGTGATGAACGGCAGACTCCGAAACATCCACTCACCGACGAAGACGAGTCCGAGCGTGACAATCGCCAGGTAGATGCCGCGCACCCGCACCGCCGTGGGAGCGATGAGTGCACCGATCGCCGCCGCAACGATCCCCGCCGCCGGGATCCAGATCCAGATGGGGAGGCCGAGCCCCCACGTTCCCTTCCCCACCTCCCCGCCGAGGATTGCTGCCGTGTAGGCGCCGATGCCGACGAAGAAGGCATGACCCAGCGAGACCTGGCCGGCAAGGCCGGAAAGAACATGGAGACCGAGCGCCCCTATTGCGAAGATCGCCACCTTGCTGAGAATCTTCAACCAGTCGTTGTCGGCTAGGAATCCGAGACCGGGGATCACGCCGAATGGGATCACGATCAGTACGCCGAGGAACACGAACGCGGCGATCTTCTGCGTCCACGTCGGCAGGAGCGACATCTCCGACGAGTACGAGACGTAGAGGCGGGGCCGTGTCCTCATACGCGACGGATCTCTTCAGTTCCGAACAATCCGGAGGGCCGCACGAGCAGCACCACGAGCATGACGAGGTATGGCATCACACCGGCGAAACCGAGGCCGAGGAACGACCAACTGGGACCTACCAGATAGGCGCCGGCGTACGATTCCGCGAGACCCACGATGAACCCGCCGACGACGGCCCCGGTGATGGAATCGAGTCCTCCGATGACGATCGCAGGCAAAGCGCGGAACGCGAAGAACGCCGTGGTGTTGCTGACGCCAATCGACGAGCGCGGGAACAGCGACGAGAAGATCCCCGCCGTCGCCGCGAGACCCGCACCGATCGCCCACGCGAGAGCGAAGATGCGGCCGGCGCTGATGCCCTGGGCCATCGCAGCTTCCTGATCGAAGGCCGTGGCGCGCATCGCGATGCCGTAGCGGGAGCGGAAGAACAGGGCGATTCCGACCAGCGCGATGATCGTCACGACGACCGTGGCGATCTCCGATTTGGCGATGATCGCAGGACCGATGTTGACGACGTCCGCTCCCCAGGGATCGCCGAGGGGGCGAGGGTTGGTCCCGATGAGATCGTTGGTGACGGTTCGGATCACGATGTCGAGTGCGATGGTGATCATCACAACCGAGAAGAGGGGTTCGCCGATCATGGGGCGGATCGCGAGCCGCTCGAGTACGAGACCCACGACCGCGGTGATCAGAACCGCAACCAGCGCCGAAAGAATCCACTGCACCGTGGTCGGCAAGAACGTGACGTAGCGACCCGGGAAGTTGAGGACGGTCGCAACGTACGCAGCGAAGAACGCTCCCAACGCTGCGAGCGCTCCGTGTGCGAAGTTGAGGACCTGCGTTGCCTTGTAGATGAGGACGAGACCGAGAGCGAGGAGTGCGTAGATCGCTCCGAGAGCGATACCGCTGCTGGTCGCGTTGGCGAACTTGTCGACGGCCTCCTGGCCGCCTGCCTGAGCGAATACGAGGAGATCGAGCATCACGATCAGTACATGTCCGCGACGAGATCGGAGAACATGGCCTCCATCGTCTTGCGCTTGATCTTCTGCGTGGCAGTCAACTCGCCGTCCTCATGATCGAGCTCCTTTGGGATCATCCGGAACTTCTTGATCTGCTCGACGCGAGCGAATTTCTCGTTGGTCTCGTTGACGAATCCCTGTACCAATTCGATGACTTCCGGCTTCTCCGACAGATCCCGGTAGGTCGTGTACGGGATCCGCTTTGACAGTGCCCAGTTCCCGACGACGTCGTACTCGATGGCGATCAGCGCCGTGAGGTACTTCCGCCCATCGCCGATGACCATCGCTTCTTTGATGAACGGCGACGTCTTGAGACTGTTCTCGATCTCGGACGGTGAGATGTTCTTCCCACCGGACGTGATGATGATGTGCTTGATCCGATCGATGATCTTCAAGTGGGTTCCGTCGACCCACACGCCGACGTCGCCCGTCATCAACCACCCGTCGTCGGTGAAGGTCTCGGTTGTTGCCTCTGGCTTGTTCCAATAGCCGAGGAAGTTGCCGTCATGCTTCGTCTGGATCTCGCCGGTGTGCTCATCGAGGCGGAGTCCGACGCCCGGGTACGGTTCTCCGACGGTCCCAACCTTGTTCCTGCCGTGGAAGTTGAGCGTTGCGACAGCCGCGTTCTCAGTCATCCCGTACAGCTCGACCATCGGTACGCCAAAACCCATGAAGAACTCGATGACCTCCGGGGCGATCGGGGCGGCGCTCGTTCCCGCCCATCGACAGCGCCGGAGCCCGACACGTTCTTTGAGAGCTCGGAACATCAGCGGATTGCCAACCCAGTAGGCAAGGCGTGCGCCGAACGTGAAATTGCCGTCGTTCTTGACACGGCTCCGCCCGATGTAGGCAGCGAGCTTGTAGCCGAATCCGTTCACAAGACGCTTGATGAACGACGCGTCATTCAGCTTGATGAGGATCGTGGCGTGAATCTTCTCCCAGATGCGTGGCACGGCGAAGAAGAGAGTCGGCTGGATCTCCTGGAGGTTCATCTGAACCGTCTCGATCGACTCAGCGAAGTTGAGGACAACGCCGGAAGAGCACATCGTCCATGTCGACATGATGCGTTCCGCCACGTGTCCGAGCGGGAGGTAGGTGAGGACCATGTCGTGGGGGCCGGGCATCTTGCCATCGGCTGTGCGGTCCGATGCGAGGATGATGTTCTCGATCGCGAACGTGGCGTTCGCGTTGGAGAGCATCGCCCCCTTGGGCGGGCCGGTCGTGCCGGACGTGTAGACCAGTGTGACGATGTCATCAGGCCGTGCCTCGGCCATCGTTGCTGCGACCGTGCCGGGATGCTCGGCGCGGTGGGCCCTTCCGAGATCCATGAACTCTTCCCAGAACATGAGGCGGTCATCGTCGTATGACCGGAGGCCGCGCGGTTCAAGGTAGATGATCGTCTTGACATTGGGGAAGGCGTCGGGCCCCGCATCGACCACCTTGTCGACCTGTTCTTGATCCTCGGCGAGGTGGATCTTCGAGCCTGAGTCGTTGACGAGATACTGAACCTCGGACATCGGGTTCGTGGGATACAGCCCCGTTGACATCGCTCGGATGGCTACAGCAGCGAGGTCGACGATCACCCATTCGGGACGATCCTCGGAGTGGATCGAAACGACGTCGCCCCGCTCCATCCCGAGAGCAAGAAGCCCATGCGCGGTGGTGACAATCTCGTCCCACAGGTCTGCCCAGGATCGTTCCTGCCAGATCCCGAAATCCTTGTCGCGCATTGCGACGGCATCCGGGGTCGCGTGGGATCGCTCTCGCACCATGAGAGACACCGTGCGATACGCATCGGAGAGATCCGGCCCCCCAACGCGCTTGAGCGTCGTTGTCACCTCTCCGCTTCCTCCCGCTAGCCCAACGTCGAGGTACCTTAGAGGCTTGGAAAGGGCCCTGCGCTTTTGGCGAACCCGAGGTCAGTCCGGTTGGCGACCGACGACCATCTCGGCGGCCTCGCGAACCGACGGATTCCGGTCCCGCGCCGCGGTCCGAATCGCCGGTTCCACGGCCGGATCGTCGAACACCGTCAACGCCACCACTGCTCTCCGTCTGACCTGTGGAGGAGCGGAAGCAACAAGCTCGAGAAGCGTCGGCAGGGCGGACTCGTCTCCAATTGCGCCGAGCGCTGCGACCGCGGCTTCTCTGCCCGACCTGTCACCGGTGGTCGATGCCAGATCGATCAGCCATGGAACCGCCGACAAGTCACGCAACTCCCCGTACGCCGTTGCGACCGCTTCGACGACGCGGGGATCGCCGTCGTCGCGACCGCGTGTGAGCGCATCAGCGCACCCCTCGCCGGCACCGCCGAGCGCCTCAGCTGCCATGGACCGGACCGCAGCATCGTCGTCGTCTGTGACGATGAGGCAGAACTCCGTGATCGAGTCGTCGCTGAGACCGGACGCGACACACGTCGAGATCGCCAGTCGCCGGACCGCAGCGTCCTCGTGGTTGAGGAACGGGAGCGGATCGTCGAGCAATTGAACCAGGGCGTCGCGATCGGCGTCGCGAGTTGCGTCACGAATGATGGAGGTCCTCTCTCACCCATTCGGCGCCGCCCGGCCAGTGTTCCTTCTTCCAGATCGGCGCTCGGGCCTTGATCTCGTCGATCAGGTATCTCCCGGCTTCGAACGCGTCACTTCGGTGAGGCGAGGAGACCGCTACCGCGATCGAGATCTCGCCGACTCCCAATTCACCAATACGGTGGATTGCAGCCACTTTGCGGACCGGCCAGCGATCCCGGACTTCAGCCACCACTTCGGCGATCTTGTCGACGACTTGCTCGTCGTAGGCCTCGTATTCGAGATGGGTCACAGCGGTTCGCCCGGGCGAGTGATCACGTACGGTTCCGACGAACAGCACAACGGCACCGGCCTCCGGCGCGGAGACCGCGGCGACGACCGTTGAAGGATCGACCGGATCCGGCGATACGGCGATCGAATCTGACTGCTCGGATAACTGGTGTGAGGGCATACAATCGACTCCGTGGACGACATTACTCATGGCAACACGCCAGAGTCGCCTGACTCTCGGCCGGAAGACTCACAACCGGAGTCATATCTGACTCCATGGAACGTGCCGCCGGTCACTCCGCCGCCCCCAGTCGCACCCCCCGAGCGCCCGGCACCAGAGACGCAGAGCCGCGGGCACATCTCGACCGGTGTCGTGGCATTCGTCTCCGCCGTTCTCGGAGCGGCCGCCGTCGTCGGCATCCTCGCTCTCCTCGGCCTCTTCGCAAGCGACTCCTCCGATGTGATGGAGACGGCCATACCCCCCGTCGAAGCGACGACGGCCCCGACCACGACCGTGGTCCAGCAGGCCACCAACAAGATCACGGCGAACGGGGGGGACATCGGCGTCGCCGAAGCCGTTGCCCTCAGGGTTCTCCCATCCGCAGTGACGGTCGAGGTCGGCAACCTCGAAGAGAACGTCCTGACCCTCACCGGGAGCGGCTCGGGCGTCATCCTCGAAGACGGGTTCATCGTTACCAACCACCATGTCATCGAGGATACGAACGTCAACCGGATCGTCCTCCAGGACGGGCGAACCTACGACACTGAACTCGTGGGCTCCGATGCGTACACGGATCTTGCCGTGCTCAAGGTCGACGTCGAAGGTCTTCCCCCGATCGCCTTCGGCTCCACCGACGATGTGATCGTGGGTCAGTTCGCCGTCGCCGTCGGCAATCCGCTCGGCCAGGTCGGCGGCGCCTCTCTCACCACCGGGGTCATCTCGGCACTCTCGAGAACGGTCGAGGTCGGTGACGAGTTACCGTTGTACGGCATGGTCCAAACCGACGCCCCTATCACGTCCGGGTCGAGTGGCGGTGCCCTCGTGAATGCCGAGGGAGAACTCATCGGCATCACATCGGCCATCGGAGTAGGCCGAGGTGGCGCCGAGGGCATTGGATATGCGATCCCGGTCAACCTCGTCGTCCGCATCACCAACGAGATCATCGGGACGGGAACAGTCCGCCATGGTTTCATCGGGATCTACGGGACCGACTACATCGAGACCGCCGAGGACGGCGCTCTCGTTCCTGGGGGCGCTGAAATCGCAGAGCTGTGGGATAGCGACGAGGGATCCGCCGCAGGACGAGCCGGGTTCGAAGCCGGTGACGTCATCGTCTCCGTCGAAGGGACCGAGATCACATCGATGGAGGATCTCGTCATCGAGTTGCGTCTTCACCACGTGGACGACGTGATCGACGTGACCGTCGTCCGAGACGGAGAGCTCATCACCGCACCGCTGACTCTGGATGAACGGCCGGAGGATCCGGCACCGATCCTCGACGAAGAGACGCCCAGTGACGGGTGATCTTCCGTTCAGCGGGGATGGCGATGATCTCTTCGCCCAGATGTTTCGCATGTTCCAGTCGTCAGGACCGGTCAACTGGAAACTCGCTCGAGAGCTGACGAAGAACCTCGCCGGCGAACGCGAACCGATTGAGCCGAGCATTGCCGAGGAGTACCGCGAACTCGCCCACGTGGCCGAACTGCGAATCCAGGCCACCGCGAACCTGCCGGCGCCGTCTCCCGGAGAACTCAACCCAACCGACCGGGCAACCTGGGCGGTGGAGAACGAACAGACCTTCCGCATCCTCATCGAACCCCTCGGTGACAAGCTCACCGGTGGCTTCAGCGGACTGCCGGGCGCCGAATCACTCGGTCAGATGGGAGCGATGCTCCAACCTCTTGGCCCGGCTCTCCTCGGCATGCAGGCCGGCACGATGGTCGGTTTCATGGCACACAGAGTCCTCGGGCAATTCGATACCGGGATTCCGGCAATCGACCAGGACAAGCCGTACTTGATCGTTCCCAACGTCGAGGACTTCGCGATCGAAGCCGAGGTCGATCACCGCCAGGTCCGCTTGTGGGCCGCGCTCCACGAGATGCTCTTCCAACGACTCATGGAGATCGAATGGTTGCGAGGCCACTTCGTGTCCGTGGTCGAAGCGTTCTACGAGACTGTCGAAATCGATCTCTCCGACATGATGGGACAGATCGGCGCCCTCGAGGACCCGGATCGAATCCACGAGCTCCTTGGAGGGGAAGGAGCCTCTGCTCCCGCTCTGATGAAGGGCACATCCGATCCCGAACGCCTGGCAGCGATCCAGGCGCTCACAGCGTACGTCGAGGGATACGGTGACTACCTGGTCCGAAAGGCAGCGGCCGACGTGCTGCCGGATCTCGGTCAGATCGAGACGGCGAACGCACGTCGCCGATCCGAACCCGACCAGACCGAGCAATCCCTCCAACAAGTGGTCGGCCTCGAACTCCAGCGCCACCGGGCAGGCGACGCCGCCGCCTTCTGCTTCGAGGTCGAGCAGCGTTGGGGCGAACCGGCACTCGATCGTGTCTGGGAACAACCCGAGAATCTGCCAAGCCTCGCAGAGCTCACGGATCCCGTGGGTTGGGCGGCACGGGTGATGATGGATACCTTTGGGCTTTGAGCTTTGAGCTGGGGACCGCACCCGGTGCCGCATCTCGGCTCTCGCTCACAGCTCATAGCTCGTGGCCGTTCAGACGCTAGATTCGGGGACAACCACCGAAAGGCCCCCTCCCATGTCTGTCACCGTCGGAGCCCACGCTCCCTCGTTCTCACTTGTGGACCAGGACAAGAACACGGTCACGCTCGACGATCTCAA
>CAZWDQ010000011.1:14397-33600 GCA_964632475.1 uncultured Acidimicrobiaceae bacterium
CGAGAGTTCGATGCATACGTCAACGCACTCAGCGAGATCGAATAGCCCGGTTACCGTGGGAGCTCAATGACTGCGGACCTTCAAGAGCAAACTGACAAACGCGGAAGAGTCCCGGTCTTCATCGCGATCACACTCGCTGTGATGGCCGCCGTTCTCGTATCGATCTCCCTCGACACATACTGGCTCCACGACCGGATCTTCGACACCGACAACTTCGTCGAGAACCTCGCCCCCCTCTCGAAGGATCCGGCCGTCTCGACAGCGATCGCTGCGAAAGCTGCCGGAGCGTTCGACGAAGGAACCGCAGTCGAGCAGCGGGTCGCCGAAGCACTGCCGGATCAACTCGCGTTCCTCACACCGAGGTTCGTCGAGTTCACCCAGGAATTCGTCTTCGACACCACGAAACAGCTCATCGAGTCCGATGCGTTCGCGGAGGTATGGTCCACAAGCCTCAGGGCCACGCACACGGTGTTCATCGGAATCCTCGAAGGTGATATCGCCACGACCGAGAGCGGAGACGTCGGGATCGATCTGGATGGCGCAGCCGGAATGATCATCGATGACCTCGAGGAACGTGGCATCGACCTCTTCGCCGACATCGAGACTTCCCTCGGCGAAGTCGTCCTGATCCAAGCCGACATACTGGCTGCTCCTCGCTCGATCATCGGCGTGTTCCACACCGCCGTGTGGGTGTTCCCACTGGCAGCGCTGCTACTGGTCGGCGTCGCCGTGTTCATCGATCGTGATCGCTTCCGACCGATCCAGTGGTTCGGCTTCTCATCGGCGATCACGATCCTCCTCAGCCTCGCTGTGCTACGTGGCGCCATCAACGCAGCCGGCACCACGATCGAAAGTGACCTCGACCGGGCCGCAGCCGACACCATATGGAATGCGCTCCTCAGCGGGCACGCGCAGCTCAGCACAATCGTGGGAGTAGCTGCCCTGGCCCTGGGAATGGGTGCTTGGTGGCTGAGGCGTTCGTCCGGAGTCCGGAGTCGGTAGTCCATAATCCGCGATCCGTAGCGACCCTGCCTGGTCTTGCTCAAGGCTCATAACTGGCGACTCGCGATCGCGACTTCCCTTCCCGGGCACACGTTGCCGCGCGCGAGTATCATCCCGCGCCCACACCCGGCAACCGGATCGCCACATTGACCTCAGAGCACGAGTTCGATCAATTACCTGAGGAGATAGTGGCGGCTCGCCAGCGTCGCATGCCCGGGTGGGCCCGATTGCTCCTCGTTCTCGGCCTCCTCTACCTGTTCCTCGTCGGCGTCCGCCTGCTCGAGGGTGGCATCAAGGGCGTCACCGGTGGCGCCAGCGAGAGCCTCTTCGAGGGCATTACCAATCCGCTCGCAGCCCTTGCCGTCGGAATCCTGGCCACGGTGCTGGTTCAGTCATCGTCGGTAACAACATCGACGATCGTCGCCCTCGTCGCAGCCGGAAGCCTCCCTATGGAGGCCGCCGTACCGATGATCATGGGCGCGAACATCGGAACGACCGTCACCAACACGCTGGTCTCACTCGGCCATGCCAGACGGTCCGACGAGTTCCGACTCGCGTTCACTGCTGCGACGATGCACGACTTCTTCAATGTGCTTGCCGTCGCGATCGTCCTCCCCCTCGAGCTGCTCTTCGGAATCCTCTCCAAGCCAGCAACCGCCATGGCGGAGGCGTTCGCCGGAGAAGTTGGCGGAGGGAGGTTCAACAGCCCTATCAAGGGCGCCGTCAAGTGGGGCGCCGGTCACATCGAGTCGATCCTGGAGTTCGTCACGGACAACGAGAAGGCCCTCGGTGTTCTCCTCCTCATCGTCGGACTCGCCGTCATATTCTTCACGCTGACGTTCATCACGAAGAACATGAAGGTCCTCATTGCCGCCAGGATCGAACGTTCCCTCAACGCTGCACTCGCAAAGAGCGGTGTCATCGGGATGACCGTCGGCATGTTGATCACAGTGGCCGTGCAGTCGTCCAGCATCACCACGTCGATCCTGATCCCGCTCGTCGCATCGGGACTCCTCCTCGTCCGAAATGCATACCCCATTACGCTTGGCGCAAACGTCGGCACGACGATCACGGCACTCCTGGCAGCCTTTGCTGCCGGAACGGTGGACGGACTCTCGATCGCGCTCGTCCATCTCCTCTTCAACCTGCTCGGGATCCTGATTCTCTACCCGATCCCGAAGATCCGGGGAATCCCCATCGCTCTGGCAGGCGGTCTTGCACGAACAGCGATGAACAAGAAGTGGGTCGCCGTGGTCTACGTGGCCGGCGCGTTCGTTGCATTGCCGATTCTGATTATCTTGATCACATAGGGAGGTCGACATGGTGTTCCAGTTCTTCAAGGGTGGCGACTCGGCGATCGACGAAGTCGAGACCACGCTCGTCCAGATGGTGCTCGACGGTCGCGACATGTTCGATACTGCCATGGAAGCCCTCTTCGGCGGCGGTGAGTCCAAGGAGACGAAGCGGGAGCTCAAGTCGACGGACCGCGGCATCAATGTCGCCCAGCGCGACGTACGGCGCGAGTTGATGATCCATGCCTCGCTACACGACACAGTCGATCTCCCACTGGTCCTCGCCTACATGAGCACCGTCAAGGACGCCGAGCGAATCGGCGACTACTCGAAGAACTTCTACGACCTCGTGAAGTACGGAGCCGATTTCGAGAACGCACCGGACCGCGAGGAACTCGCCAGCTACCGGGACCGGGTTTCCCGACTCCTCGGCGACGCTGCCGACGCGTTCGAGAGTCGCGACGCCGATCGGGCTCGCGACTTGATCGCCAAGGCCGACGCCTTCCTCAACGAGTACGACGACCACGTCAGGGCCACCTACGGATCGGTCGGCACTCCGGGAGATGCCGTCTCGAGGGCCCTGTACTACCGGTTCTTGAAGCGCATCACCGCCCACGTCATGAACTTCCTGACATCGATGGTCCTGCCCGTCGACCGCCTCGACTACTACGACGAGGCGAAGGACGACCGGCAGTAGGTCGGCCCAGGCCCAATCCCTGAGAACTAACGTCCGAGCATGGACTTCTCACACAACGCTCGCACGGTTGAGTATCTCGAACGCCTCCAGTCGTTCATGGACGAACGGGTCTATCCCGCCGAGGCGACCCAGGAAGAGCAGGTCGCAGCACAGGGAAACCGCGTCGAAGCGACACCGGTCCTGCAGGAACTGAAGGCCGATGCCAGATCCCGCGGTCTCTGGAATCTCTTCCTCCCCGACCCCGAGTTCGGACCAGGGCTCAAGAACGTCGAGTACGCACCGCTCGCCGAACTCACGGGACGCAGCATCGAACTCGCCCCGGAGGCGGTGAACTCCTCGGCTCCCGACACCGGGAACATGGAAGTGATCTACCACTTCGGTACCGAAGAGCAGAAGGAACGGTGGCTTCTCCCCCTTCTCGACGGCGAGATCCGGTCTTGCTTCTCCATGACCGAACCCGCCGTTGCGTCATCCGATCCTCGCAATCTCGCAACAACGGTCACCCGCGACGGAGATCACTACATCGTCAACGGCACGAAGTGGTGGTCGACCGGCGGCAACTCGTCCGACTGCAAGATCGCGATCGTCATGGGGATCACCAGCACAGAGGCATCGCCCAAGGACCGCTACTCGATGATCCTCGTCCCGAGCGACGCTCCCGGCGTAGAGATCGTTCGTGACGTGCCTGTCTTCGGCTACCACGACCGGGGTGGCCACGCCGAGATCCGCTACAGCAACGTGCGCGTCCCAGCCTCGAACCTGATCGCGGGTGAAGGCGCCGGATACATGATCGCCCAGGCCCGACTCGGCCCCGGCCGCGTCCATCACACGATGCGGGCGATCGGCATGGCCGAACGCGGCCTGGAGCTGTTGGTGGCTCGAGCGAAGGAGCGGGAGGCGTTCGGCGGCCCGATCGCACGCCAGGGCGTCGTTCAGGACTGGATCGCGGAGGCCCGCTGGCGGATCAACCAGGCCCGCCTCCTCGTGCTGTACACGGCATGGAAACTCGACACGGTCGGGAACCGCGAGGCCCGCAGGGAGATCTCGGAGATCAAGGTCGTCGTTCCACGCATGACGTTGTGGGTCCTCGACAAGGCCATCCAGGTTCACGGTGGTGCCGGTGTTTCAGACGACACGCCACTCGCCCGCATGTGGGCCGCCGCGAGAACCCTCCGGATCGCAGACGGCCCCGATGAGGTCCATCAGATGGTGATAGCGCGAAGAGAGATCGGGAGATGAGTAGCAAGTAGCAAGTAGCAAGACCAGACCACTTCTGTCGTCTTGCTACTTGTGTCTTGGTTCTCTAGCCGAAGAACCGATTCCACAATCGGGTCATCCAGCCTTCTCTGCCCGGCTTTGGCAGCTCTGCCAGGACTCCGTCGAGGTGGTCGGGAGGCAGGTCGCCGACGAGGGCGAGGGTCGTACCTGGAGCGTTCCACATAACCCAGACGTTCGCCGGGTTGATGACTCGCCAGTAGGCCTGACCATCGACGGTGTACGGGAGTTCATCGTCGATCGCAGCCTCCCAGTTCACACGACCGTTCGTCGTGAACACCGAGAACGAAAACAAGCCATCCGTGTAGAAGGCCTGGTTCGCGCCCTGGGGCCCGGCGTAGCCGTCGACGAGCCGGTATCCGGCCGCATCGTCAGGGAGACCGGCCTGGTCCACCGGCTTCATCATCTCGTAGGGGTGTTCGTCGGTCAACGCCATCTCCGGATCGACCGAGACAGAGAAATTGATCATCGACGAGTAACGGAAGACACTGCCGTCCCGTGAGAACACCTCCGTCGCCACGGGCGCGGACGTCGATTCATCGACGATCATCCTCATCCGGAGGAACCCAGCCTCCATGACCTCAAGGATGTGTGCCGGTCGGCCGAGATGCTCCGTCGGGCCTCCCGAAGCAACGGCATACCGGGTTTCCAGATCGAACTGCGTCGCACCGATGAACGAGAGAGCCACGCCGGTCGGACCGTCGATGCGCATTCGGCCATCGCCTATCGTCGCGTATGACGGCCCCGAACCGATTGTTGACATACCCCCGAGGTGCTGGACCTCAACGATGCCGATGCTCTCGAAACCGTCCCACGTGGTGCCGACGACGCTTCGTCCGGAATAGACCGTGTCACTTGCGTCGGCGAGGTAGTCGGCGAGATCGTCTGCGACAGCAGGACCTACCGCAACGACAGAGATCACAGCAACGAGGCCACCGGTGATGAGGAGTCGCGCTAGCAGGGCGCTTCCTGTCCTCTTCCTCCCCCTCAGGGGGAGGTGCCGACGAAGGAGGCGGAGGGGGTCAGGGTCTTCGGGCGGAACCGTCTGACCCCTCCCGTCAGCGCCTGAGGGCGCTGCCACCCTCCCCTGGGGGGAGGGAAGAGGACGAGTCGGCGCCTGAGGCTGCACTTGCCGGCTTGCGGGTCTACTCAATATCCGGCGGATGATCATGGTGCCGCCACCTCGAACACCGGGGGAAGGACAGCAAAACCGGGCTCCGCCGATGCCCTGGCGATGTGATGGGTCACAAGATCGTCGAGCACGAACACGGGTTCGTCACCACCGCCCACGGCGAGGCCCACAAGGAGCGCAGCCGCCGCCGCAGCGCCAAGGCCGCCGGCGACGATACGACGGCGCCGCTTGGGAGTCGGTGTCGCTGGGATTTCTCCCGTCATCGTCGTCTCAACGCCGGGTAGGGACCGGACGGCGATCCTGGCTCCATCGAGTTCCTGGAGCACTGCCCGACAATCTGCACAGTCGACGAGGTGTTTCGTGACTCGCCGGTGTTCCAACGTGACCAACTCCCCGTCCAGGTACGCGGAGAGTCGATCGCCGAGATGTCCATCGGGCAGCAGCGCCGCCGGAACCTCGAACTCGGGAAGGAGACGAAGCGACGTGCGGACGTTGCGAAGAGCCAGGAACTCCTTGATCGCCTCCTGGTCTCCATCAAGCAGTTCACTGACCGCCGCCACCTCGGCCCGTGTCAACTGGCCATCGAGGTAGGCGGAGAAGAGCTCGCCGTGCACTTCGGGATCAAAGATCAGACCGGCCATGTCAGCATCCCCCTGAGAAGCTTGCGGCCACGGTGGATCCTGCTTCGCACGGTGCCGACCGGGACATCGGTCGCCTCAGCGATCTCGTCGTAGGCCAGACCGACGACGTCGCAGAGCACAACTGCCTCGCGGAACTCGTACGGAAGCTTGAGGAGCGCCGATTGCACGTCGTCGGACAGGCGAATCGAAGCAAGTACCTCATCGGGCGACGGGCTCGAGCCAAGAGCGTGGTGGTCGCCCTCCGGCAATGCTGACTCCGGCCGGCGCTTCTTCTTCCTGATGCCATCGAGGAAGGCGTTGCGGGTGATACGCCACAGCCAGCCCTCGAACGAGCCGGGCGTATATGACGACAATCCGTTTCGGACGCGGAGTAGGACTTCTTGCACAAGGTCTGCGGCATCATCCGGGTTTCCGGTGAGGCGGTAGGCGAAGTTGTAGATCTTGCGCCCATAGCGATGCGCAACGTCTTCCCAGGTCGGTGTCAGTTCGTCAGTCATGTCTCCCCACAACCGTGGGATAAACGTCCGACAGACCGATCCGGTTCCCGAATACTTGGTCGGGGGTCAGACTTCTTTGGAATCGGACTTGGCGTCATCGTCCTCGACGCCTTCTTCGACACCCTTCTTGAACTCCTTCGTCGAGGCACCGATCGATCGAGCCAGGCCGGGGAGCTTCGAAGCACCGAAGAGTAGAAGGACCACCACCAGAATGATCAGCAGCTCAGGCCCGCCGAGGTTCTTGATGAAAGCAAAAAGCACAGAGTTCCTTTCAGTAAGAACGAGTCTAGATGGGTTTGCGCTCTCCCTCGGCGTTCCCACTCACCGACTCGTTCTCGGTACCGAGTGCTGAGGACTGAGTACTGAGTACTCAGCACATCCGGCGAAGCCGGATCATTGCACCGCGAAGCCGTCGACGAATGCTTGGAGGCGTTCTCTGGTGATGAAGCGACAGCGGGGATCGCTGCGTTCCTTCTCGTACACGAGGTATGGGCCGAACTTGTCTGTGATGAGCAGCGCCCGCTGGGGGTTGGTCTGGGCAACTTCGATGGTGAACGTGTTGACCATGCGCTCCATGAGCTCTGGGTGCTCACCTTCAGCATAAGGAACGACGACGACCAGCACGTCGGTTCCGGCCTTGCGTGCCGTGTACAACTCTGCGTTCCCGCTCTCCAGGGTTGTGAAGCCCGCTCGCTCGACCTCGACTTCATAGCCGGCAGTTCTGAAAAGCGAGACCGCTAGATCCTGCAACGAGACATCAGTCGGGTCGACGCCTGCGGCCCGTAGCCGCGCTTCAACCGACTTCGCTATGACGAGATCATCGAGGAAGGGAGGGAGCTCTTCCTCTGACACCCGATCGGCTACACCGGGTTGGACATCGAATTCCTGCTCACCGAGATGAGCGAGCGGATCGAATCCGGCGATCGACGCGTGAGGAACGAGTTCGGGTGCGACGATCTCGGGGATCTCACCGGGAACTTCGAGCTCCATCACGTCAATCTCGACCGACTCCTCCCCGCGGCGTCCGAAGACCCTGGCTTTGGAGACCTGTGCGATCGGCAGACCGTGGGCCCTCTTCTCGTGCAGCACGAGATACGCGTCGTGACGCAGCAGGTCGCGGAGGTGATCGCCCACTTTGCCTTCACCGAGCGGTACCGCGTAGTGGATCTCTGCGGCGTCGCCCCGGACGTGGAAGTCGAGAAGGATCGGCCTGAGCTGGTCCTGTGCCACGCGAGCAGGAGCGGAGCCGGCGCTCACATCCGAGGGAGTGCTCTTCATGATCGAAGCTACCGCCCAAATGATCCCCAGCAGAACCAGGCCGACGACAATGACGATGATGGCAGTAACGGTGGGGCTCAACCGAGAAGCTCCTTTGTTTGGTGCACTACTTCAATCCTACGCCGTCCCGCGAGGGGAGGTACTCCGTAGTCCGATAGGACCCACCATGCCTCTGGTGAAGCTCTGCACCCCGTACGGAGTGCGGACTACGTCTGATACCAGTTCCGCTGGTATCAGACCGCTTCACGGCGGGTCGCTGCGATCTGGCGCTCTTTGCGGATCTTGCGACGCTCTCGCTCGGACATCGCACCCCAGATGCCGAACTTCTCGCTCGATACGATCGCGAACTCGAGGCACTCATCGAGAACGGTGCACTCGCGGCAGATGCCCTTGGCGGTGCGAGTCGACGCGCCACGCTCGGGAAAGAACAGGTCGGGATCGGCTCCGCGACAGTTGGCAAAATCCTGCCAGGACATGTCGAAGCCTTCGGCTTGAAGCGCTTCGATGAATTCACCGAACATCAGGACTCCCAGGGATGTGTAATCACAACAGTGTGATTCTCCCAACACCGCGCGCGCTTGTCAACCTGAATCTCAACGCGCGCCTTGTCACGAAACGATCGCGGCCGTTTCGACAGACCGAGTTGAGGACGCGATAATCATTCTGTCGAACTATCGGAGGAACACACTGTGACGACGAAGACGCGTCGCCTCGAGGTCAACCGGCGATCCGGCTGGCGCTCCTGGCTCGGACCCTTCTTCACTTCCGACATCGGGATGAAGTGGATGATGGCGTTGACCGGCGCCGGTCTACTCGCCTATGTCCTGGTCCACATGATCGGCAACATGAAGATCTACCTGGGCGCCGAGGACCTCGATCACTACGCGGAGGCGCTGCGGACACTCCTCTACCCCATCGTTCCCGAAAGCGGTGTTCTCTGGATCTTCCGCATCGGCCTCCTGGCGATGTTCGGCATCCACATCTGGTCCGCCACAGTCCTCACGCTCAGGAACTGGAAAGCACGCGGCAAGATTCGATACGAGGCCACGCGCCAGTACTCGGCCGTCAACTACGCCAACCGCACGATGCGCTGGGGTGGCGTCATCATCCTGCTCTTCGTCATCTTCCATGTCGGCGACCTGACGACCGGAACGTTCAACCCCGACTACGTGCACAGCTCGGTCTACGACAACGTGATCTACAGCTTCGAGCGCTGGTACGTGGCGCTCTTCTATGTGATCGCACAGATCGCTCTCGCGTTCCACATCTATCACGGAGCCTGGAGCATGTTCCAGAGCGTCGGCCTCTCCAATCCCCGATACAACGACTGGCGCCGGTGGTTCGCCGTTGCCTTCGCACTCGCGATCCTCATCGGGAACTCGTCGATCCCGATCGCTGTCCAGTTCGGTCTCCTCACGGTCTCCGGCTGAGAAAGGGCATCATCGTGAATACAGAACAGACTCCCATGCTGGACGCCAAGATCCCGGAAGGGCCGATCGAGCAGAAGTGGACGAAACGCAAGTTCGACGTCAAGCTCGTCAACCCATCCAACCGGCGCAAATACGAGATCATCGTGGTCGGCACCGGTCTCGCTGGTGCCGGCGCCGCCGCCGCTCTCGGAGAGCTCGGCTACAACGTCAAGGCGTTCACATACAACGACTCCTCCCGCCGCGCTCACTCCATCGCAGCGCAGGGCGGTATCAACGCGACCAAGAACTACCCGAACGACAACGACAGTGTCTTCCGGCTGTTCTACGACACCGTCAAGGGCGGGGATTACCGCTCTCGTGAGGCGAACGTCTACCGACTCGCAGAGGTGTCTGACGCGATCATCGACCAGACGGTCGCCCAGGGAGCCCCGTATGCCCGTGAATACGGCGGCATGCTCGACAACAGGTCGTTCGGTGGCGCTCAGGTCTCCCGGACATTCTATGCCCGCGGGCAGACCGGCCAGCAGCTCCTGCTGACCTCCTATCAGGCACTCGCCCGCCAGGTCGGGCTGGGCACCGTTGAACTGTTCACACGCACCGAGATGGTCGAACTCGTGATGAAGGACGGTCGCGCCGTGGGAATAGTGACGCGCGATCTCGTCACTGGAGAGATCGAGAGTCACTCCGCTCACGCGGTTGTGCTCGCCACCGGTGGCTACTCGAACGCCTACTTCCTGTCCACCAACGCGATGAACTGCAATGGAACGGCCATATGGAGGGCCCACCGCAAGGGGGCTCTGTTCGCGAACCCGTCGTTCACCCAGATCCACCCCACGTGCATTCCGGCGAGCGACGAGCACCAGTCGAAGCTGACCCTCATGTCGGAATCGTTGCGCAACGATGGCCGAATCTGGGTATCCAAAACCCCCAACGACGCCCGCGCCGCGAACGACATCCCCGAGGACGAGCGGGACTACTACCTCGAGCGGCAGTATCCGGCTTTCGGCAACCTCGTACCGCGTGACGTGGCATCTCGGGCGGCGATGCGGATGGTCCAGGGCGGCAAGGGTGTGGGCCCGCTGAACAACGGTGTGTACCTCGACTTCGCAGACGCCATCAGCCGGCTCGGGCGCCAGGTAATCGAGGATCGCTACGGGAACCTCTTCGAAATGTACGAACGCATCACCGATGAGAACCCGTACGAGGTCCCCATGCGGATCTACCCGGCCCCCCACTACACGATGGGTGGTCTCTGGGTCGACTACAACCTCGAGACCACCATCCCGGGCTTGTTCGCGTCCGGCGAAGCGAACTTCTCAGATCACGGATCAAACCGGCTTGGGGCCTCGGCTCTTATGCAGGGCGTAGCCGACGGCTACTTCGTGCTGCCTGCGACGATCTCCGGGTATCTGGCGAACTGGCTCAATGTGGATCCCGTGCCAACCGACGACCCGGCGTTTGTCGACGCCGAGCATTCGGTGACGGCTCAGATCGACAAGTTCCTCTCCACCAATGGAACCCACTCGGTCGACTACTTCCACCGGCGGCTGGGAAAGATCATGATCGACAAGTGCGGCATGTCACGCGACCGCGAAGGCCTCGAGTGGGCACTCGAAGAGATCCCGAGGATCAAGGCCGAGTTCTGGAACGACGTCAAGGTGCTAGGGACGAACGAGTCTCTGAACCAGTCCCTCGAGCGTGCCGGACGAGTAGCCGACTTCTTCGAACTCGCCGAACTGATGGTTCGCGACGCCCTCCAGCGTGAGGAATCGTGTGGCGGTCACTATCGGGTCGAGCATCAGACCGAAGACGGCGAAGCGAAACGCGACGACGAGAACTTCGCATACGTGTCCGCCTGGGAGTGGCATGGGGAAGATTCGCCGCCGACCCTTCACAAGGAGCAGCTCGAGTTCGAATATGTGGCTCTGACGCAGAGGAGCTACAAATGATGGACATCACGCTCCGCGTCTGGCGGCAAGCAGGACCCGACGTCGAAGGCGGCTTCGAGACTTACGAGGCCAAGGACATCAGCCCCGATGCTTCGTTCTTCGAGATGCTCGACGAGGTGAACGAGGACCTCAATGACGAAGGCGTCGAGCCGATCGCGTTCGACAGCGACTGTCGAGAGGGAATCTGCGGAACGTGCGGAGTCATGGTGGATGGTCATCCCCACGGGCCGCAGAGCGGGACGGCATCCTGCCAGCTCCACATGCGGAAGTTCAGCGACGGCGACATGATCACGATCGAACCGTGGCGAGCTGTGGCCTTCCCCGTCCTTCGAGACCTCATCGTGGATCGTCAGCCGTTCGACGAGATCATTCAGGCGGGCGGTTTCATCTCCGCGAACATCGGTGCGGCCCCGGATGCCAACGTCATCCCTGTTCCCAAGCCGGCCGCGGAAGCCTCGATGGACGCTGCGTCGTGTATCGGCTGCGCAGCATGCGTTGCTGCGTGCCCGAACAGCGCTGCGAACCTCTTCACCGGGGCGAAGATCGCTCACCTGAACCTGCTCCCGCAGGGCTCGCCCGAGCGGTATCTCCGCACGGTTGCGATGGTCGAAACGATGGAGTCGTTCTTCGGCTCATGCACGAACTTCGGTGAGTGTGAGATGGCATGTCCGAAGAGCATCTCGATCGACGTCATCGCCTGGATGAACCGCGACTACGTCGCAGCCCAGTGGAAGAACCTCAGAAAACAAGGTCAGCAGTGAAGGCGCTGCGCGCCGTCACTGCTGACCGTACTGAGTGCCCAAAGCGAAGTGCTGATCTTGATTGATCGCTCAAAATTGGGGCTATCATCAGTTCGGATCGACCGCGATGAAAGGATCACACCTTGGCCACGTTCCTCAGCGAAGAGCATATGACCGAAGGCACCGCGGCGTTGAATGCCGATGCAGGTTTCCAGGGGGCGATGGCGAACGTCGACCTCGGACTGCAGTTTGACGTCACCGATGCCCCGGCCGGAGCAATCGACTACTACCTCTCGGTCGGTGATGGCACCGCCGCGATGACCTTGGGCACCCTCGAAGATGCAGACGCCTCGGTGTCAAGCGACTACGAGACGGCCGCAGCCATCGCCAAGGGCGAGTTGAACGTTCAGATGGCGTTCATGACCGGCAAGATCAAGGTTGGCGGCAACATGGCCAAGGTCATGATGTATCAGGGGCTCATCAACGAGTTCGCCCGGGTGTCGAGCACACTCGACCTGGATTTCTAGAGCGACTGCACCAGGTACTCAACACTCAGTACTCAGTGCCACAAAGGAAGGAGGGCGCCCACAGGGCGCCCTCCTTCCTTTGTTTGGCTTCGCTTCTTGGATCAGCCGGGCTTGACTTGATCCTTGAAGGCCTTGCCCGCCTTGAATGCGGGGACGCGGGTTGCCGCGACCTTGACTTCTGCACCTGTCTGCGGGTTACGAGCCGTACGCGCCTTGCGGTCGCGTGCCTCGAACGTCCCGAATCCGGTGATCTGAACCTTGCCTTGGCTCACGACGCCGGACACGATGACGTCGAGTGTTTCGTCAATAACCTTGGCAGCAGTTGCCTTCGACTCGCCGGTATTGCGAGCGACAGCTTCGATAAGCTCTCCCTTGTTCACAGAGACCTCCCTAGTTGGTGGTTGATGCTGAGGTGAATCACAGCAGTGTAACCCTAACGGTACCCCTTCACGGGGGCAAGAACTCTTACAGGGCAACGACTCCGGCTGAACAAGGAGCGGAGTAGAGTGTCGCCGACAAGGAGACAGAGTTGAAACAGAATTGGAGCAAGATCGCGATCATCCTCGGTCCCGCGATCGTCATGGTCTCGATCGTCTGGGAGATGGCGAGGACGAACCCCGCCTACAACTTCCTCGTTGAGCCGTGGGCGCTGACCGGCTACGACATGGACCAGGGTTGGACCTACTTCGCGGTCGGCGCTGCACTCCTGCTGATGGGCCTCGCGGTTTCGTTGAATAGAGCCGTTGAGGTCCCGTACTCGGCATCGGTCGTCGCAGCAACGACGGTGGCTGCAACGGTCCTCGTCTCCATCTTCGGGTCTGACTCGATGTCGGTCACATTCAGCGGAATCGTCATCGCGGTGCTGACGCTGCTCCTCACCTTGATGCTCTACCGAACGTTCAAGAGCCTCGTCCTCCCCCGTCTACCTGCCCTCGATCGATTCATCATTCGTGTCGTTATCGGTCTCGGCACTCTTGTGGCGATCTTCCTCCTTCTCTCCACCACAGTTGGTGGCAGCACCATCGAGACGAACCCGGGAGTTGCCGCGTTCTTCGCTGTCGGTCTCCTCGGTCTCTTTGCCCTCGCAACCTCGCCACATGGCCTGGCGGCGAACCGCATGCTGATCTACTCGTCGGTTCTCGGTGGCGCCGTCATAGGCCTGTCGGGAGGATCGCTTCGGACCACGCTCCTGGATGCTCAGGTTGCCACGGTCGGTGTTTCCGGTCAGTACAAGGACGTGCAGGTGAGCCTGGGCTGGTTCATCGCCCTGTTTGGCATCATGATCCTCTTTGTGGGTGCCGTCGCCCTCTGGGCCACTCGAAGGGACCTCATCATCGCCAGGACGAGGGCAAAGGAGCAGCGTGCAGCTGCCGAGAAGAGCGCCAGGGAGATCCGTGAATCGCTCGAACAGTACGAGCGCGAAAAGGCCGAAGCAGCCGCCGGAGCCTCTTCGCCCAGCTGACCGGAACACAAGAACCAAGAGGGAGGGCCCGGGCGAATGCCCGGGCCCTCCCTCTTCTTGCTGGTAGCTGGCGGCTGGTAGCTGGCAGCCGGTGGCTCTAGAACTCGATCTCTTCCAGATCCGCGACCTTGGCCTTGACGGCGACCGCCGCTTCGCGCAGACCGGCGACTTCCTCATCGGTCAATGGCACTTCGCAAACCTCGGTCACTCCACCGGCACCGAGCCTTGCCAGAACTCCGAGATAGACACCATCGATGTCGTACTGGCCGGTCATCCAAGCGCACACCGGCATCTCTGCACCACTGTCCGTGACGACGGCCTCAACCATCGCTGCCGCTGCGGCCGACGGGGCGTAGTACGCAGAACCGGTTTTGAGGAAGGCCACGATCTCGGCTCCGCCGCCGCGGGTCCGATCAACCAACTCGTCGATCGTATCGGCGTCGAGAACCTCATCCATTGGCTTGCCATCGATCTCGCAAAGGGACGGGACGGGGACCATCGTTGGACCGTGGCTCCCGAGTGTGACCGCCTTCACCGACAGAACATCGATGCCGGCCTTCTCCGAGATGAAGTGCGCCAAGCGCGCGGAGTCGAGCATGCCCGCCTGACCCATGACCCGTTCCTTCGGAAAACCGGAAGCTTCCGCCGCCAGGGTCGTCATTTGATCCAGTGGATTGGTGACCACGATGATCACGCAGTTCGGGGAGTAGGCAGCGATCTCCTTGGTAACGGTCTTGACGATCTTGGCGTTCACGCCGAGCAAGTCCATACGGCTCATGCCAGGCTTGCGGGGCAGGCCAGCGGTGATCACGACGACATCGCTGTCTGCCGTGTCCGCGTAATCGTTGGATCCAGTCACGAGAGTCCGATAGCCGAGGACCGGTCGGGACTGATTCATGTCGAGGGCGAGACCCTGGGGCAATCCGTCGACGATGTCGAACATCACGACCTCGTCGACGACGTCGGCTTCGGCCAGACGCTGGACGGTCGTGGATCCGTATTTTCCGGCCCCTACAACGGTGACCTTGCTCATCGTGACTCCTTCTGTTTGCGGAACGGTCCAAGGCTAGTGGGGCGGTCCCTGCTGGGACCGCCCCACCTGCGTACTCGATACTCAGTACTCAGAGGACGCGGGGATAGGCAAGAGTGTGCCTGTCCCGTGAACCTGAACGGATGTGCGCCCATGGTGCATGTCGCGTCCTCTTCCCTCCCCTCAGGGGAGGGTGGCAGCGCCGCCATGCGCTGACGGGAGGGGTCAGACGGTTCCCTTCGACTGAGGCCCTTGACCCCCTCCGCTTCGTTCTTCACGGTCTGGGTGAAGACACGAGCCGCGCTCGCTGACATTGTCCCCCACGAAGTGGGGGAGATGGCCGGCAGGCCAGAGGGGGCAGCTTCGAGCCATCACTCTCGGACACGAGCGGCCCGCTACGAACTCGCAAAGGCCCCCCCTGCTCGTCGCAGGCCCCTCGCGTTCCCCCGCCGTTCCGTCGGGGGGTCAGGAAATGGATCCTCTGTCGCCTCACAAACCGCGGATCCGGACTGAGGGGAGGGACAAGACCTATCCGCTGATCTTCCCAATACCCATCGTCACATTCTCTCGATCATCGCGTTTGCGAACTCGCTGGTCTTCACCTCGGTGGCACCGTCCATGAGGCGGGCGAAGTCGTACGTGACGATCTTGTCACCGATCGACCCCTCCATGCCCTTCACGATGAGATCAGCGGCTTCGTTCCAACCCATATAGCGAAGCATCAGTTCGCCTGAGAGGATGACCGACCCGGGGTTGACCTTGTCCATCCCGGTGTACTTGGGTGCTGTTCCGTGCGTTGCCTCAAATACCGCGTACCCGTTGGCGTAGTTGATGTTTCCCCCGGGAGCGATCCCGATTCCGCCGACCTGTGCGGCAAGGGCGTCAGAGATGAAGTCGCCATTGAGGTTCATCGTGGCGATCACGTCGTACTCGGCGGGTCGGGTGAGAATCTGCTGGAGGAATGCATCGGCGATGACATCCTTGACCAGGATCTTGTCACCCGGGTCTCCGCCACAATCATCCCAGCCGACGGCGACGTCGGAGAACTCGTCCCGCACGACCTCGTAGCCCCAGGTGCGAAACGCACCTTCGGTGAACTTCATGATGTTGCCCTTGTGGACCAACGTCACCGATGAACGGTTGTTGTCGACCGCGTACCGGAGCGCCGCACGGACCAGGCGCTTCGTTCCCGTCTCGGAGATCGGCTTGATGCCGATGCCGCTGTCGGCACGGATGTCCCAGTCGTACTCGTCGGCCATGAAGGCGAGGAGCTTCGCAACGTCGTCGGAACCTGCTTCGAGTTCCTTGCCGGCGTAGACATCTTCGGTGTTCTCACGGAAGATCACCATGTCGATGAGTTCGGGGCGCTTGACCGGGGAGGGGACGCCTGCGTACCAACACACGGGTCGGAGGCAGACGTAGAGGTCGAGGATCTGGCGCAACGCCACGTTCAGGCTGCGAATACCGCCGCCGACAGGCGTCGTGAGTGGGCCCTTGATCCCGACGATGTGCTCGCGGAACGCGTCGGTCGTGGCTTCCGGCAGCCACTCGCCGGTCTCGTCGAATGCCTTCTGACCCGCGAGGACCTCCTTCCACTCGATCTTCCGCTCGTCACCGTATGCCTTTGCGACGGCTGCATCGAGAACCCGCACGGCCGCTGCCCAGATGTCCGGTCCGATTCCGTCTCCCTCGATGAACGGGATGATCGGGTCGTTCGGGACGTTCAGCCCCGCGTCGGTCATCGTGATCATTGAGCCCATGTCGTTGCACCTTTCGTTGGCGGTTCGTTCCGCCTCTTCTCAGTTGTCCTTCGCTTCGGCCAGCGCCACCGTGTTGGCCAGTAGTGTGGCGATCGTCATCGGACCCACGCCGCCGGGCACAGGGGTGATTGCCCCTGCGACACTGACAACGGCGTCGAAGTCGACGTCGCCCACGAGACCGTCATCGGTTCGGTTGATTCCAACGTCGATGATCGTGGCTCCGGGCTTGACGAAGCGTTCGCCGAACATCTTCGGTCGGCCCACGGCTGCCACCAGGATGTCGGCCCCACGACACACCCCGGCCAGGTCGGGAGTTCTCGAGTGCGCCTGGATGACAGTGGCGTCAACGCCCTTCTGTCCGAGCAGAAGAGCGAGGGGGCGACCGACAAGAAGCGATCGACCCACGATCACGGCAGTCGCACCCGACGTCTGAATCCCGTAGTGATCGAGGATCCGCATGATGCCGCCGGGCGTCGCCGGGATCGGTCCGGGACGGGAGAGCACGAGTTGGCCAAGATTGAAAGGATGAAGCCCGTCCGCATCCTTGCTGGGGTCGACCATCTCCACGGCCGCTTCGTCATTGAGGCCAGCAGGCAGGGGCAGTTGCACGATCATCCCATCGACGCGGTCGTCAGCATTGAGTTCGGTAACAACAGCTTCTACGTCAGCCTGCGATGCCGTTACAGGAAGTTGCCGGTCGAGGGACAGCATCCCGGCGGCCTCTGCGGCACGGTGCTTGTTCCTGACGTAAATCTTCGAGGCGGAATCGTCACCGACCTGGACGGTCGCCAGACCGACGGTTCGCCCGCGCTGGTTCAACGCTGCGACGCTATCGCGGACCCCGGCCAGTACAGCAGCCGACACGTCTCTGCCCGAGAGAATGAGTGCGCTCAATGTCGAAAATGCCTTTCTCCTGTGAACATGAGTGCGATGTCATGCTCGATTGCAGACTCGATCACCTCGTCGTCCCGCATGGACCCGCCGGGCTCCACGATGGCCACGACCCCGGCCTCCGCAAGCGTGTCGGGCCCGTCGCGGAATGGAAAGAACGCATCGGATGCGCATACGGCGCCTCGCGCTCGGTCCCCCGCCTTGGCGAGTGCACGTTTGGCCGCGCCGACGCGGCTCTGATCGCCGGCTCCGACGCCCACCGCCGCACCGTCGTTCACGAGTACGATGGCGTTCGACTTCGTGTGGGCTGCGACCGCCCATGCCAGCTCCAAGTCCTTGGTCTCGGATGGTGTCGGTTCCCGAGTCCTCGCGTGCCATGCCCCCGCGTCTACTGCCACGACGTCTCTCTTCTGTACCAGATAGCCATCGTCGATCGTCCTCATGTCGAGATCGAACGACGACGGCGGAGGCGCGACCAGGACGCGCAGATTCTTCTTCTGTTCGAGGATCGCCCTCGCGTCGTCGGTGATCTCCGGAGCGATCACAACTTCAACGAAATTCCGAACCATCGCCAAGGCGGCAGCCTCGTCGAGCGTCCGGTTGAGACCAACGACACCTCCGAATGCGGACAGCGGGTCACACTCCCAGGCTCGATCGAACGCCTCGACCATCGAACGGGCCGTGGCGGCGCCGCAAGCGTTCATGTGCTTGAGAATCGCAACAGCTCCGGCCGGGAGGTCGTTCACCAGCCGCCAGGCCGCATCGGCGTCCGCATAGTTGTTGAACGACATCTCCTTGCCCTGGAGTTGATCCGCACCTGCCCACCAGCCGCCTGAGTCTTGTGCCGCGTACAAGGCGGCAGCCTGGTGTGGATTCTCTCCGTAGCGGAGCGACGAAGCCTTCTCAATCGGCAGAACGAGGCGATCTCCTCCGTCCCTCTCCATCCAATTGACGATCGCCGCGTCATACGCGGCGGTGCGGAAGAAGGCCTCCTTGGCGAGATCGACGCGACCCTTCGCCGTGAGACCACCCTGCTCGACCGCCGTCGCGACGTCGTCGTAGCGGTCGGGCGACACGACGACCGCCACCCATGCGTGGTTCTTCGCCGCGGCACGAATCATCGCCGGCCCGCCGATGTCGATCTGCTCGATCGCTTCCTCGGGCGAAGGCTCGCCGGCCACCGTCGCCTCGAACGGGTACAGGTTCACGACAACAAGCTGGAACGGCTCGATGCCGCGCTGCTCAAGGTCTGCGAGGTGGGATGGACGATCGAGATTGGCAAGGATGCCGCCGTGAACGACCGGATGAAGCGTCTTGACACGCCCGTCGAGCATCTCAGGTGCATCGGTGACGTCGGCGATCGCAGTCACCGGAACGCCTTCTTCCTGCAGAGCCCGTTCGGTTCCCCCGGATGAAACGATCTCGACACCCGCCGCATGAAGGCGGCGCGCGAACCCGATCAGTCCCGTCTTGTTCGAGACAGAGATCAGAGCACGGCTAACAGGAAGTCGGGTCATCGCTGGGGCATGGTAGATGGGGCACGGGCGTCGGGATCAAGCGTGACTCGAATAGGCAGTAGATCAGTAGATCAGTAGATCAG
>CAZWDQ010000012.1:0-5337 GCA_964632475.1 uncultured Acidimicrobiaceae bacterium
GATCGCCCGCACTCCATCTCCCGGCGAGAGGTTGACGGCGCGAACGCCGTCGGCGAGAAGGGTCGTCGAGAATCCCAGTCGGACTGCATCGAGTGCGGTCTCTTTCACGCAGTAGTCGGTAGCGAGACCGAGCACGACCACGCTGGTGACTCCTTCGTCTCTAAGGATCATTTCGAGACCGGTCGCCGACTCTTCTCCGGTTTCCGGATCGCGAACCGTGAACCCCGAATACCCGTCCTCTCCACCGGAGCCCTTCTTGATCTCCCTGTTGCCCACAACGAGGTTGGGATGGAACTCGGATCCCCAGGTCTCACCGACGCAGTGGACCGGCCAGATGCCGCCGTCCTTGGCGAAGTGGGGGGTCGACTCGGGATGCCAGTCCCTTGTGTAGACGATGGTCGCTCCGGTGTCAGAGGCGATCTCGATCTGCTCGTTGATAAACGGAACCGTGTCCTCGCCGCCCGCGACGTAGAGGGATCCGTCGGAATCGGCGAAATCGTTCTGGACGTCGACGATGATCAGCGCAGAGGCCGGCGAATACTCCATACATTCATCGTACCGGAGCGTGATTCAACCCTCGGAGTTATCGAGGGCCTCGGCCAGGGTCGTCCAGGGGAGGTCTGCGCACTTGATACGTACCGGGAACTTCTTCACACCTTGAAGCGCCTCGAGTTCGCCGAGGACGGCTCCGGGGCGCTCTGGATCGAGGGGGTCGTCGCCTTCCTCGATACCCATCATCAGTTTGAACGTCGCTGTGACTTCCCTAGCCTCGTCAACCGTCTTGCCGACGATCACGTCGGTCATCATGGATCCGGATGCCTGAGAGATCGAGCAACCCTGGCCCTGGATGGCCGCGTCGGTGATCACGCCGCCTTCGATCTGGATGTCGAGGGAGAATTCATCCCCGCAGGACGGATTCAGCCCCTCTGCGTGGACGTGCGGTCCGGAGAGCGTTCCGCGGCGTCGTGGGTTCCGATAGTGGTCGAGGATGACCTGGCGGTAGAGCTCATCGAGGGAAGACATGGGATACGAACGATACCTGTCTTAGGCGTCGAGGCCGAACAGCAAGCGAGCTTGGAGAAGTCCCTCGACGAGCTGATCCACTTCCTCGGTCGTGTTGTAGAGGTAGAACGACGCCCGGGCTGTTGCAGGAACCTGGAGATGTCGCATTAATGGCTTCGCACAGTGGTGACCGGCGCGGACTTCGACGCCGTGCTGATCGAGGATGGTGGCGATGTCATGGGCGTGGATATCGCCGAGCGAGAAGCTCACGGCGCCGCCACGGTTCTCTGGATCGCTCGGGCCGTACACGATGAGGTCGGGGATTTCGGCAAGCCTCTTCATGGCGTAGCCGGTGATTTCCTGTTCGTGATCCCTCACCGTTTCCATTCCGATGGCTGTGAGGTAGTCGACGGCCGCTCCGAGTCCGACCGCTTGTGCGATGGGGGGCGTGCCGGCTTCGAACTTGTGGGGGACGGGGGCCCAGCGGGACTCGTAGAGGCCCACGTCGGCGATCATATCGCCACCGCCCTCGGTCGGTTCCATCTCCTCGAGACGCTCCGGTCTGCCCCACATGGCACCGATCCCGGTCGGCCCCAGCATCTTGTGACCGGAGAACACGAGGAAATCGGCATCTAGTTCCTGGACGTCGGTGGGCGAATGCGGAACGAGTTGGGCGCCATCGACGACGACGAGGGCCCCGACGGAACGCGCCGCATCGACCAGGGTGCGAACGGGGCCGAGTGTGCCCGTTACGTTCGACATGCCGGAGACGGCGACGATCTTCAATCGTTCGTCGATGAGGTCTTCGAGGCCGGTCAGGTCGACCTCGTATCGATCATCCATGGTGAGATAGACGAGTTCGATCCCTGTATGCCGGGCGACGAGTTGCCAAGGAACGATGTTGGAGTGGTGTTCCATGACCGTGAGAACAACGCGGTCGCCTTCTGAGAGGCGATTCAATCCCCACCCGTAGGCGATGTGGTTGAGCGAGGTGGTGGCTCCTCTGGAGAACACGAGTTCGTTCGGTGACGAAGCGTTGATGAACGACGCGACCTTCGCTCTGGCCCCTTCGTACGCGTCGGTCGCTTCGGCGGAGAGTGAGTACGCCCCGCGGTGCACATTGGCGTTCTTCGACCGGTAGAACTCGTCGACAGCGTCCAGGACCTGAACCGGCTTCTGGGTCGTTGCCGCCGAGTCCAGGTAGACGAGAGGCCGTCCATTGATCTCCCGAGTGAGGATCGGGAAGTCCTCGCGAAGGTGACTGAGGTCGGTCAAGTCGCAGCAGCTCCGGTTCGGTAGTTGTCATAGCCCGACTCCTCGATCTGGTCGGCGAGACCGGGCCCGCCCGATTCGACGATTCGGCCGTCCATGAACACATGGACCGTGTCGGGGGTGATGTAGTCGAGCATCCGTTGATAGTGCGTGATCACGACGAACCCACGGTTCTCGTTGCTGAGCCGGGTCACGCCTTCAGCAACGATTTTCAAAGCGTCGATGTCCAACCCGGAGTCGGTCTCGTCGAGGACGGCCAGATCCGGTTCGAGGACAGCCATCTGTAGCACCTCGTTGCGCTTCCGCTCGCCGCCCGAGAAGCCCTCGTTCAGGTATCGGTCGGCGAACGCCGGATCCATCTCAAGGTCCCTCATGGCTTCGACGACCTTGAGGCGCAGTTCGAGCACCGTGTAGTCGATACCGGTTCGATTGGAGAGCGCTGTACGGAGGAAGTTGATGACAGAGACGCCCGGGATCTCCTCCGGGTACTGGAAGCCGAGGAACATGCCGGTGCGTCCCCGTTCGTCGGGCGTGGCCTCGGTGATGTCCTCGCCCTTGTAGGTGATCGTGCCCTGCGTCACCACATACGACGGATGGCCAAGCAGCACGTTGGCAAGCGTCGACTTGCCGGAACCGTTCGGGCCCATGATCGCGTGGATCTCACCCTGATTGACGCTGAGGTCGACACCCTTGAGGATGTCGGTCCCTTCGACCGAGGCGTGCAGATCTTCGACAACGAGCAGAGGTGTCATGGGCGCGAGGTTAGGCCCGTGCGAACCCATAGACAATGGGGTTTCTCCTATCCTCGTAGTGCTCTGAACACGGGGGCGAGTTCATCCGTGTCAACGTCATCGAGATGCGAGAACTGCTGGACGTAGAAGCGTCCGACGCCCATCGCTTCGAGATCCGCGATGACGGCCGCTGCCTGATCCGGCACTCCTCGCGGAACGTTCCGTTCTTCGAGGAAGGCTTCGTACTCGACCGCGCTCATGTCTCGCTTCGAACCACGGTCCGTAAGAAGCGCGACGTACTCGTCATCGGTGGCGGCGACGACGGCGGGACCGACGAAGCTCACCTTCACGCTGCCGGGGTCTCGACCGGCATCCGTCTCGGCGGCCCGCATGACATCCACGCGTCGTTCGACCGTTTCCCTGTCGGTCACGAACATGTTGTACTCGCTCGCGAAGCGACCGGCATATGCGGGCGTCTTCTTCATCCCGCTTCCACCGATCACGATTGGGACGTTGACAGGATGGGGGAGGACATCGATTGGGGCGAGGTTGTAGTGAGCGCCGACGAAACCTTCGCTCGAACCGAATGCCGCCTCGAGGTACGACAGTGTCTCGTAGAGTCGGTCGAAGCGCTCGCCAAGTTCGGGGAGGTCGATGCCGAGCATGTCATGCTCGCCCTGCATCCAGCCGGTGCCGATACCCAGAGCGAAACGACCACCGGACATCTCGTCGAGCGTTGTCGCGGTTTTCGCGATCACCGCCGGGTGACGGAACGTGATCGGTGTCACGAGAACAACGAGTTGGATCGTTTCCGTGACCTCGGCGAGGCCGCCGAGCGTCGTGAGAGCGTCCGTGGCTGGAGCAGAACGTTCCTGGTCCAGGAAGTGATCGGAACGGGCGAAGGCGTCGAGTCCCTCGGTTTCTGCCCAGAGGACGAGCTCTCGCAACCGGGCGTAGCTGCCCCCTACCTGGGGCTCGACCATCAATCCGAGTTCCATGTCTGCTCCTAGGAAAGTCCGTTCATGAACTGTTCGAGTTGATCGATCCCGATTCTTCCGGCAGCCCGTGCAGCAACGGTTCCGTCACTGTTCACGAAGACCCAGAATGGGAACCCACCGGCACCGTGTGAGATGTAGACGCTGTTCTCCTGGTCGTCCACGATCACAGGTACCGTCCAGCCCTCCCGATCAAGCCATTCGGACGCCGGGAAGTTGTCGCGCGTGGAGTTCATCGATGTCGCGACTGAGTACATGTCGACGCCTTCGACCCCGCCACCCGAGTCGAGCCACGCCTGTACCTCAGGGACCTCGTTCTGGCAGTGAGGGCACCAGTGGGCGAGGAACACGATGGCCTTGGCCCTGCCGTCATTCTCGATCCGGACCTCGTTTCCAGCGAAGTCTGCCCCGATCACGATCGGGGCCGTTTCTCCAATCGCGGAGGTGTCGACTGCGGCATCCGGCGGCATGAGGGAGAGCTGTCCCTGAACCTGGGGTTCACCGAATTCTGCGCCGACTGCTGTATTCCCGGCGAACACGACGGCGATGACGGCGAGAACCGCGACCACAGCGAACACGATGCCGACGATGGGAATCGAACGGGACTTGCCGGACGACTGCGGCTGGTTCTTGGTTGTTCCGGCCATGGGGCTCCTCTCGGGGGACGGGCAATGATGGCCGCTAGGCGGCGCTATTGGAGCGATCGACGTACAACAGGGCCAGGATCAGGAGAAACCCGCTCAGCGCCATGTACGGGATCGTGACGAATCCGAACAGGGTGAAGTAGGCGGCGGTGCACGGCACGCCGGACGAGCAAGTGGAGCCGTTGAGCTCAGGGAACGCCTGGACGGTGCGGTGGTAGAAAGCGATGACGCTACCGACCACGGCCAGGGCCCCCGCATAGATGCGCACGCCGTGATCCTTCCGGATTGCAGCGATTCCGAGGATGACGACCAGCGGATACATCGCGATGCGCTGGTACCAGCAGTACGTGCACGGGATCAGGTGGACGATTTCGGAGAGGTAGAGGCTGCCGAGTGTTGCCGTCGTAGCGACGGCGAAACCGAGCCACAGCTCGAGACCATTGAGCGCACCGAAGACCCGCTCACGCAGTGCATGACCCGACGGCCCGGTCCTGCCGGCGACACCGATGGCCACGATGCCGATCGTGGCAACGTTCGCAGCGAGCGCCAGGAGCGCGAAGAAGAGACGCATCGAGTGGAAATCCATTGTGCGGCAACCTACCAGTGGCCAGATCTCTGGGGAGAGGATTTGTGAACAGCGAACCACCCGCAGGGAGACCATCTTCGCTGTCTCCTGTCTCCTGTCTCCTGTCT
>CAZWDQ010000012.1:5437-8797 GCA_964632475.1 uncultured Acidimicrobiaceae bacterium
CTGTCTCCTGTCTCCTGTCTCCTGTCTGCTGTCTGCTATCTGCTGTCTGCTATTCCGCGTCTCTCCATATCATCACGGCCATGCAGATGAACAGACTTTTCGGCGCATTGATGGCACTCGTCGTGGTCGCTCTGATCGCCGTTGGATGTGCGGATTCCTCGGAGGACACCACGACGACCGCGGACGCCAACGCGTCGGGTGTGGTCTTCGGCAGGGGTTCAGTCCCGGAGGCAGTTCCGGACTCGTTCCCTATCCCTGATCAAGCCGTCATCGGCGCAACGCTGGTGGACACGAATCGTGGCCTCACGGAGATGATCATCACGCTCCCGGCGTCGGTCAAAGCCGTAGTGACGTACTACGAAGAGAATCTGCCCTTGGGCGGGTATGAGATCACAAGCTCCGACGGAACCGACACCGCGTGGTTCATCGAATTCTCCGGCGAAGGTATCGATGGGGAAATTGGTATCAAGGCTGGTGGCAGCGGTCTCTCGGCGGCAACAGTTCGACTCACCAACTCCTAACGTGACTATCGTCGGAGTATGACCCGACTTCGTCGATTCGAGCACAACCGATTCGTCGGAACCCGTGACGACATGGTCGTCTACGACTGTGACACTTCAGACGACTTCACCGTCCTTGAAGAGCGAGCAGAGCGTCGGGATCTCCTGGGCGAGAAGCTCCTCCAAGCATTCGGACCCGACACCCTCGCCGAGGCTCAGAATCGAGGATTCCGCCCCCGTTGACGGACTTCATCGATTTCCACGTGCATCCTCCGGTCGCGGAGCTCCTGAGCGGTCCGATTGCGCCGTATCTCAAATCCTTGGAGGACCGAATCGAGGCTGACCTCGAGATCCTCACGGTCGATGACGTGGCCTCCTACTACCGGGATCGGAGTGGGAAGGCAGTTCTCCTCGGGTGGGATACCGAGACCGTCACGCAGCAACGGCCCTTCTCTGGTGGCGATGTGGCGGCGATGGTGGCAGCCCATCCCGATGTGTTCTACGGATTCGGTTCGATAGACCCTGCCAGAGGCGCTGGTGCCGTTGCGGGGGTTCACTCCACTGCGCGACTCGGTCTCATCGGTCTCGCTTTCCATCCGATTGGACAGGGATTTGACCCGTCATCGCACCACGCGTTCAGCGTCTATGAAGCAGCGGCAGAACATGATCTGATCTGTTTGTTCCACACCGGCTACTCCCGGCTTGGATCGGGCATGCCGGGCGGAACCGGGCTACGACTTTCCCATGGCGCTCCCGCAGCAGTCGATGAGGTCGCTGCCAATTTCCCGGACCTGCAGATCGTTATCGCCCACCTTGGTCGTCTCTGGCGGGACGAGGCCGTCGCGGTTGCGGCCCACAAGTCGAATGTCTGGCTGAATCTGGTCGGTTCGACGCCCGGCGAGTGCATGCGTGATCTTGATGCTCTTGCGGGCCCCGACTTTGATCGTTACCTCTTCGGCAGCGATTGGTGTCTTGCGTCGCTCGATGACGCGCTCGCCGAGTGGGGTCCAGGGTCTGTGGATGAGGGTGTCCGGCGTCGAGTGCTTCACGCAAACGCCGAACGCCTCCTGGGACTGGTCCGGAGCTGATCGGCTCCCGGCTCAATCGTCTCGGTCCTCGAAGTTGGACAGCGACGCCACCAGAACGCCCGGCATGTCAGATCAGCGATGGACGAAGCACTAGTCTGGCAGTGCTCGAGTTCGGAGGAAGCAGTGCACGACGTCGTCATCATCGGTGGAGGTCCGGGCGGCTATGCGGCCGCTCTCTACGCCCACAATTTCGGCCTCTCCGTAGCCCTCGTCGAGAAGGACCGACTCGGCGGAACGTGCCTCGTGCGAGGGTGCATTCCGGCTAAGTCGTGGCTCGAATCGGCATCCGTCTATCAGACCGTCGCTCGCTCGTCTGAGTTCGGGGTCGTCTCATCCGAACCGGTTCTCGACTGGCCGGCCGCGCTGGCCAGGAAGAATCAGATCGTGGACGGCCTGGTGAAGGGCCTCTCAGGACTCCTGAAGACCCGGGGAGTCGAAGTTCACAATGGGTTCGGTCGGATCGTCGACGGAGGAGTCGAGGTAGTGGCCCTCGACGGTACGGCAAGCGTCTTGCCGGCAGCGACCATCGTTCTCGCCACCGGGTCCGTCCCTCGTACGATCCCCGGATACGAGATCGACGGTGTACGGATCGTCACGAGCGACCATGCCCTCGACTGGGATCGTCAGCCGGAACGCGTTGCCGTGATCGGAGCCGGAGCGATCGGTGCTGAATTCGCGTCCATGCTGGCGGATGTCGGAACCGAGGTGCACCTCTTCGAAGCGCTCGACCAGATTCTCCCCGGCATGGAACCCGAAGCGGCCAAAGCGGTCGGACGCTCATTCAGGAAGAAGCGCATCAAAGTCAAGACGGGCACGCAAGTCGGCGCACCCGGGTTCTCGGCAACCGGCGTGACTGTGCCGGTCGGCGACGATTCCGTCGAGGTCGACGTCGTACTCGTTGCGGTTGGCCGCGCACCGGTTACCGACGGCATCGGTCTCGAGACGGCCGGCATCGAGACCGACCGGGGCTTCATCCCCGTTGATCCCGAGACGATGCAGACCGTGGTTCCGCATGTCTATGCCGTCGGTGATGTTGTCGCTGGAACCGCACAATTGGCCCATGTCGGTTTCGCTGAGGCGATCGCAGCGATCACGCATATCGCGACGGGCGAAGCGGCACCCGTCAACTATCGGGCGGTCCCGATGGTCGTCTACACACACCCGGAGGCGGCGTCGGTCGGCCTCACAGAAGCCCAGGCGATCGAGCAAGGTTTCGACGTCGAGGTGACGAATCACGGCATGCGTGGCGTCGGTCGCGCGATCATCCACGGAGACACCGGCGGAGTCGTGAAGATCGTTGCCCAGAAGGATGGTCCGATGCTCGGGGCGACAGTCGTCGATCCGATCGCCGGCGAGATCGTCCACGAATTGATGTACTCGGTGGGTTGGGAAGCGCTGCCTTCGGAGGCCGCAGCATTCATCCACGCCCATCCGACGATCTCCGAAGGCATCGGCGAGACCCTGCTCGCGGCCGCCGGCAGACCACTGCATTGATGTTGAGAACTGAACCCCGGACACGAAGGAGCACAAGAGAATGTCCGTGACGGTGACGATGCCACAACTCGGAGAGACGGTGACCGAGGGGACGATCCTTAGTTGGGCCAAACAGGCCGGCGACTCGATCGTGGAAGATGAGGTGCTTGTTGAGATCTCGACCGACAAGGTCGATACGGAGATGCCATCCCCGGCATCAGGCCTGATCAGTGAGATCCTCGTTGCGGCCGGTGAGACCGTCGCAGTGGGAACCGCGATCGCGATCATCGGTGAGGCTG
>CAZWDQ010000012.1:8897-11615 GCA_964632475.1 uncultured Acidimicrobiaceae bacterium
CGGTTGTCTCCGGCGACTCGTCGCGGCGGGGGATCCTGTCACCCGTCGTGCGTCGTCTGGCTGCAGACCAGGCTGTCGATCTCGACCTTGTCCCTGGGAGCGGGGATGGAGGGCGCATCACCAGAAGAGACGTCGAGCAGTACATCGCAGCAGGCTCAGTTGCTCCCGTAGCCCTAACGCCGGCTGATACCCCTGACGTTCCTGCTGCACCCCCGGCCCCCGAGCCGGAAGCCGAAATGACGGTCCCGGTTCCCGCTCCGGAGTCGATCGCCGAAGTGGTGCCGCCTGCAGTCGTCACGGTTCCCACCGCAGTTGCCGCCACGATGGATCGGGTACCCGCTCCTCCGACGAAGGTGACGATCACCACGGGCGGTAGTGACGAGGTTGTCGAGATCCCACGACTGCGACGCACGATCGCTGATCACATGGTCCATGCCAAGCGCACGGCCGCTCACGTCTGGACGTCGAGCGAGGTCGACTACGAGCAAGTTGAGCACGTCCGTGCGGCACATCGCGCCCGATTCAAGGCCGACGAGGGGTTCTCGTTGACGTACCTTCCGTTCATCGCCAGAGCGATGATGGACGCACTCTCGGCCTTCCCCATCGTGAACAGCTCGTTGGATCTCGAGGCGGGAACCGTCACCCATCACCATGGTGTCAATCTCGGTGTTGCGGTCGATCTCGACATGAAAGGCCTCCTCGTCGCGACCGTTCGAGGGGCCGACGGACTGACCCTGAAAGGCCTCGCCCGCAGCATCCGGGCGATGGCAGAGAAGGCCCGCGATGGCAACCTGGAGCCGGATGACATTTCAGGGAGCACGTTCACGATCACGAACCCTGGGCCCTTCGGCTCCTACCTGAGCGCGCCGATCATCAACCTGCCCAATGTCGCGATCCTGTCAACCGACACCGTCAAGAAGCGCCCGACCGTGGTGACCTTGCCCGACGGCACCGACACCATCGCAGTACGCCATATCGGATATCTCGGACTCACCTGGGACCATCGGGCCTTCGATGGCTCCGTCGCGACGCAGTTCCTCAACCGAATTCGAACGAACCTCGAGACCTGGGATTGGGACCAGGAGCTTCGATGATCGAAGGCGGGGCGCGTCTGCGGATTCGTTGGCTCGGTCGCGTCCCCTATGAGGAGGCACTCGATCTTCAGCGTGCAATATGGGATGGGAGATCGACTGGCCGCTCTGCCGATGATTACCTCCTGCTCCTCGAGCACCCGCACACCTACACGGTGGGTCGGAACGGGGACGGGTCAAACCTGAAGATCGCTCGAAACGAACTGGGCACCGTCGGGGCTCAACTTGTGTTTACAGATCGAGGCGGAGACATCACCTATCACGGACCCGGTCAACTCGTCGGGTATCCGATCGTCGCCATACCGGAGCTTTCCGACGGCTGGGACGCCGTCGGTCACCTTCGGCGTATCGAAGCGATGCTGATCGCGACGTTCGCCGACCTGGGAGTCAGGGCGTGGTCCGAGGACGGTTTCACGGGGGTGTGGACCGATCAAGGGAAGGTCGCGGCGATCGGTGTGAAGATCTCGAGCGGTGTGTCGACGCATGGGTTCTCGATCAACGTGGCGCCAGACCTCGGATACTTCAAACACATCATTCCGTGCGGTATCCCGGACCGCCCCGTGACGTCACTTTCCGACATCACCGGTCACACCGTCGGCATGGAGTCAGTCGTCGAAGCGCTGATCCCGCGAGCGGCCGAAGTGTTTGGAGGAACTCCCGAGGTGCAACTCGGTGTATTCCCGAATCGTGACCGAACGCGCCCGTACGACATTGACGCCATGGTTTCGGCCGGTGTCTTCTCGGCGAACCGTGGTGAAGAGGTGCCGATCACCGTGCGCGGGTTGCTCCCCGGTGAGCCCGGCAAGCCCGAGTGGATGCGGATCCGGGCGGATCTCTCCTCCAACGGTTTCAGGGATCTGAAGAAGCTGATGCGGGGGATGGAACTCCACACAGTCTGCGAAGAAGCCGGTTGCCCGAACATCTTCGAGTGCTGGGAGTCCGGGACCTCGACCCTGATGCTCCTTGGAGAGACATGCACAAGGGCGTGCGCTTTCTGCGATGTGGATACCGGCAAGCCGGGTCCCGTGGACCTCGGAGAGCCGGATCGTGCTGCAGCTGCCGTCGAGCAGATGGGGTTGCGTCATGCCGTGCTGACGTCGGTCAACCGTGATGACCTTCCCGACGGTGGTGCGAGCGTGTTCGCCGACACCATCACAGCTATTCGCGAGCGGATGCCCGAATGCGAGGTTGAAGTACTGATCCCGGACTTCAAGGGTTCCCTCGACGATCTCGAGACGGTGATGACAACCAAACCGGCCGTGCTGAACCACAACACCGAAACCGTTCTCCGTCTTCAACGAGACATCAGAACCGCAGCCAACTACGCCCGCTCGCTCACCTTGCTTGCCCGCGCCAAATGGATCAACCCCGCCGGTGCGGTGAAATCCGGGCTTATCGTCGGAATGGGCGAGACCGAGGCGGAGGTCCTCGGAACGCTCGCCGATCTGAGAGCCGTCGGTGTCGACATCGTCACCATCGGCCAGTACCTACGGCCGACGGCGCGGCATCGCCCCATCGACCGGTACGTCGACCCCGACGAATTCGCTCGCTACGCAACCGAAGGGGATCACCTCGGACTCGCTCATGTCGAGGCGGGACCACTCGTCCGATCGTCCTACCACGCCCG
>CAZWDQ010000012.1:11715-17289 GCA_964632475.1 uncultured Acidimicrobiaceae bacterium
GGAGTCGATGCCCTGCTCGTCTCTGTGGGATCCGATCTGCCGTATCTGGCGGGCTACCGGGCGATGCCACTCGAACGGATCACCGCACTCGTGGTTCCCTCCATCGGCGAACCGGCTCTCTTCGTCCCCGAACTCGAAGCCCCGAGAGTTGAGACCTCCGTTGGAGTCCGACCGTGGGGCGAGACCGACGATCCGTTCGATCGGATCGCTGGCGTGCTGCCGAGCGACGGCACGATCGCAGTTGGCGATCAGATGTGGGCCTCGTTCCTCATCGCCTTCCAAGATCGCCTGCCGGGCGCCCGCTTCGTGGACGCGGAACCGTTGATGGCACCACTGCGAATGATCAAAGACAAAGACGAGATTGCGGCCCTCCGGGATGCCGGCCACGCGGTGGATGGTGTTGCCGACCACCTCTCGACGGTCCGATTCTCGGGCCGCACTGAACGTGAGATGTCGCGGATCGTGTCCGACCTGGTTCTCGCCTCCGGACACGAGTCCGTGTCATTTGCGATCGTCGCCGCGGGAGAGAACGGCGCATCGCCCCACCACGAGGCTTCTGATCAGGTGATCAAGTCGGGGGACGCGGTTGTTGTCGACTTCGGCGGTCGAGTACGCGGGTACGGCTCCGATACGACGCGCATGTATTGCGCCGGCGAGGCACCCGACGGCTTCGAAGAGGCCTACGCCGTGCTCGAGCATGCACAGAGCGCGGCAGTTGAGGCGGTGCAGCCGGGTAAAACGGCTGAGGCGATCGATGCTGTCGCACGATCAATCATATCCGACGGTGGATACGGAGATTTCTTCATCCACCGAACCGGGCACGGCATCGGCCTCGACGCTCATGAACAGCCGTACATCGTTGAAGGGAACGTCGAACCGATTCGGCCGGGCATGGCATTCTCGATCGAGCCGGGTATCTATATTCCGGGTCGGTGGGGGATGAGGATCGAGGACATCGTCGTGGCAACCGATCTCGGGGTCGAACGACTGAACCGATCGTCGCGGAAGCTGCGGTTCGTGAACTAATGCGGAGCGGTCGAACGGTACCCTGCGAGGACACAGGAGGTCCGATGAAGAACTTGGTCGAGCAGCGAGCATCCGATGCCCTTCGCGTCCTGTCGATCGACGCGATCGAACGAGCGAACTCGGGGCACCCCGGCATGCCCATGGGCATGGCGGACATAGCGTCCGTGCTCTGGTCGCGCTTCCTTATCGTCGACCCGGATGAACCGACTTGGATCGATCGAGACCGGTTCGTGCTGTCGAACGGTCACGGTTCGATGTTGCTCTACTCCCTGCTCCATCTCTCCGGCTTCCCTCTCACCATGGACGACATCAAAGCATTCCGACAGTTCGGATCGATCACTGCAGGACATCCCGAACACGATCCCGGACTTGGTATCGAGATGACGACCGGCCCTCTGGGTCAGGGCTTCGCGACCGGCGTCGGGATGGCGATCGCGGAAGCCCACCTTCGGTCCGTTCTCGGCGCCGATCTCGTTGACCACCGGATCTACGGATTCGTCTCAGACGGCGATCTGATGGAGGGAGTCGCGTCCGAGGCAGCATCGCTCGCCGGACACCTCGGCCTCGGCAAGATCACATACCTCTATGACGACAATCACATAACGATCGACGGATCGACCGACCTCGCCTTCACCGAAGACGTGGCCGCTCGGTTCGACTCCTACGGCTGGCACACGGTTGCTGTTGACGGGCACGATCGCGAAGCCATCGCTGCCGCCATCACGGACGCGAACGAGGACGCTCGACCGTCGCTCGTGCTCTGCCGCACCCATATCGGTTTCGGCTCGCCGAACAAGCAGGACACGTCGGCATCCCATGGATCGCCGCTTGGCGGCGATGAGGTCGCGTTGGTCCGGGCTGCCTTCGACTGGGACCTTCCGCCGTTCGAAATTCCCGCCGAGGTGTACGACTTCTACGGCAATGCCATGCTGCGCGGCAGCGACGCCAGGGCGGCGTGGACGCAGCGGTGTGATGCCGCGGAGGCGGGGCGAAAGAAACAACTGGAGGCGTACTTCGACGCACCGTACCTGCACGTCGGTATTCCCCATCACGATGGCGGTTCGGCCGTCGCTACGCGGGTCCTCTCCGGCGAAGTGCTCCAGGAAGTCGCAGGTTCGCTGCCGGGGCTCATCGGAGGCTCAGGCGATCTCACGCCCTCGAACAACAGCCGGATCGAGGCTTCAGGAGATTTCACGCTATCTGATCGCGGCGGGAGGAACGTTCGATTCGGGATCCGTGAGCACGCCATGGGATCGATCGTGAACGGCATCACGCTGCACGGTGGGCTTCGCGGATATGGAGCGACGTTCCTGACGTTCTCCGACTACATGCGCCCGGCGGTACGACTTGGTGCGTTGATGGGGACCCCCGCGATTTGGGTGTGGACACACGATTCGGTGTTCCTCGGCGAAGACGGTCCGACGCATCAGCCGGTCGAGCACCTTGCTGCTCTCCGATCCATTCCCGGTCTTCGCGTGATCCGCCCGGCCGACCCAACCGAGGTTGCCGTCGCGTGGGAGCTGGCGATCGGTCACGTCGAGGGGCCGACTGCCCTGATTCTGAGCCGTCAGGGTCTCCCCGTCCCAATCGAAGTCATCGACCGAGACCTGGTGGCCCGAGGCGGGTATGTCCGCCGGGAGGGGGAGGACGCGGTCCTGATCGCAACCGGATCCGAGGTACCGCTCGCGGAACAGGCGGCAGAGCTCCTCGGCGAACGCGGGTATTCGATCCGGGTCGTCTCGATGCCAAGTGTCGAGATCTTCCTCAGCCAGGATGAGGAGTACCGGTCGCAGGTGCTGGGCGATGGCGTTCCTATCGCGACGATCGAAGCCGGTGTGACCTTCGGATGGGAACGCTTCTCGGGCCACGGTGGACTCTGTATCGGGATCGACCACTTCGGAACCTCGGCTCCCGCATCGGTCATCGCTGAGGAGTGGGGCTTCACGCCCCGGGCCGTTTCCGACCGGATCGCCGCCTGGCTCATCGATTCCTGATCGTGCGGATCTACACCCGCCGGGGCGATGACGGGACGACAGGGCTGTTCCACGGGGGGCGGGTTGGTAAGAACTCCAGCGGCCCCGAAGCGTATGGGACGGTCGATGAGGCCGTGTCTGCCCTTGGCGTCGTCAGGGTTCAGGCCGAGGCAGACCTTGCCGAAGCGGTGCTCGAGGTTCAGCGAGACCTCTTCGTCGTTGCAGCAGAGTTGGCGACCGATCCCGGTCGCCGCGACCTTCTGGAGGAGGGTGTCAGCCGCGTCAACTCCTCCATGATCGACCGTCTCGAAAACCGGATCGACCGGATCGACGCCGACGTGGGGATGCCGACCGAGTTCGTCGTGCCCGGTGGTGATCCGGCTGCGGCTGCAATCGATGTTGCGCGCACAATCGTTCGGAGGGCCGAACGCAGGGCAGTCAGTCACATTGCCGGCGCCTCCGACTCGCTCGTCGTTCCCTACCTCAATCGTCTAGCCGACTACTTGTACATGCTCGCTCGTGCCGTCGAGCGCGAGTGGACCCCGACACGAGGAGAAACCACATGACCGAGATCATCCCGGGCGGAGTGACATCCGCTTCAACAGCCGACCTGCTGATCGTTCCCGTATTGGCAGATCTGACGTGGGGTCCCGGCGCCGAGTCGGTGGCCGCCCAGCTGGGTCCGTGGCTCACCGGCTATCTGGAAGCACGCCAGTTCACCGGAGCCCCAGGGCAGATCACCGTCGTACCCGGCGGGAATCTCTCGTTCGGAGCGGTTGCGTTCGTCGGTCTCGGCGATGAGGTCGACGCGGAGGCGTTGCGCCGAGCGGCCGGATCCGTCGGTCGAATGGCGGCGCCATATGCATCGGCAGCGACGACGCTGCATCTCGTCGACGTTGAGGGAGCGGTCGGTGCGGTCACCCTGGGCTTCCTTCTTGGCGCGTACCGGTTCGATGCGTACTTGAGCGACCCCAAGACGCGTGTGAACGAGCGTCTTGAGCTCCTCGAAGCGCCCGAGGGGACCGAGGCCGAAATCCAGGCTGCAACAGCGGTCGCCCGCGGCGTCATGCTCGCCCGCGACTTGGTCAATCGACCGGCCGTTGACAAGGCCCCTGAAGTCCTGGCCGATCGTGCCCGATCGCTGAGCACCGAGATATCCGTTGAGATCGTCGACGAGGTCGAGGCAGCCGAACGGGGATACGGGGGACTGCTGGCCGTCGGCGCAGGATCCACCAACCCGCCGAGAATGGTCATCATGAAGTACGAACCGGCCGATGCGAAGCCGTTCGTCGCGTTCGTCGGCAAGGGGATCGTTTTCGACTCCGGGGGTCTCTCGCTGAAGCCCGCAAAGGGCATGGAGACCATGAAGACTGACATGGCAGGCGCGGCTGCCGTCTACGGCGCCATGCAAGCGATCGCCGAACTGGAACTTCCAATCCGAGTGCTCGGCGTGACACCACTGTCTGAGAACATGACGGGGGGGGCCGCGCAGCGTCCTGGCGACGTATTCACCGCGTACAACGGAAAGACGGTCGAGGTTCTCAACACCGATGCCGAGGGGCGCCTCGTGCTCGCCGACGGTCTCGGGATCGCCACGGAGGCCGAGCCGGACCTGATCGTCGATATCGCGACGCTGACCGGCGCAGCGAAGGTGGCTCTCGGGCCGACGGTTGGGGCGATCTTCGGCAACGACGATGAGGCCATCGCCGCGGTTGAGGCAGCGGCCAGGTTCGCCGGTGAGTCGATGTGGACGTTGCCGCTCGAGCGGTCGTACCGATCCCTCCTCGACTCACCCATCGCGGACATGAAGAACATCGGCGACCCGTGGGGAGGGTCGATTCTCGCTGCTCTCTTCCTCTCAGAGTTCGTCAACGAGCGTCCCTGGATCCACCTGGATATCGCTGGTCCGGCCCGTGCGGACAAGATGGAACACTACGTTGCCAAGGGTGGAACCGGGTTCAGCGTCAGGACGCTCGTCGAGCTTGCCCGCGAGATGGTGAAGAAGGGGTAAAGCACTCCAAGGGTCCGTCCGATACACAGAGTAGTAATTCAAATGCTCTGCGTGTTCGGGAGGACCCATGCACACCACTCGCAAGATCTCCATCGTCGTCGTTGCCCTCGTGGTGATGACCGTTGGATTGGCTCTTCCTGCGCAGGCCGGCACCGATGGTGCGTTCCTTTCCAAGATCAACGCGTCGCGAGCTGCGGAGGGTCTGGCACCAGTCAGTGTCAACTCGGATCTGGTTCCCGATGCGAGAGCTCACAGCGCCGAGATGATGGCCGCGGGTGAGATCTATCACACGAGTCCGCTCAGCGCCGTAGCTTCCGGTTGGGAAGCTCTGGCAGAGAATGTCGGCGCCGGTCCCTCGGTGGACAGCCTCCACGCCGCCTTCATGGCTTCAGCCGGGCACCGTCGCAACATCCTCGGCGACTACAACTACGTCGGGATCGGTGTCTCCCAGAACGAGAGTGGACAACTCTGGGTAACCGTCATCTTCATGCGCAAGGGCGCTCCTGCACCGCCGCCAACAACGACGACGACCACGACAGCCCCACCGCCTCCGACCACCGTGGC
>CAZWDQ010000012.1:17389-28964 GCA_964632475.1 uncultured Acidimicrobiaceae bacterium
CGCCGCCAACAACGACGACGACCACGACAGCCCCACCGCCTCCGACCACCGTGGCGCCTGAGCCGGCGCCTGCACCGGCCCCGGCACCTGCACCGGCCACCACGACCACGACAGCCGCACCCACTCCCAGGGCGACCGCCACGACCGTCGCATCCGCACCAGTGACGCAGGCGGTCAAGGCCAGCGCCCCGGCACCGACACCGACCCCCGAGCCTGCAGCGCTGATCACCCGGAACGGCAGAGCGCTTTTCCTCCCGCTCGTTGACTGAGGGTTGGTCAGCTGCCGGCTTCCAGCTGCCAGCTACCAGCCATGAGCTGGTAGCTCTGAGCCAGCGGGGTATGTCCCATCGGACTACGGGCTACGGACTACGCCTGCACCGGACACGACGCCGATCTTCTGATCCTCAGTGAGTCGAATCGTGCTGATCGAGCATCGTATGTGATGAGGCGGTCGATCAGGCGGTCGGGTGAGCCGATGATGTGCTTGAGAGCCTCGACGGCCATCAGCGAGCCGATCACACCGGTCACCGCTCCGAGCACGCCGACGTCGCTGCAGGTCATCTCGTTCTCCGGATGCTCCGGGAACAGGCACCGGTAGCAGGGCCCGACGCGCGGGTCGAAACCGGCCACGAGGCCCTCCCATCGGATCGCGGCCCCGTGGATGAACGGGATGCCCAGAGCAACGGCGGCGTCGTTGACGGTGAGACGAGTGGCGTAGTTGTCTGAAGCGTCGATGATGAGATCGTGACCCTCGATCAGGCCGCAAGCATTCTCTTCGTCGAGCCATGTTGCGACCGGTACGACGGTCACATTCGAATTGAGAGCGCGAGCGCTCGCCAACGCCGCATCCGCTTTGCCCGTGCCGATAGCGGCTTCATCGAAGAGTACTTGTCGCTGCAGGTTGGTCGGATCCACCGTGTCGCCGTCGACGATGGTGATCGTGCCGACCCCGGCTGCCGAGAGGTACTGGATCACCGGAGAGCCGAGACCGCCGGCGCCAACTACAAGGACGCTGGCCTTTCCGATCTTGTCCTGACCCTCCTGTCCGAATCCGGCGAGTCTGACGTGGCGGTCGTAGCGGTCGGATGTGTCGCCGAGGGCGACGACGATGGGTCGCTCTTCGGATCGCCACCGCCGGAAGCCTCCGAGGAGGGACACGAAGCCGGTGTAGCCGCGCTCCGAAAGGGATCGTGCCGCGACACGCGAGACCTCTCCGATGCCGCAATAGAGCAGGATCGGGGCGTCGGGAGTGACGGCCAGCGCCTCCATGGTGTCGAGGTCCAAGCGGTCGATCCGGACCGACCCGGCGATCATGTGCGTCGGGGGATCGCCCTCGCGAAGGTCGATGATCGCATCGAATGAGCCGAGCACGACATCGTCCGGCATGATCTCGGCAGTTTCACGATCCATACGCGCGAGGCTACATCGTCGGGGCTACGAGGCGGTGAGGCGTTTGACGAGTTCGGGCAGAATCTCTCCCGCCGTGCCGTCGACGAGCACAGTCGCTCGGAAGTCGTGGTCGGTCTCGCCCCGATTGACGATCACCATCGGATTGCCCCGTTCGACCACGTCGAGGGGGACGAACGCAGCCGGGTAGACACACAGCGACGAGCCGACAACGAGGACAGCATCTGCCTGTTCCGCCATGTTCCATGCCCGCATCGTTGCCTGGAGCGGCAAGTCCTCTCCGAAGTAGACGATGGTGGTCTTCAGGATCCCGTCACAGCGGCGGCACTCCGGATCGGCTTCACCGGATCCCCATCGCCGCTCGACCTCATCGAAGTCGGGTTCGTCTCCGCAGGAGATGCAGTGGATCCGATTCGCCGTTCCGTGCAATTCGACGAGTGCCTCGGGGTCGAGTCCGGCTGCAGCGTGGAGTCCATCGATGTTCTGCGTCACGCATCCGATCAGGCGGCCCGACTCCCAGAGGCGAGTGACGGCGTGGTGGGCGTCGTTCGGGGATGCGCCGACGTAGGGGGAGTCGAATCGCTTTCCCCACGACTCCTTTCGGAACTCGGGATCGTCGACGTAGCGGTCGTACGTGTAGTCGGCGGGATCGAATTCCTTCCAGATCCCCTGGGGTCCGCGGAAGTCCGGGATACCGGACTCGGTTGAGATCCCGGCACCGGTGAACGCGAGGATCCGCTCCTTTCCGGCAAGTACTTCGACGGCTTGATCGATCACGCCCCCAGTGTTCAGCCTCAGGACGCGGTTGGCAAGTCGACCAGTGCCCGCCGATGTTCTCGCCGAAGGGCCGGAGTCATGTGGCGGATGTGACGGTTGGGGACCGGCGGAACAACGGTACCGGTGAGGAGTTGGCCACGACTCCACGAGACCAGGCCTTCTCTCGAAAGGAGGGGGAGGTTCGTTGGGAGAGGGAGGGAGCGGCCGCGTTGTGCGGCGACGGCAAGACGCATCAGGTCTGCGACCGCTCCCGGACCGATGGCTGCCGTCCAGAACTTCCTGACGTACGGGTGATGGGAAGGGAAGCCGGACGGTGTCGCGTTCCATGCGACAGGTCGTATCTCCCCTCGTCTGGCGGCGGTTGGGCGGATGGTGTCTGCGGGAAGAACGGTGACGCCCGGAGGTGGCGCGAGGTTCCCGGAACCGGTGGGAGGACGATCACTGTTTCGAGGAACAGCTCCGGACGTCACCGTGACTGAAGAAGACATACCTAACAAATACCAAATGACCACAAGTAACGTCAAGAGGGATGAACAGGGTCGCGAAATGTTCCGCTCAGTTGTCGACGGCAGACCCGGTCTGAACCTTCCACAGCGATCGGTAGATCCCGGCGTGGTCGATCAGTTCTTCGTGTGTTCCCGACTCCACGATGGTCCCAGCGCCGACGACGAAAATCCGGTCGGCGTGCCGGATTGTGGAGAGGCGATGCGCAATCACGACGACCGTTCGATCGCGAGCGACCCTCGCAAGCGATCGCTGGATGGCGGCTTCCGTCTCGTTGTCGACTGCCGACGTTGCCTCGTCGAGGAGAAGGATCGGGGAGCCGGTGACCAGCGCACGTGCGATCGAGAGGCGCTGTCGTTGACCACCCGACAGCTTCTGACCCCGTTCGCCGACGATCGTGTCGTATCCCAGCGGCAGGGATTCGATGAAGTCGTGGGCTTCCGCCGTTTGAGCGGCATCGCGAATCTCATCGGCTGTTGCCTCCGGCTTTCCATATGCGATGTTCTCGGCAACGGTGCCGTGGAAGAGAAACACGTCCTGGGAGACGAGTGCCGTGGCCTGGCGAATGTCGAACCGCCGAAGTTGTCGCAAGTCGATGCCGTCGATGGTGACCGAGCCAGCGTCCGGGTCGTAGAACCGGAGCAACAGTTTGATGAGTGTGGTCTTTCCCGACCCGGTTGGTCCGACGAATGCCGTTGTCCGGCCCGCAGGGATGTCGATCGTGACGTCGGTGAGAACCGGGTAGCCGTCGTCGTAGGAGAACTGCACAGACTCGAGGGCGAGCGATCCGACGACCGGTCCGAGATCGGCCGGACCGTCCACGAGAGAGGGCTCAGTATCGAGGACACCGAAGATTCGCTTCGACGAAGCCATGGCCCGTTGGTACAGATCGAACGTCTGACCCAAGCGGGTGAGTGGCCAGAGGAGGCGTTGTGTGAGAAACACCATCACCGAGTACAACCCAACGCTGAGCGCACCGTCGAGCACGAGGAAGCCACCCCAAACCAGGGTCGCGGTGAAACCGACGAGGATCGCCACCCGGATGAGCGGAGAGAACGCAGAAGAGAGCTTGATGGCTGCAGCATTGGCAGTTCGATATCGGTCACTCTCGACAGTGATTCGTCCGATCTCCCGCTGCTCTGCGGTGAATGCCTTGATCGTCGCGATGCCGCCCAGGTTGTTGGATAGCTGCGAGTTGATCGATGCCGCTTGTTCCCTGACGACTTCGTACCGGGGTTCGATCCGACGCTGGAACCGGAACGATCCCCAGATGATGACCGGAACGGGCAGGAATGCCAGCCATGCGACCGACGGAGCGATGATGAAGAACGCCGTACCGATCAGGACCACCGTGGTGAACATCTGGATGACTTCGTTGGCGCCGATGTCGAGGAAACGTTCGAGCTGGTTCACGTCGTCGTTGAGGACCGCCATGAGGTCGCCAGAGCGACGGTCTTCGAAGAAGCCGAGCTCCAGATCCTGCATGTGGGCGTACGAGTCGACGCGCAGATCGTGCTGGATCGTCTGTGCAAGGTTGCGCCATGCCACTCCGAGGAGATACTCGAAGAGCGATTCGAGAGCCCACACCACGAACGTGATGGCGGCGAGCACGACGAGTTGCGTGCGTGGGTCGTTGATCCCCAACGAGGCGAGGAACGAGCCCTCTTGGCGCACGACAACGTCGATGGCCATCCCGATGAGGAATGGTGGGGCAATGTCCATCGCCTTGTTGAGGAACGACCAGAGGGTGGCGGTCACGATGCGACCGCGATATGGCCTTGCGTAGTTCCAAAGTCTGCCGAGAGGCGCTTCACTCATGTCGATCGAGGCTACCGGGACGAGCGGTTCTACCCCGATGGGGCGCTATCCGCTCGATTCCCGACCGACGATCACGTTGATCGTCTCTCCGGTGGTGACGGGAGTGCCTGCCGACGGTTCGGTTCTGATCACGATTCCCCACAGCCGCGAATCGGTCACAGTGAGAAGCTCAACGACCCAGCCCAATTGGACACCAGTATCTTCGGCGAACTCCTGGAGCGCCGCGGTGACGTCGCCCAGCGGCAGACCGACGAGATTGGGGGCAGGGATCTCCTCGGGGATACCCGTCGACACCGCGATGCTGACCGTCGTTCCCTGTTGAACAGCGGTTCCGGCGCGTGGGGAAATCGCGACGATCGTTCCTTCGGGTAGCGATGACGCCGTTTCGATCCGGTCGAGGCGGAGGCCCTCGCCGTAGACCGCGTCGGCCATCTCCTCGTACGTCATCCCCGTGAGATCCGGGACCACGGTCCTCGGGACGACTCGGTAGACGTCGGAGCCGACGGGTTCCGGGGCGAAGTCCACGGCGGGGAGGTCTCGGGTTGCGTACTCCATGAACTGTGCCCAGACGGGAGCGGCGACCGTGCCACCGAACGCGCGCTGCACTGACTGCTCCGTTCCTTCCACGTCGTTCCAGACGGTGAACCGCTCCATGGGCAACGGGCGGTCCGGGTATCCGACCCAAACCGTTGTTGTGAGCTGAGGCACGAAACCCGCGAACCACACGTCGGTGTGATCCGTCGCGGTCCCGGTCTTCCCAGCCTGCGGGCGGCCGATGTCGGCGCGTTTGCCGGTGCCCTGAGAAACGACCTTCTCGAGTGTGCTCACGACGACGGAGCCGATCGATCGCGTGAGGACCCGCTCAGGCTTGGTTTCGTGCTCGTAGATCACCGTGCCGGTTTCGTCGGTGATACGATTGATGAGGTATGGCTCGACCCGGCTTCCGTAGTTGGCGAGCGTCGAATAGGCCGACGCCATCTCAAGCGGGCTGACCGATGCCGCTCCGAGGGTGATGGCATGGAACGGCTTGAGATACTGCGACGTGATCCCGAGCTGCCTGGCCGTGTCCACGACCACCGCGGGCCCGATCGCATCGATGAGCCGTGCGAATACCGTGTTCGTTGAGTTGTAGGTCGCCGACTCGAGGGACTGGAGATCGTGGCCTGCGTTCCCTCCGGCGTTCTGGACCGTCCACGTGTTGCCATCGGCGGAACATGGGTAGCCACAATCGATGACGGCTGGACTTGACCGATCCCACAGCGATGCGAGTGTCACGGGGCGACCCTCGAGATCTCCGTTTTCGAGTGCCGCGGTGAGCGTGAACGGTTTGAACGCCGATCCGGCGTTGCGGGCACTCTTCGATGCGAGGTCGTATGGGCGCTCACCGGCCGCGAGATCATCGCCGTAGTCAACGCCGGAGGCGATGACCTTGATCGCTCCAGTTGCGTTCTCGACGGTGGCGATCGCTCCGGTTGGTCCGTCGTACTCGGGACGGAACCAGGCTCGAAGGATCCGATTCGCCTCGGTCTGGAGGTCGTAGTCGATGGTGATGTCGATCTGGAGACCACCGCCACCCGAACAGGTTGTATCTGCCGCCGGACAACCGAAGAGGGCCCGCTTGCGTTCTTCGTAGGAGTCTCCGAGTCCGTACCCGTCCGAGTCGAGCAGCTCTTGACGGACAGCGAGCATCACCTGGGGGTCGAGTTCCTCGCGAATCGAGTGAGGGACGATGCCGAGAGGGGAGCTCTTGGCCGCCGCGGCTTCCGCTTCCGTCGCCAAGCCGTTGGTCACCATCCGATCGATGGTCTGGTTCCGAACGGCGATCGAGTTCTGAGGATTCTGCCGGGGGTGATAGAAGGTGGGATTCCTGATCGGAGTCACGAGTGTCGCCGCTTCGGCAAGCGTCAGCTCGTCGAGATCCTTTGCGAAGTACTCCTGGGCAGCTGCCTGGACACCGTATGCGTTCGAGCCGAAGAACACCGAGTTCGCATAGAACTCCAGGATCTGGTCCTTTGTGTACAACCGCTCGATCTCTGCGGCAACCTGTGCCTCACAGATCTTGCGCTCGAGTGTTCGGTCGGCGGTGAGGTAGGTCTGCTTCACGACCTGCTGCGTGATCGTCGATGCCCCGGTCTCGCCACCACCGATCGCCGCCCTGACGATGGCCTTGAAATTGACGCCCTCATGCTCGTAGAAGCTCTTGTCTTCCGCTGAGAGGAGAGCGCCGATCACCAGGTCGGGTATCTCGTCGAGCGGGATCGGCTGACTGTTGCGCTCAGACAGTTTCCCGAGTTCGACGCCGTCGTCGGTCGTTACGCTCGACAGGCTCGAGACGTCGGGGAAGGAGAGATCCATGGACGTCACATCGCAGAAGTACTGCTCCTCGAGATCTTCAACGGTTCCGAGGGCCGCGTTCGAACCGAGGAACCCGAACAGGCCAACCCACCCCGCTCCGACGGTGACAATGACGGCGAGAAGGAGCAACCCCGGCAGGCGCCGGCGTCGTCGATCGTTCCGGTGAGCTTCATGGATGGTCTGATCCATCGTCTATCACACGCTTCCGCTTGCGATCGAGTTCCCGCAGGTAGCATCGACCTTGCGAAAAGCATAGGAACAGACCCCCGATAGACCCGGGATCCCGCACACATGAACGACTCGAACCGAACAAAGTACGGCCCGGACGATCAGCTCGACTGGGACCCCGACGAGGAGCTCGGATCGCCAGGATCGTATCCGTTCACCCGCGGTCCCTATCCGTCGATGTACACGGGACGCCTCTGGACGATGCGCCAATACGCTGGTTTCGGCGACGCGAAGTCCACGAACCAGCGCTTCAGGGCACTCCTCGATGCAGGGCAGACGGGTCTGTCCGTGGCATTCGATCTGCCGACGCAGATGGGCCTCGACTCTGACGACGAGATGGCTGCAGGCGAGGTCGGCAAGGTCGGTGTGGCGATCGACTCGATCGACGACATGCGGGTGCTGTTCGACCAGATCCCCATGGGCGACGTCACCACGTCGATGACGATCAATTCGACGGCGGCGATTCTCCTGCTCCTCTACCAACTCGTTGCCGAAGAGGAGGGCGTACCTGCCGACCACGTGCGCGGAACGGTTCAGAACGACATCTTGAAGGAGTACATCGCCCGCGGTACCTACATCTATCCGACCGCGCCGTCGATGCGGCTGGTCACCGACCTGTTCTCGTATTGTGCGGCCGAGCTGCCGAACTGGAACACGATCTCGATCAGCGGCTACCACATCCGCGAGGCCGGATCGACCGCCGCCCAGGAGATAGCGTTCACGATCGCGAATGGACTCGCCTACGTGGAGGCCGCCAAGCGGGTCGGCCTCGACGTTGACGCCTTCGCTCCGCGTCTGTCGTTCTTCTGGAACTCCCACAACGATCTCTTCGAGGAAGCGGCGAAGTTTCGGGCCGCCCGTCGGATGTGGGCACGGCTCATGAAGGATCGTGTCGGTGCCGTCTCGCCGTCTTCGTGGCGAATGCGATTCCATACACAGACCGCCGGATCCACGCTGACGGCTCAACAGCCGTTCAACAACGTGGTTCGGACTGCGTACCAGGCGCTCGCGGCCGTCCTGGGTGGAACCCAGTCGCTGCACACGAACTCGTACGACGAGGCGCTGGGGCTCCCAACCGAGGAAGCTGTCATGATCGCTCTCAGAACGCAGCAGATTCTCGGTCATGAGTCCGGGGTGGCTTCAGTGATCGATCCGCTGGCCGGTTCGTACTTCGTCGAGTCTCTCACAGATCGACTCGAGGCAGAGGCGATGGATCTTATCGAACGCATCGACCGTCTCGGTGGCGCCGTTGCCGGCATCGAATCAGGATTCCAGCAGCGTGAAATCGAGAACGCGGCATACGACTATGCCCGTGCGGTTGGATCCGGCGATGCCGTGATCGTGGGCGTCAATCAGTTCGAGATCGACGCGGTCGGCGGCCACGGTGTGCTTCGTGTCGATCCACGGATCGAGGCTGAACAGGTCGACCGGCTGCGGCGGATGCGGAGCGCGCGTGATTCGCATGCCCTCGAGATGGCTCTCGAGACGATCCGAGCGACCGCCGCCGGCGACGAGAACGTCCTTCCCCCCATGAGGGAGGCTCTGAAACTCGGAGCAACCGTGGGTGAGGTTTCGAACGCCCTGGCAGACATCTTCGGCAAGTACCGCCCAACCACCTGAGTGAAGCTACCTAATCACCATCAGCACGGCACCTGCCGTGACCGTGTCGCCCGGCTGAACGCGCAGGTCGACGATGTCGCCGCTCGTGGGCGCTTTGATCTCATTCTCCATCTTCATGGCCTCGAGCACGCACACGGGGTCGCCTGCTCGTACGGCTTCTCCGGCAGAGTGGTGAACCTTCACGATGGTTCCCTGCATCGGCGACATCACGAGACCCTCGTCGGACCCCGAGGACTGCTCTTTGCTGAGTTTCGGTGCCTTGCGTCTCGGAGCGGGTCGTTGCCCCGATCCTATTGATGCGATCACCGGCGACCAGTATTTGACCTCGAATCGCCGACCGCCTACCTCGACGGTGATCTCCCGTTCTTGGAGCTCCTCATCTTCCGGGATCGCCGGTGACGATTCCGCGTCAAGCTCGCTGAAGTCCATCGAATCTTCGACAAGGCGGGTGTTGATGTTGCCGGCAGGGAAGTCTGGACCCGAAAGAATCTGCAAGTGGGCAGGGATCGTTGTCTGAACCCCTTCGATCCTGAACTCGGTGAGTGCCCGGATCGACCTGCGGATGGCTTCGTCTCGATCCCGTCCGCGGACGATGAGCTTGGCGATGAGGTTGTCGTAGTACTGGGAGATGCGCGAGCCCTGTCGGACACCGCTGTCGACGCGAACGCCGGGTCCCGCCGGCTCACGGTACGTTGAGAGTATGCCCGGTGTGGGGAGGAAGCCACTTGCGGGATCCTCCGCGTTGATCCGGAACTCGATGGCGTGGCCGGTCCGTTCAACCGAATCGAAGGAGAGAACCTCACCTGCGGCGACCCGCAACTGTTCCACAACGAGATCGATCCCTGTTGTCTCTTCTGTGATCGTGTGCTCAACTTGGATCCGTGTGTTCATCTCGAGGAAGAACAGGTCGCCGTTCGTATCGAGGAGGAACTCGACCGTGCCAGCATTCACATATCCGGCGGCATGTCCGACAGCGAGTGCGGCCCGCCCGAGCTCGGCTCGCTGTTCGTCGGTGAACCCCGGAGCAGGTGTCTCTTCCACGAGCTTCTGGTGGCGTCGCTGGAGTGAGCAGTCTCGCTCCCCGAGGAACACGCCGTTGCCGTGGGTGTCGAAGATGACCTGGGCTTCGATGTGGCGCGGCGTATCGAGGTAGCGCTCGACGTAGACCTCGGGATTGGCGAACCAGGCTTCGGCTTCGCGTCTGGCGCTTTGGAACGCCGAATCGAGGTCGCTCTCATCCCGTACGACCTTGAGCCCCTTGCCCCCGCCTCCGTGTGCGGCCTTGATGGCGATCGGGAAACCGTGTTCGACTGCGAATGCCCTGACCTCGGAGACGTCTGCAAGCGGCTCGATGGTTCCAGGAACCGTTGGCACGCCGGCTTCGTCGGCAGCGATGCGCGACGCGATCTTGTCGCCCATCGTGGCGATCGCTTCGGGAGATGGCCCAACCCAGGTGAAGCCCGCCGCGGTCACCGCACGTGCGAATCCGGCATTCTCTGCGAGGAATCCGTACCCAGGGTGAATGGTATCGGCCTTCGATTCGCGGGCAACCTCCAGGATTCGGTCGATGTTCAGGTAGGACTGTGACGATGGCGCAGGACCGACGTTCCATGCCTCATCCGCAAGGTCGACGTGGACGGCATCCCTGTCGAGTTCGGAGTAGATGGCGATCGCCCGAAGGCCAAGATCGTGAACAGCGCGAATCACCCTGACGGCGATCTCGCCTCGATTTGCTATGAGAACGGATTTCACGGCGCGCATTCTATACGAGGGTGTCTAGTCGTCTGCAGTCCGACCTGGGCGATCCGTGAGGGGTTACGAATGGCCGCGGTATTCGGAGGGCGCCCATAGCCTGACGGCCCTCATGGGTATCCCCATGCGGTATCCCCGCTTCTTCATCGTGTTGTTCGTCGCGCTCGGCCTCGCCGCGCTCCCGGCGGTAAGGGCTGCTGCCGCGGATGCCGATCCGCTCCCCGAAGCGCTCCGGCAGATCGACACACTGGCCGAGATCGAACACCACGCCACCACCGGTGCCGAACTGGCTCGTCGAAGTGGTGCCGTCGAACTGCTCGCCCAGCGGGTTGGTCTTGATCACACCGAGGCTGATCGCCTCCTCGACGCCATGACGGCCCGCGTGGTCTCGGTGACAGAAGCCGGTGAGAGAGCGGGACTTCTCAATAGTCCTGAGATCGACGCCCTGTTCGACGCAATCGTGGAGATCGTGAGATCGGACGATCCACAGTCCGATCGGGTGTTCGCCAAGGCGGATTTCCTCACGGAGCGGTCCATCGCCGCTGCGGGACTGCGAGAGGGGTTCGAGCGCACCGCCATGATTGCGCTGGTCTCTGATGTAGCAGTCACGGCCGCCGGCCCGGTGGAACGATGGCGACCTCTCGTCGAGCAGTATTTCGCTCCGGATCGGGTCGACGAGGCGATGTCGATCATCGACTGCGAGTCGAACGGTGATCCGACCGCTCGGAACCCGAGGAGCAGCGCCGCCGGTCTCTTCCAGTTCCTCGATCGCACCTGGTCTCATTCCTCGGAGCAGGCCGGGTTCCAAGGGGTGTCACCGCTCTCTCCAGAAGCCAACATCGCTGCAGCGGCATGGCTCGTCGAATACTCGCTAGGTGCGGGCGATTCACCCTGGGCGCATTGGACGTGCCAACCGTGACGGGCCTTCGAAGCTCGATGGCTGTCGGCGTCGTCAACCTCTCCGGACGGTGTTTCTACAGCGGGATGTTGCCGTGCTTCCTCGGCGGTGTCGCTTCTCTCTTGCTGCGCAGCATCTCGAGGGCACGGATCAGGCGAGGCCTTGTCTCCCGTGCCTCGATGACGTCGTCGATGTAGCCTCGTTCGGCGGCGACAT
>CAZWDQ010000012.1:29064-32999 GCA_964632475.1 uncultured Acidimicrobiaceae bacterium
CTTGTCTCCCGTGCCTCGATGACGTCGTCGATGTAGCCTCGTTCGGCGGCGACATACGGGTTGTTGAAGCGATCTTCGTAGTCGTCGATCAGACGCTGGCTCTCGGCCTCCACGTCATCGGCTTCTCGCAACTCCCGGCGATGGATGATGTTCACGGCGCCCTTCGCTCCCATCACGGCGATCTCGGCGGTGGGCCAGGCGAATGCGATGTCGGCGCCAATCGCCCTGGCGTTCATAACGAGAAAAGCGCCTCCGTAGGCCTTGCGGGTGATCACTGTGACTCGTGGCACGGTCGCCTCTGAGAACGCATAGAGAAGCTTGGCCCCGTGGCGAATGATTCCTGCGTGTTCCTGCCCCACGCCGGGGAGGAAGCCGGGCACATCGACGAGCGTCACCAGCGGGATGTTGAACGCGTCGCAGAAACGAACGAATCTCGCCCCCTTGGACGATGCGTCGATATCGAGGGTTCCCGCGAGCGCCGCAGGTTGATTCCCGACGACGCCGATCGTGTATCCATCGAGTCGTGCGAACCCGACGATCAGATTCGGAGCGAAGTGCTCGTGCACCTCATAGAACTCCCCGTCGTCGACGATCGATTGGACGACGCCGATCATGTCGTACGGCTGGTTTGGCGAGTTCGGAATGATGGTGGTGAGCAACTCGTCCTTGCGGTCGGGTCGGTCGAGCGGCGTGAAGAACGGAGCGACTTCCATGTTGTTCTGCGGCAGGAACGAGAGCAGGTAGCGGATCTCTTCCATCGCCGACCGGTCGTCGGGTACGACGAAGTGGGTCACACCTGACCGCGTCGCATGGACGTTCGCCCCGCCCAACTCCTCCATGGTGACTTCCTCGCCGGTCACGGTCTTGATGACCTCGGGGCCGGTGATGAAGAGGTGGGCGGTTTCCTCCACCTGGAAGACGAAGTCGGTGATCGCCGGGGAGTAGACGGCACCACCGGCACACGGCCCCATGATGACGGAGATCTGAGGGATCACCCCTGAGGCTCGGACGTTCCGTTCGAAGATCCGACCATACCCGTGGAGTGCTGCGACGCCCTCCTGGATCCTGGCGCCACCGGAATCCTTGATACCGATGATCGGGGCGCCGTTGTCCATCGCGAGATCCATCACCTTGCAGATCTTGTCGGCAACGGCCGCTCCGAGACTGCCGCCGTACGTGGTGAAGTCCTCTGCGTAGACGAAGACCGTTCGTCCATCGACCTTGCCGTAGCCGGTGACGACAGCGTCACCATAAGGGCGGTGGTCCTCAATACCGAAACCGGAGGCATGGTGTCGAGTGAACATGTCGAGTTCCTGGAACGTGTCCTTGTCGAGGAGCAGTTCGATCCGTTCCCGAGCACAGAGCTTGCCGAGGTCATGCTGGCGATCGACCGCGCGCTGATTCGCCGGAGCGATGGCTTCTTCGCGCAGGGCTCGCAGCTTCTTGATGCGGTCTTCAGTGCTCACGGTTCTCCCGTTAGTCTCAGGTTCTGACCATCGAGGTGGATGATTGGCTACACGATACGCAGTTGTCGAACTCGAGTTGGTGGAATCCACCCAGGATGAGGCTCGCGATCGCCACGAGTCGCCCGATCCCGTTCTCGTGATTGCCGGTCATCAGACGGCGGGACGGGGGCGGCTGGGCCGTCGGTGGCTCGAACCAGATCGTGCCGTGTTCGCGTCGCTGGCGTTCGAACCGGCGTGGCCGACCGAAGCGTGGAGCCTGATACCGCTCGCTGCGGGCTTGGCAGCGCGATCGGCCATCGAAGCGCTCAGCGGCGTCACGGTGGGCCTCCGCTGGCCCAACGATCTGATACTCGGTGACGGGAAGGTCGGCGGGTTGCTTGCCGAGTCGGGTGATGGAGTTGTCATCGTTGGCTGTGGGATCAACGTTCTCTGGGAGACGCCGATCTCGGGCGGGGCTGCGCTGTACGAGGACGATCCCGGGCCGATGATTGCAGCAAGGCTTGCCGAAGGTTGGGCCGATCGACTCCTGGATCTCATGGCTCTGCATCCCGACGATTGGGGTATCGACGATTATCGGGATGTTTGTGTCACGATCGGCCGATCTGTCTCATACTCCGCCGGGTCGGGAATCGCTATCGGGGTGTCTGAAGAGGGTTCGTTGCTCGTCGAGACCGCGGACGGAGTCGTCGCCGTACACAGTGGCGAAGTACGGCTCCACGACCCGGCTACGCTCCCGACGGATCCGAGGAGGAACTGATGGGCATCTCGAAAGCAGTCGTAACCGGTGGGGCAGGATTCATCGGATCGAATCTGGTGAACCGACTCATCGATGAAGGCACTGAGGTCCTCGTCGTCGACGATCTCTCGACAGGGATGCTGTCGCGCCTCGCGAGTGCTCGTGCCCTCGGGCGCGTCCATTTCCATCAGATCGACGTTCGGGCATCGGAACTGCGAGATGCCTTCATCTCATTTGCCCCCGAGGTTGTGTTCCATCTCGCCGCCCAGATCGACGTGCGAGCCTCGGTCGCCGATCCGGTCACGGACGCATCGATCAACGTGCTCGGCACGATCAACGTGCTCCTCGCAGCGCGAGATGCCGGTGTCGATCGCGTCGTGTTCTCATCGTCCGGCGGAGCGACGTTCGGGGACACCGCATCGATCCCTACGCCCGAGACCGTCACCAGGAGACCGGATTCGCCGTACGGAGTTTCGAAGAAGATCGTCGACGACTACCTGGACTATTTCCGGAGAACGGCCTCTCTCGACTACGTATCTCTCGGGTTCGCCAACGTCTACGGCCCGGGTCAGGATCCGGCGGGCGAGGCCGGTGTCGTTGCCATCTTCTCAGGAGACCTCCTGGCCGGGCGCACGCCGACCATCTACGGCGACGGACTCCAGACCCGTGACTACGTCTACGTCGAAGACGTCACCGACGCCTGCTGGCGCGCTGCCCTTCAGGGGGGAGGCCGCTACCTGAACATCGGAACCGGTACCGAGACAACTGTTGTGGACCTCTACGACAAGATGGCCAGGGTGGTCGGTTCGTCCGTCCGCCCCAACCATGCAGCCGAGAGAGCGGGGGAGCAGCGTCGTTCATGCCTCAATCCTGCGGCAGCGCAGCAAGTCCTTGGCTGGGAGCCCTGGACCAACCTCGACGACGGCCTCGCCCAAACCATCGATTGGTTTCGGAAGCAGTAGAGAGATACGAGACATGAGACACGAGACAGGAGACTCCGGTGTCTCGTGTCTCATGTCTCGCTACTTCAGCAGCCTCGACATCGACCGGTCGGCGAGGATCTTGCCGGCTGTCTGGCAACCCGGGCAGTAGTTGGTCTCTCGACTTCCGTGAACGATCCGCTGGACCGTGACGCCGCACTTCGGGCACGGCTGTTCGAACTTTCCGTGCACGGCCATGTCGGGGTGGAACGCTGTGACCTTCACCGGGAAGCCGTCGCCGATCTCCGCTACCCGGATCTCGGCCCACCGCATGAGCGTGTCACCGGCTGCGTCGAAGAGGCGCTCGGTCTCGGCACGATCGAGGTTCGTGGACATCTGCGTCGGTGAGAGCCCTGCTGCCCAGAGGATCTCGTCGGCGAAGGCTCCTCCGATCCCTGCGAAGAGATGTGGATCCGTGAGGGTCCGCTTCAGCGTGTGGCGCTCGCGGCACAGGAGTTCACCGAACCTGTCGACGTCGAGTTCGGCGATCTCCGCTCCGCCGGGATCGAGCCGTGTGAGTCCGTCGGCATCGACCAGATGGATCGACGCTCGTCGCTTCGAACCCGCTTCGGTGAGCAGCAGTGTTCCGTCTGTGAAGTCGAACGCCGCCAGTCCGCCTCGCTTCGGGATAGCTGCCTCCGGTGCAAGCCACTTGAGGCGACCCGCCACCATGAGGTGTATCACGATGTGGAGGTCTTCGTCGAGATCCATCACGATCCGCTTCCCAAGTCGCCAAACGGCGATGACCGTCCG
>CAZWDQ010000013.1:0-2435 GCA_964632475.1 uncultured Acidimicrobiaceae bacterium
GCGGGGCGCGCATATCCGAGAGTGATGGCTCGAAGCCGCCCCCTCTGGCCTGGCGGCCATCTCCCCCACATCGTGGGGGAGAATGTCAGAGAGCGCCTCCCGCAACTTCACCCAGACCGTGAAGAACGACGCGGGAGACAAACCCTGTCGTGTCAACGGACTCAGCCACTCTGCTCAACCACGAGTCGCGGATCCAGGCTCAGGGGGAGGCTCCGCCACAGGCGGAGGAGGGGGTCATGGCCGCAGTTGGAGGCATTGTCTTACCCCTCCCGTCACCGCCTGTCGGCGCTGCCACCCTCCCCTGAGGTGAAGGATGAGGACGCGACACCCCGGGGCCTCTTCGACATGGCCGGTCTGAAACCGATGCCTCGAGTGTACGCGCCGAGAGACCCGTAGCCCCCACGTAGTCCACTTTCCGTGGGCGCCTGGACCGGCCCCATCCCGGTCCGCGTTTGTGGTCCTAGACCGAAATCAGCGGGGCGAACAGGAACACCAGGCCGATGCTCACGGCGCCAACAGCGACCGCCGCGGCGATCCCCACCAGGAATGGTTTGAATCCGAGGCCCTTCAACTGCGTGACCGAGGTTCCCAGACCGACTGCGGCCATTGCCAGCGCGAGGCAGTACTCGGCCATGGTCCGTATCGCATGGACGAGGTCGCCCCATGCTTCCACTCCCCAGATGCCGTATGCGGTTCCGCCCGATTCGAGACTCGCGTCGCCGATCGAGCGGAAGGCGGCCATTGCGAGGAACCCAAGAATGAACACCGGCATCATGTCGATGATTCGCGTGCGCTCGCCGGTCTGCTCTCCCTCGCTGTGTTGACGTCGGATGTACACGTAGGTGACGAGGGGGATGACGACGACCATCAGCACATTCCGCACGAGTTTGGTCACGATGGCGATGTCGGCGGCGCTCGGTGACGTGATGACGTTGAACGACTGGTCGTAGATGAGTCCGGCACCCGCGACCTGGGCGGTTTCGTGGATCGAGGTGCCGAGGAATAGTCCAACCTCGATCACGTCGCCGCCGAAGATCAGGTTGCCCAAGAACGGGTAGATCAGCATGGCGGCGATCCCGAAGACCGTGATGTTTGCGATTGCGTATGCGACCTCTTCATCCTTGGCTCGAATCCCGGGAGCGATCGCCACGATTGCTGTCGCGCCGCAGATGGCGGTTCCGATGGCGATCAGCGCTCCGAGTCGCTCAGGGAGCCCGAGTCGACGCGTCGCGACCGTCGCAACCACGAGGCCGGTGACGACCGCCCCAATCACGATCGGGATTCCGAACGCCCCGATCTCGAGCACGTCGCCGATGCTCAGACGGATCCCGAGGAGGATGATGCCCAAACGGAGGAGTTTCTTGAGACAGAACGTCACTCCGGGGGCGAACACGGTGCTGAGCCCGACGGTGTTGCGAACGACCATGCCCAGAACGATGGCGACAAGGATGAAGCTCACCAGGCCCTTGAGACCAAGCAGGGAGTTGACTAGGTCTGCGAGGAGCACCGCTGCAACAACCACTGCGGCGGCCAACGCCACCCCAGGGATGAGCGAAGGAACCCGATTGATGGTGGTGCCGAACAGGAGGCTCTCGAGCTTGTTCGGCGAACGAGCCTCGGCTTGATTCGTCATTCGGGTTGACTGCTCCCTCTCCCGCTCCGCGAGACGTTCAGTGGTCACCAGATCATCGTCGCGCCTGCTTGGTCTCCGCAGTTGTGGTCGTGGGACCGGCACAGGCAGGTTAGACCGTGCGGGGTCCATCCCCGAGGTCAGGTCTGCAGGCAGTGAACCACGGGTCGTGGCTGAGGACCGGCGGATCCACGACCGGACCGTTGGGCCGAACGGGTGGGATGGTGAGGTAGGGCGATCCGAGGGCCGGCCGGGGGTCTGTTTCCCCGTTGTTCGGCCACATCGCCATAGACACCAAACCCGTCTTGTATCGATCCTTGAAACGGGCACCGCTGATCCTCGGGACTTCGGGTTCTGGAAGGTCGTTGGAACGGTCAAACGTGATCCAACACTGACCGACCGGTTCGCCGATCGGATCGGAGCGATCGATCAGGCTGTCTTCACTGCGTGGGCGCCGCTGACGGCTCCGCTGGTCGCTGGAACTGCTCTCGGCCTCGGACTCATCGGCATGTTCTAACTCGACGAGCCCTGGAACGGGCTGTTCCTCCTGGCCGGTGCCGTAGTGCTGCTCGCTTCAACCCACGGTCTCGGGCATCTCGTCGTTGGACGGATCGTTGGCAGCCGCTTCACCGTCTGGCTCGCCGGGTACCGCCGCCCGCAACCCGGAGTGAAGACTGACGACGCAACCTATCTGCGCACTCCGGCGAGATCGCGGGCCAGGATGCACGAATCGGGAGCGATCGTGACGAAGGTCGTTCCTTTCCTGCTGCTCATCGCAGCCATTTGGTTCGGGATTCCGGCTTGG
>CAZWDQ010000013.1:2535-24131 GCA_964632475.1 uncultured Acidimicrobiaceae bacterium
GGTCGTTCCTTTCCTGCTGCTCATCGCAGCCATTTGGTTCGGGATTCCGGCTTGGCCGGTCATCGTCCTCGTCATCGTGACGGTCGGTCAGGTGATCGCCGACGTCGCCTGGTCGACGAAGCCCTGAGACTGGGCGAAGGACAAACGTGAGATGAGATACGTTCTGCAATCGCCGGGCTGGTCTACTGATCTACTGGTCTACTGATCTACTACGAAGAAACTCGTCGACCTCGTCAGCACACGGGATACCTGCTCGGCCTCCGAATCGGGTGCACTTCAGCGCTGCAACGGCGGATGCGCGTTGGATGACTTCCTCGACAGGTCGTTGCTCCGCCAGACCGAGGGCGAATGCTCCATGGAACACATCTCCTGCTCCGAGGGTGTCGACGGCGTCGACGTTGAATGCCGGCGTTGTGCGCAGATGGTTGTTGTCGTCGAACCAGAGAACCCCTTCGGAGCCGAGTGTGACGGCGATCCAAGAGTCCGTCACGGCCCGAACGACTTCGAGACCCGTTTCGGGATCGGACTGGCCACTCACAGACGCGAGGGCGGGGGCGGAGAAGATGATGTGGCTCGGTGCTGTGATCGCGCTGTCGATCGGGCCATCGGGAGCTACATCGAAGTCGAGTACGCCGGGGATCCCGGCCGCTCGGGCGGTAAGCATCGCCGAGATGGCACCCGTGGGCCAGAGCAGGTCGCCGAGAACGGCGTCTGATCCGAGGAGATCTTCGGCGACGATGACATCGTCTGGAGCGAACAGTCTGAAGTCGGAGTGATTGACGATCGTTCGCTCCCCGTCGGACTCCACAACGATCGACGAGACCGGTGATGGGATCGATGGGATGCGTCGCACCCCTGACGCGTCGACGCCCCACGTGGTGAAGTCGTCGATGATCAGATCGCCGACGACGTCGTCGCCGAGGCGTCCGATGAACCTGGCATCGCCGTTGAGACGTGTCACGGCCACGGCTGCATTTGCAGCGGGGCCTCCACCGATCACCGTCATGGAATCGGCGAATGTCTTGCGCCCGCGATCAGGGCGCACGTCGACGCTGAACACGAGATCGAGGACGGCAAGGCCAACACAGGTAACGGTCGTCATGCCTGAACCGTACTCTCGGAGAAGGCGCCCATATCCCTTGGGCCTCTCCGCTGCGGGCGCCATAGGGGCGGGCGACTCTAGGCAGGTATTGAGCGGCTGCCGTACGCTCGATCCATGAGAACACTTGCCTTCCTGCTCATGGTCCTTGCTGTCGCTGCGTGCGACTCCTCCGGCACCACGGAGAACACGGTTGCCCCTCCGACGAGTGTTGCCGTGGATTCAACGGCGGCGACGACGGTGCCCCCGACGACGACTGTGGCTACGACCACGACCGTCGCTCCGACGACGACGACCGCTCCAACAACCACGACGACGGCGGCCTCTGCCACGACGACCACCGCTGCAACAACAACGACGACCGGCGGTCCGTACGTGGTCGGCGCACCAGAGCTCTACCCGCTGACACCACTCCCGGGGAGCGACGGTGCCGGCGGATCCGGGTGTGCGCCGGGGGCGGGCCCGTTGCCGGATGGTGTCTGGTTCGGGTACGTCAGCTCGATCGGTGCGACATCCGTCGAGTTCGATCTGGCATGCTTCTACTTCGGGGACATCGCATACACCGAAGGTGCCGAGGATGGCGAAGAGGTCAACAACGACTACTACATCCGGAACTTGAACCCGAGTCTCCGGACAATCCCCGTAGCTGCCGGAGCAACGGTCTATGAGCTCGCCATGGGGTACACCGGGTTCGTGACTGAACCGTACGCGGACTGGCCAGCCGATACGACGATGTCCATGGTCTGCCCGTCGAACGGTTGCTTGGTATGGCTTTTTGTCAACGGGGGAGTGGCAACCGAGATCCTCGAGCAGTACACCCCGTAGCACTCGCCGATTGTTCGAGGGTCGAGATGGGGAACCATTTCGGGCGCTGTGGCGTCATATGAGTACTGCACCCGATCGTTAGGTTTGTCACCATGTCCCGACGCGCCATGTTGCTCAGCACCCTTCTCGCTGCGCTGATGACTCTGGCCGTTCCGGTCTCGGCGTTGGCGCCACCGCTGGAACAGCTGCCCGATGGCGACAAGCGTCCCGTCGTCAGATCGGCCGAGCTCCTTGAACCATCGGCGCACAACGCTCTTCTCGAGGCCGATCTCCGGATCAGGGCCGACGACAACGACGGCATCGATCGCTACGAGTACCGATGGGATGGAGCCGCTCCGACGGCGATTGAGGCAATGCCGGTCTCGAGTCCGGTCGTGTCCTATCGCGCCGTTCTGCCGAACACCCAGTACGGTCTCCAGGTCAGGGCTGTGGATGTCAACGGCTGGGAATCGGAGTGGTATCCGGTCTGGAGTGGAGTAACCCCGCCTGCCCCGATGATCATTGTCGCAGGCGATTCGATTGCCTCCGGGTACACCCGCCAGTGGTTCACCGGTAGTGCGACCTGCCGAGATGACGACTACTCGTACGGCAGCTCCGTGCGGGATGCTGTGGCCGCCACCCTGCCGACAGTGTGGGCACCGGGCTACGTGAACGTTGCCTTCCCCGGCGCCGGCGTGAGTTCCGTTCTGAACGGCGGATCCGATTCGTGCTCGGACTCGCATCCCAGCCAGGTGGACGATGTCGTTCGATACGCCGACCCGACGACTTGGAACGTCGTGGTGCTGACGGCAGGTATCAACTCTACGAACTGGGTCGATGTCGTGAAGGTGTTGACAAAGGACACAGCGTTCTCCCTCACCGACGCGGGAGACAAGCTTGCGTGCGAGTCGGCGGTGACCGGCCACTGGAACATCGAGACCCGACGCGACGACATCACTGCTCGAACAGCGGAAGTGATCGAGGCGCTCGACACTCGAACGAACGCATCCGTGTTCTGGACGAGCTACTTCTCGATCGATGGATCGACCCTCGCTCCCGGTTGGTCTCCGATCGGGCCGGAGTGCGCCGACGAGATGAGCTACGCACTCGGAGAGTTGCACTCCGCCATCCGGGCGGGTCTCGATCGCGAGGTCACGTGGGTCGATGTCGAAGACGTCCCCGTCTCGACACAGATGTGGGCCGGCTGGCCGCACCCGAACCCCGAGGGCCACCACGCGATCGGCCTGGCAGTAGCAGAAGCGGTAGTTGGCGGGGGAGTAGTGAGTACTGGATACTGAGTACTCAGTACGCCGGATCGCAGAGCGATCGGATCGAGCCGGGGACGGGATTCGAACCCACGACCTACGCATTACGAGTGCGTTGCTCTACCGGACTGAGCTACCCCGGCGGGGGAGCGGGCATGGTAGCGACCCTCCGCTCGTTGCGGCACCTGCATAGGATGGCACGGCACCACCCGGGAGACTCGTGGCAGACCAAGCGGTTTTCGAGAGAGATGCGATGCAGTACGCACCGCAGCTGTATTCGGCAGCCTTGCGTATGACACGGAATCCTGCCGATGCTGAGGACGTCGTTCAAGAGACGTTCCTCAAGGCGTACCGGGCCTACGCCTCCTACACCGAGGGCACGAATCTGAAGGCCTGGCTCTATCGGATTCTCACGAACACCTACATCAACAAGTACCGCAAGGCCCAGCGCCGCCCCTCAGAAGTTGAGCTCGGGGAGCTCCAGGATCTGTATCTCTACAAGCGTCTCGGTGAAGCATCGGGTGCATCGCAGAGTGCCGAGTCCGACATGCTGGACGAGTTCGTCGATACCGATGTGATCGAGGCTCTCGAGTCGCTGCCCGAGACGTTCCGTTTCCCGGTGCTACTCGCAGACGTGGACGGGTTCTCGTACAAGGAGATCGCGGAGATGCTCGACATTCCGATCGGCACCGTCATGTCTCGCCTTCATAGGGGAAGAAAAGCGCTCCAGAAGAAGTTGTGGGATGTGGCACAGGAACACGGCATCACAGGGAACCAATCATGAGCGGCTGCGAATACGCGATCGAATACGTGTACCAGTACCTGGACGAGGAGATCTCGTTCTTCAGGAAGTCGCGTATCCGCATGCATCTGCGCCACTGTTCCAACTGCATGGACGCCTTCCAGTTCGAGGACAAACTCAAGGGTGTTATCCACGAACGCGGAAGATCTGACCCTCCGCCGGAACTTTTCGACACCCTCAGAGCGTTAATAGAAGAGGAACGACAAAAAGGCGAGTCGGGGATCTGATTCCTTCTGGCTCGACTGGAGGGAACTAGCAATGAACGACAACGTCACGAGGGGTCGCCGGCTCGACGGCGCATCTCGCCCTCCGAAGACCTATTCGACGGAGCGCCTGTGCGCAAGCGGTGGTTGTGACACGAAGCTCTCCCGATACAACCGTCGCGAATTCTGCTTCGCCCACGCCCCGGTCAAATATCCCCGTCTCCGCGGCCGGATCGTCAACAACGAAGCCTGAAACCAAAGGTCCACCGATGAAGCGCCCTAAGAGGGCGCTTCATCGCGTTCGGGTCCCGCGATCGGTAGATCGTGCTGCTGCTCACGGCTCATAGCTCACGGCCGACATTCCCCCGGCCTTCTGGTCCTCCGGCCCTACACCGGTCCTGCTGGAGACGGCAGACTCTGCCGGAATCGGACGCGAACGAGGGGAGAGCCCGTGGAGGACCTGGCGTTGTTGCTGGCGCGGTGGCAATTCGGCATCGTGACCGTGTACCACTGGCTGTTCGTCCCGATCACGCTCGGCATCACGTGGATGGTCGCCATCATGGAGACCTCGTGGCTTCGCACGAAGAATCCCGTCTATCTGCGGATGACGAAATTCTGGGGCAAGCTGATGCTCATCAACTTCGCCATCGGTGTTGTCACCGGTATCGTCCAGGAATTCCAGTTCGGCATGAACTGGTCGACGTACTCCCGGTTCGTCGGCGACATCTTCGGCGCACCGCTTGCCATCGAGGCGCTCCTAGCGTTCTTCATCGAGTCGACGTTCCTGGGCCTCTGGATTTTCGGCTGGAAGAAGCTCAGTCCGAAGGTCCACGTGCTCACGATCTGGATAGTGGCCTTTGGAACCATGGCATCGGCGTTCTGGATCCTCGTCGCAAGCTCCTGGATGCAGTATCCCGTCGGATACGTGCTGAACCCGGCGTCGGGTCGAGCGGAGATGGACAGCTTCCTCGAGATCATCACCAGCAAGGTGGTGTGGACCCAGTTCCCGCACACACTGTTCGTCGGCTTCGCCACAGCGGGTGCCTTGATGCTGGGGGTCGCGGCGTGGCACTTGGCAAGGAAGCAACACCTGGAGGTCATGCGCAAATCGGCAGCGTTCGCCAGCGTTGCCCTGCTCGTCGGTTCGCTGGGTGTGGCATTCACCGGGCACTGGCTCGGTCAGGTCATGGTCGAGGTGCAGCCGATGAAGATGGCCGCTGCTGAGGCGCTATGGGACGACGAGCAACCAGCCGCGTTCTCGCTGTTCGCGGTCGGGGACAAGGAGAACAACCGCAACGCCATCAACATGGCCATCCCGAAGGCTCTGAGCCTTCTTACCTGCAACAACCTCGACTGTGAGGTGCGGGGAATCAACTCGCTCCAGGCCGAGATGGTCGAGAACCACGGCCCCGGCGACTACATCCCCAACCTGTTCGTGACCTATTGGGGTTTCCGCCTCATGGTTGGTTCGGGCGCGCTGCTGATCCTCATCGGTGCACTCGGCGTCTGGTTCCACCTGAGAGGGACGCTCACGAAGCATCGGTGGTTCCTCACCGCGGCACTGTGGATCGGGATCGCGGCCGCATTCCTGGGAAATGCCACGGGGTGGATCTTCACCGAGTTGGGACGGCAGCCCTGGGTTGTCTACGAAGTCCTCTTGACCGCCGGATCGAACTCGCCGACCGTCCCTGCCGGGTGGGTGTGGATCTCGCTCATCGGATTCTCTCTTCTCTATGGAATCCTTGCCGTCCCGGCGGTGTACTTGTTCGTCAGGTTCGCTAGGGCCGGTCCCGGTGAAGAGAGCAGCAACGAAGACGTCGCGGCGTCGATGATGTACTAGGGAGGATGACCATGGATCAAGGAATACTGAACCTGGAAACCCTCTGGTTCGTTCTCATTGCCGTTCTTTGGATCGGGTTCTTCTTCCTCGATGGCTTCGACTTCGGTGTTGGCATTCTGCTGCCGTTCCTCGGCAAGGACGACGAGGACCGGCGGGTCATGATCAACACGATCGGACCGATCTGGGATGCGAACGAGGTGTGGTTGGTCACCGCCGGTGGGGCGATGTTCGCGGCCTTTCCCGAGTGGTACGCGACGATGTTCAGCGGTTTCTACCTGGCATTCTTCCTGCTGCTCGTGGCACTCATCATGAGAGGGGTGGCCTTCGAGTACCGAAGCAAACACCCGTCATCCGCTTGGCGGGCCATGTGGGATTGGGCGATCTTCGTCGGGAGCTCCGTACCGGCACTCCTCTTCGGTGTTACGTTCGGGAATCTCGTGCGGGGCCTCGAGATCGATGCTGCGGGTGAATACGTCGGCGGCTTCTGGGCCCTGCTCAATCCGTACTCCCTTGCCATGGGGGTCGCAGCAATCGCCCTGTTCACGTTGCATGGGGCACTGTTTCTCTCGATGAAATCGAAGGGGGGCGTCCACGACCGGGCTTCGGAGGTCGCAAAGCCACTGTCGATCGCAGCCACCGCTGTGATGGCCGTCGTGATGATCTGGTCGTACGTTCAGGCCGACAGTGGCTCCGTCCCGGGGCTTCTGCCGGTCGCGGCAACCGTCTTCCTCGGCGTTGTGGTCTGGCTCACCTACTCCGAACTGTTCCCCTGGGCGTTCACATTCACCGGCCTGACCATCGTCACGGTGGTCGCTGCGATCTTCGTTGGCATGTATCCGAACGTGATGACGTCGACGATCGACCCTGCCTACAGCTTGACGGTCTTCAACGCATCATCAACGACGCTGACCCTGCAGATCATGTCGGTCGTGGCGCTCATATTCCTCCCGATCGTGCTTGGCTATCAGACATGGTCCTACTGGGTGTTCCGCAAGCGTGTCGGTCGTGAGGATGTTCCGGCAAGCACCCACTAACCGGCTCGAGGCGGAAACGGATCGCACCAAACCAATCGACCGACGTCTCTTCGGAGTAACGGAGGGTATCCGTCGGCATCTGGCGTTGACGATCGTTCTCGGGCTCATTTCTGCGATCGTCGTGGTCGTCGGAGCTTCGGTGCTTGCCGGAATCGTCAACCGGATTTTCCTCGAAGGTGCCGGTCCCGGTGACCTGATCGGCGGATTCGTTGCTCTCGGATTCATCTACATCGCACGCGGGGCTCTCGAGTGGGGGCGTTCCGTCACCGCCCACCGGTCGGCAGCCGATGTGAAACGAACGATGCGCGACCAGGTCATGAGGGCCGTGCTCGTTCAAACCGCACACGGGCGTGCTGCGCGGAGCGGCGATCTCGCCATAACGGCAACGACCGGACTCGACGCCCTCGACGCCTACTTCTCGAAGTACCTGCCGCAACTCGTGCTCGGCGCTCTCATCCCGTTGCTCGCGATCACATGGCTCGTAGCCGTCGACCCGCTCACGGCCGCGATCATCGTCATCACGGTGCCGCTCATCCCCGTGTTCATGGTTCTCATCGGCAACTACGCCGACCGGGCGACGCAGGCCCGTTGGAGAACCATTCGCCGACTCGGAGACGGTCTCGTCGAGACACTGCGCGGGCTACTGACCCTCGAGGTGTACGGAGCGGGGGAGGGGCGGCTCGAGCGTGTTCGGAGGCTCTCGGATGAGTACAGGAAGCAGACGATGGCGACGCTACGCATCGCATTTCTGTCCGCGTTCGTTCTCGAACTCGTGGCGACGATCTCTGTCGCCGTTGTCGCTGTCGCGGTCGGGCTCCGTGTCGTCAGCGGAAACCTGGACTTCGAGCCGGCTTTCGCGATCCTGGTTCTCGCCCCTGAGGTGTACGCGCCTCTCCGGAAGGCCGGAGCGGAATTCCATGCAGCCATGGACGGCATGGAAGCGTCCCGATCGGTGTTCGACGTGCTCGAGGCTTCGCCCCCGGTCGAGGAGCGAACGATGGTTCCCGCTGCGACGTCCTTCGTGACGCCACTCGTCGAGTTCGCATCCGTGGCCTATCGATACCCGGCGCCGGAGACGAAGAGCGCTGTCGTCGTTCTCGAAGACGTGGACCTGCGCATCGAACGGGGCGAGCATCTGGCGGTCGTTGGACCCTCAGGGGCTGGAAAGTCGACGCTCATCCGGCTGATCCTCGGCTTCGGCGCGCCAACAGCCGGTGCCGTCGTCGTCGATGGGGTGTCAATCGACCGGATGAATCTCAGATCGTGGCGATCGAGAATCGGTTGGGTGAGACAGGATCCGTTTCTGATCGCAGGGACCGTTGGCGACAACGTGCGCCTCGGCAGCCCCGAAGCTGATCTGGAACAGATCGCCGAGGCACTGGAGATGGTCGGTGCCGGTGACCTCATCCGCAGAATCGAAGAACCCATCGGCGAGCGCGGATTCGGGTTGAGCCACGGCCAGCGCCGCATGGTGACTCTCGCCCGTGCCGTGCTGCGAGAACCTGATCTCCTCCTCCTCGACGAGCCGACCGCCGGGATCGACATCGAGACGCAACTCCGCATCGTGGAATCATTCGAACGCATCGCCGCGGGTCGCACGGTGCTGACCGTTGCCCACCAGCGGATCCTCGTCGACATGGCCGACCGCGTTGTCAACATCGACGGCGGCCGCACGGTTACTCCGGTTGAAGGTTTCCCCCGATGAGCGGCTTCCGACGCCTTCTCGGCTCGCTCGCTACCCACCCCGGGCGGTTGGCAGCATCGATCGCAACGGGAGCTGCAACGATCGGTGCCTCGATCGGTCTCTTGACGACGTCAGCGTTTCTCATCTCGAAGGCGGCTCTCCATCCGCCGATCCTGGACCTTACGATCGCGATCGTCGGGGTCCGTTTCTTCGGAATCTCCCGTGCCGTGTTCCGGTACACGGAGAGGATCGTTTCTCACGACCTGAGCCTGCGGCTCCTTGCTGACTTCCGAAGCCGACTGGTGCGAGCCATTCACAGGCTGGGGCCGGCGGGCGTTGCGTCGTTTCGCGCTGGTGACCTTGTCGGACGAGCGATCGACGACGTCGACGAGACTCAGCATGTCTTCGTCCGGGTCATCGCCCCGCCGCTCGTGGCGATCGTCATCGCCGGGGCCACGACTCTGTTCGCTCTGATATGGCTTCCCATCTCCGCGGTCACGATCCTCGTACCGTTTCTCACGGCGGCGATGGCCGTTCCATGGCTGACTCGCCGCGCCGGAGCAGCTGCGGGTCGCGGCGTTGCACGAGAGCGTGGCCGGATGATCGGTCAGACGGTCGAGATCATCGAAGGCGCTTCCGTGATCGTCGCTCTGGGCGAGGAGGATCGGTTGCTGGCCGTCGCGACCGAATCAGCAGATCGAGTGGCGGCGGCGGAACGCCGAACGGCTTGGCTCCACGGATTCGGCGATGCCGCGATCCTTGTCCTCGTTGGTGTTGCCCTGATCGGCACGTTGTGGGTTTCGGCGATCGCTGTTCAGGCGGGAAGCCTCGACGGGGTCATGGTCGCCGTACTGGCCATGCTGGCGATCACGCCCTTCGAGGCCGTCGCACCGCTTCCCGCTGCCTTTGAGCGGCTCGGTCGCGCACTCGGCGCCGCCGACCGCCTATTCGAGGTGATCGACGCGGAGTCGCCAACCGCTCCACCAGAGTCACCGATCCCGATTCCGGATGACCTGACGCTCCGCGCCGCAGGCGCTGTAGTCACCACATCGACCGGTGAGCGTATTCTCGGACCCGTCGACGTCTCGATCGGTCACGGGCAGAGGATCGGCATCATCGGGGAGACGGGTTCGGGGAAGACGACGCTTGCCCATGTTCTGTGCCGCTTCCGGGATCCCGACGAAGGCACGGTCTCGGTGGGTGGGGTCACTCTCTCAGATATCGCGCCGGATGATCTCAGAGCGTTCGTCGGCTACGAGGACGATCGGTCATTCCTCTTCCGGGGATCGATCGTTGGCAACGTGCGACTCGGTGACCCCGCAGCATCCGACGATGAGGTTCGCGCCGTGATTGATCGCGTGGGGCTGGGGCCGTGGATCGACGTCCTCCCTGATGGGCTCAAGACCGACGTCGGTGAGGGCGGTCATGGCGTCTCCGGGGGACAGCGTCGCCGTCTCGCTCTTGCCCGGGCAATGCTTGCCGGGTTCCCGGTGCTGATCCTCGACGAGCCGATCTCCGGACTTGATCCGGTGACGGCCGAAGCCGTGATGGACGACCTTCTCCGCTCCGTCGACGATCGCTCCCTCGTATTGATCACGCACCGTCCCATCGGCCTCGATCGAATGGACGAGGTCATCGTCCTCGAAGAGGGCACCATCGCCGACCGCGGAACACACGAGGATCTTCTGATCACCTCAGAGCGATACCGCAAGATGTGGAAACTGGCGGCCGAGCGCCGGTAGCCGGATCTTGGTTGTTCGTTTTCCTGTCTTGCTACCTGCTACTTGCCACTTGCTACTTGCTACTGCTCTACTCTCCCCCCTATGTCACACGTCGACTGGCCGCTGGCCGTTTCCGTCGCTTCGAACGTCGCTGGGCGGTATCCGCTTGAGGACACCTACCACCAGACACGACTCGAGATGGCGATGCCCGCCCTCGTAGCCCGAGCGTCGGCCCTCGTTACCGAAGAGACAGGCCTCGAGGCTCCGGGTTCCCCGGACGTCGCCGTCATTGGACGGTCGGGCTGGGTCGAGAACAACATCTCCTCGTTCTCACTCCTGCTCGCCCCTGCGGAAGAGCGCCTTGGTTCTCAGACCGGGATCGGCTCTGCCATCGCCGGACGGATCATGGGTGCTGAGATGGGCGCAGTGCTCGGGTTCTTGTCGCGCCGTGTTCTGGGTCAGTACGAACTCGTCCTTCCGACATCCGACGGTGAGGATGGGGATACGGTCCTCTTCGTTGGGCCGAACCTCCTCAAGATGGAGAGAGATCACGCGTTCCGGCCCGACGAGTTCCGCTTCTGGATCGCCCTCCATGAATGCACACACCGGCTGCAATTCATGGGTGTCCCATGGTTGCGCGACTACTTCCTAGGCCTCGTCGAGGAGCTGGTCGCCGCATCGAAGCCAGAGAGCGGTCGTCTCCAGCGCTTGACCACCGAGCTCAGAGAAGCTGCTGCGAGCGGCGCGCCTTTGATTGACGAGTCGGGAATCTTCGGTCTCTTCGCGACGCCGGAGCAGCGAGAGATCCTGGATCGAGTACAGGCGCTGATGGCGCTTCTCGAGGGGCACGGCCACGTGGTTATGGATCGGATCGGTGAACGGGAACTGGTGACTCAGGGGCGTATGTCGTCGGTGCTCAAGGCTCGCCGATCCGACAAGCGAACGGCAGCGCTGATGCGCCTGATCGGTCTCGAGATGAAGCTCCGCCAGTACGAGATGGGGGCAGAGTTCATCAACGAGATCGAGAGACGGGCAGACTGGACCACGCTCGACCACGCGTGGGAGAGTCCCGAGTCGCTGCCGACGCTCGACGAGATCGAGAGTCCGGAACGGTGGCTGCGACGAATCGCCTGAAACCCGACCAACTCGAGGCCGAAGCGCTTGGTCACCTGCCGGGTGGCCCTCTGGTTGTAGCGCTCGGCGGCGGCGCCGACTCCGCAGTTACAGCCTGGGTGGTGGCGAAACGCTCTGATGCTCGGGGTATCTTCGTCCGCCATGGTCTCGTCGGATCGGCGGAGCTCGAGAGGGCCGCGTTGGATCTGGGGGGATCTGTGGGAATCGATGTGGCCGTCGTTGATGCGCCGGTCGAGCCGGGACCTTCACTGGAAGACCGCGCTCGCCGTGCACGGTGGCAAGCGATCGGTCGCGATCTTGGGGAGACTGTCACCGTTGTTACGGGTCACACCGGAGACGACCAAGCTGAGACGGTGCTGATGAATCTTCTCCGGGGCTCCGGGAACGCCGGTATCTCCGGGATGCTCCGGAGTCGTCCCGGCGTTGTGCGGCCGCTGATGGGTTTCTCACGAGCCGATGTTCGGGCGATCGCCCTGGAGCTTGGCTTGCCGTTCGTCGACGACCCCGCCAACCAGGATCAGGCCTATCTCAGGAATCGGATCCGCTCGGATCTCCTTCCTCTTCTCGAGAGCGACTATCGGCCGGGGATCAGGACCGTTCTTGCCCGCGTGGGGTCGCTGGCTGCCGCCGACGACAGCATGATCGAAGATCTCTCTGTCGGCGTCCCCGTTCTCGACGATGACGGTGCCGTCCTCATTCCCTCGGCTGCGCTGGTCACCGTTCCCCGCTCCGTAGCGTCGCGAGTCGTTCGCACCGCTCTCCGTCGACTACTCGACCCCTATGCGGGGAGTACCTCCGACGTCGAGGCCGTGCTGCGAGTGGCCGAGCGGCAGACCGACACGGTGATGTTGACGAACGCACTGGTTGCGACCAGGGAAGGCCCTTACGTTGCTGTTGCCCCGGAAGGGAGTGGCTCGCCCCGAGCGGCAAGCATTGGTGTCCCATCGTCGATCCAATTCGGGGGGACGATGATCTCCTTCGAATCCGTCGTCGGGATCTCGGTCAGACGCCGCTCGACGATCCTCGTTGACCCGGCGATTCTTGTGGGGAATGCTGTCGTACGGTGCGCCGAGGACGGGGATCGGATTGAAATTGAAGGAGGATCGAAGGCGGTCCGTACCGTTCTGTCCGAACATGAGATCGCGGTCCGTCGCCGGTCCACTTGGCCTGTGATCGTCTCGAGTGGCAGAATTGCCGCTATCACCGGTATTCGCGTTGCACCGTGGGCGAGGCCGACAACGACCAGGGCGGTTTCCATCACTAGAGAGAGAGGCCGATCGTGAAGATTGGAAGAACGCTCATATCCGCCGAGGAGATCGACGCCAAGCTCGCCGAAATGGGCGCACAGATCACGAGGGACTATGAGGGCAAGGATCTCCTGCTTGTTGGGATTCTCAAAGGCGCGTTCGTGGTTATGGCCGACCTTGCTCGCCACATTGAGCTTCCCCTCGAATTCGACTTCATGGCGATCTCGTCGTACGGAGCCTCGACCAAGTCGTCGGGTGTCGTCAGGATCCTCAAGGATCTCGATGAGGAGATCGACGGCCGCCACGTCCTCATCGTCGAAGACATCGTCGATACCGGCCTCACACTCCAGTATTTGATCAACAACCTGAGAGTTCGGAATCCGGCATCGCTCGAGCTTGCGGCGCTGCTCATCAAGGACGGTGTCGAGCGTCCGCCGCTGCACGTTGCCTACGAGGGATTCCACATCGGCCCGGAGTTCGTCGTCGGCTACGGCCTCGACTTCGACGGCAAGTACCGGAACCTCCCCCACGTAGCAGTAGTGGACGAAGTGTGACCGAGAGCTACGAGCTTCCGGCTACCAGCTTCCGGCAAGACTCGGGTTGGTAGCTGGCAGCTACCAGTCAGTGACTGGTGACTGGCCACTCAAGGGCCTCCGTAGGAGGCCCAACGGCGTACCATGAAGTGACGGGCCGTCTACGTCCGGCAATGAGCTGAGGAGCAGTGTGAGCCGCACCGCACGAACGATTCTGATCTATCTGGCCGTGATCTTCCTCGTGGTCATGGCCGTGAACGTCGTTTTCAACCAACCGGATGAGCCAGCCGAACTCAGCCTCAACGACTTCAACGACAAGGTCGCCGCCGGACAGGTCGACGAGCCGGTCACGATTCGAGACCGATCGAACGAGGTCACGGGAACATACGATGACGGTTCGGGCGAGCCGGTCGAGTTCGTGACGAAGTATCCGGCGGAGTACTCGCCTACCGTTACTCAATCCCTCCTGGACGCCGGGATGGAGACCATCACGGACAACCAGGAACCGTCGATGCTCCAGTGGTTCCTCGGCAACGTCTTCCCGTATCTGGTGCTGTTCGGGTTGTTCATCTTCGTTATGCTCCGGCTCCAGGGCGGCGGAAACCGCGTCATGCAATTTGGCAAGTCCAAGGCCAAGCAGGTGACGAAGGACACGCCGAAGGTCTCGTTCGACGACGTGGCAGGCGTGGACGAGGCGATCGAGGAACTCAATGAGATCAAAGAGTTCCTTGAGACGCCGCAGAAATTCCGTGCCATGGGTGCCAAGATCCCGAAGGGCGTGCTTCTCTACGGGCCTCCCGGAACAGGAAAGACGCTGCTGGCCCGGGCAGTCGCTGGCGAGGCAGGCGTACCGTTCTTCGCGATCTCCGGATCTGAGTTCGTCGAAATGTTCGTCGGCGTCGGTGCGAGCCGTGTCCGTGATCTCTTCGAACAGGCAAAGGCAACCGCTCCTTCGATCGTCTTCATCGATGAGATCGATGCCGTCGGGCGCCACCGTGGCGCCGGTCTCGGCGGGGGACACGATGAGCGGGAGCAGACGCTGAATCAGCTCCTTGTCGAACTCGACGGTTTCGACGTCAAGGCTGGGGTCATCGTCATGGCTTCGACCAACCGACCGGACATACTCGATCCCGCCTTGCTTCGCCCTGGTCGTTTCGACCGCCAGATCGTGGTCGATCGGCCGGACATCAAGGGGCGCGCGGACATTCTCGAAGTCCACGCCAAAGGCAAGCCATTTGAGGATGACGTCGAGATCGACGTGCTCGCCCGTCAGACGCCCGGATTCACGGGCGCCGATCTCGCGAACCTCATCAACGAGTCGGCAATCCTCGCCGCTCGACGGGACAAGGTCAAGATCGGGCAGTCCGAGCTTGAGGAAGCGATCGAGCGCGTGATCGCGGGCCCCGAACGCAAGAGTCGGATCATGTCAGAAGAGGAGCGCAACCTCACCGCCTACCACGAAGGTGGGCACGCCCTCGTGGGACATGCCCTGCCGAAGCTCGATCCAATCCACAAAGTCACGATCATCCCGCGCGGCCGTGCCGGTGGCTACACGATGGCGCTGCCGGTCGGTGACAAGCACTATGAGAAGCGGAGTGAACTCGTCGACCAACTCGCCTACGCCCTCGGGGGTCGCACCGCAGAGGAGGTCGTCTTTGGCGACCCATCCACTGGAGCCTCCAACGACATCGAGAAGGCAACCGCAATCGCTCGCAAGATGGTCATGGAGTACGGGATGAGCGACCGGTTGGGGCCGCTGAAGTACGGCCAAACAGACGGCGAGGTCTTCCTCGGTCGTGACTACACGAAGTCACAGGATCTCTCGAACGAGGTCGCTGCCGCGATCGATGACGAGATCCGGAAGCTCATCACCCAGGCGCATGAAGAAGCGATGCAGATCATCATCACGCACCGGGACGCCCTCGACCGAATCGCTGCAGAGCTGATGGAGTTCGAAACGCTCGATGCCCAGGGTGTGCTGAGAGTGTTCCACGACGTTCCCAAGTGGGAGCACGCCGAGTCCGGCGCCTTGCGCATCAAGGGTCCAGAGAGTGCTTCAGGCAACGGAGGGATCACGGTCGCCCAAACGGATTCCTCAGCCACCTCCTGATCCGTGCCGTTCGTACCGATCACCTGGAACCTACGAAGCTGCTCCCTCACGACAGCGGACCACACGCTGGTCATGGGGATTCTCAACGTCACGCCCGATTCGTTCTCCGACGGGGGACGCTGGACCGATACCGGCTTCGCCATAGATAGGGGACGTGAGATGGCCGCGATCGGTGCAGACATCATCGACGTCGGCGGTGAGTCGACGCGGCCCGGCGCGGCACCGGTGGACGCCGCAGAGGAACGGGCACGTGTCGTGCCGGTGATTGAGGCGCTCTCGGCAGACGGCATCGTCGTTTCCATCGACACGAGCAAGTCGTCGGTAGCCGGCGCCGCAATCGACGCAGGTGCCGAGATTGTCAACGACGTCACCGGTCTCTCAGATCAGGCAATGATCGAGACATGCTCTGGCGCGGACGTAGGTGTGGTCATCATGCACATGCTCGGAGACCCTCGAACGATGCAGCTCGATCCGACCTATGACGACGTTGTCGAGGACATCGCTGGTTTCCTCAGACTCAGGGTGGACGGAGCTGCTGCAGCGGGAATCGACGTTTCGCGAATTGTGGTCGACCCCGGCATCGGATTCGGCAAGACGTATCGACACAACCTCGCCCTGCTCGATGGCATCCAGAGACTCGGCAGTGGGCGGCCCGTGCTCATCGGTGCCTCTCGCAAAGCGTTCCTCGGATCGATCCTCGCCCGGGCGGGACGACCCTCTTCCCCGGAAGATCGCGACTATGCAACGGGGGCGACGACGGCGTTGGCAATCGCAAATGGCGTTGCCATCGTGCGCGTGCACGACGTAGCAGGCGCCATCGGCGTTGGGCGATCGGCCGACGCTATCGTGCGGGTTCACTGATGATCAAGAAGGACATACCAGGGCTCGAACCGAGAGGTTTCCGGTGGGTGATCGCCGGTCGTCTCGCTGTGTGCGATCGGATCGGTGGGTCCGGGTTCCAGCACCGGCGCGTCCGGCGCGAAGAAGAGATCGCCTGGCTCAAGGCCCAGGGCATCAACACGACCCTCACGCTCCTCCCGGCGGGGCAGAACAAGGCCGCGTACGAGGAGGCAGGCTTCAGGGTGATCGTCCACACCGTGGAGGGGGCACCATCCGAGATCGGCAATGTGGAAGCGGTCTTCGACGCAATGGACGAGGCACTAGACGTGCCGGGTGCTTCGGTGCTCCTGCACCGAGACACCATCGATGAGACCGTTGCCGGACTCCTTGCCGGCTATCTCGTCCACTGTGGCCTCGTTGCGGATCCCATCATCGCGACATCGGTGATCCAGGAGATCCTCGGACGTCCCCTCGGCCCCGAGGGACGGGGACTCATCCCCACCCGGTGAGCCGTTGCGCGATCGGCGCCGGGTCCAATCTCGGTGATCGGCTCGAACACCTCAACGCTGCCATGGGCGGTCTCGCCGCCGTGGGGTCCATCACCAATGTGTCGTCGATCTACGAAACCGCCCCGGTCGGTGGGCCGGACCAGGGTCCGTTCCTCAATGCGGTCGTACTCATCGACACCGCCCGAACGCCGATCGGCCTGCTTCGGGATCTCCTGACAGTCGAAAGATCGAGAGGCCGGGTTCGCCAAGAGCGGTGGGGGCCGAGAACACTGGACCTCGATCTCATTCTCTTCAGTCGCAGAGAGATCGACATGCCTGGCCTCACCGTTCCCCACCCGCAGATGCGCGATCGTCGATTCGTGCTTGAACCCCTTCTCGAGGTCTGGCCCGATGCTGCCATGCCGGACGGATCAGCGATCACAGCGGTCAGCGACTCCGTGTGGAGCCAGGAGATTTCTCGAACCAACCTGGTCCTGGAGGTACCGAAGCAACTGGGTAGCTGAGGAACAGCCTCCAGCTGCAAGCCTCCAGCTGCCATCAAGACTGTCGAGCATTCGTCGAATACCGACGACCGAATACCGACGGCCGACTACCTTTCAAGTCCACACAGCCCCGAGGCGGGGTCGGACCGATACCGGGAGGATCGGAGCCATATGCGCATCGCCCTTGTCGGGCCCGGACGAGCGGGCCAATCCATTGCCATCGCAGCGAACGGTGCCGGCCACGATGTGGTCGCCGTCGCTGCCCGTGACATCGAGCAGGCCGGCGTCGTGGCCAGGCGCTTCGACGCTGTTCCGCTCTCAATCGGCGAGCCGGTTCCTCCGGTTGATCTCATCGTCATCGCCGTCAGCGATCATGCGATCGAATCGGTTGCTGGTGAGATCGCCCCCATCGCGAGGAACGCCGCTGCGAGTGCCATCCACCTCTCCGGGGCGACGCCGGTCTCGGCTCTGAAAACGTTCGGTGACCACGGAGTCACCACTGGATCCTTCCATCCGCTCCAGACCATGCCGACACCAGAGATGGGGGCCAGGAGCCTCGCCGGTGCTTGGGTGGCCGTCACGGCAGATGAGCCCCTGCGAACGACGCTCTACGATCTCGCTCACACCATCGGACTCCACGCGTTCGATCTCTTGGACCATGATCGGGCGGCCTACCACGCTGCCGCTGCCGCGGCGGCCAACTTCCCAATCGCAGCCCTCGCCATTGCAGAAAGGCTCTTTGAAGCGAAGAACGTGCCGTTCGATGCTGCCCGTCCACTTGTCGAAGCGATCATCACCAACACCTTCAGGTCCGGCCCGGCAGCATCGCTCACCGGTCCAATAGTGCGCGGAGACACGGCGACGGTGACGGCACAGATCAAGGCGGTCCGCGAGACGACGCCGGACCTCGCCGCCGCATTCGAGTTCATGGTGGATGCAACGACGGCCGTCGCCGAGTCCTTCAGCAGGGAAGAAGAAGTATGAAGACGGTGAGAACGTTTGCGGATGCGAGAGCCTCAGGCTCGGGATGCGTCGGGCTGGTCCCAACGATGGGATACCTTCACGAAGGGCACATCAGCCTGGTCGAGGCGGCACGACGAGAGTGTGACACGGTCACCGTCAGTCTCTTCGTCAACCCGCTTCAGTTCGCGCCGACCGAAGACCTCGCCGCGTACCCGCGCGACCTCGAGCGCGACGCTGAGATGGTTGAGGCAGCCGGTGCCGACGTCCTCTTCGCTCCACAACTGTCTGAGATGTACCCGGACGATCCGCTCACGACCGTCTCGGTCTCGTCCGTTACGGAAGGGATGGAAGGAGGAGTCCGGCCGGGGCACTTCGACGGCGTTGCGACCGTCGTCACCAAACTCTTCGCCGGGATCGCTCCCGATCGTGCCTACTTCGGTAGGAAGGACGCCCAACAACTCGTCACCGTTCGACGCATGACGACAGATCTGTCGTTCCCGATAGTGATCATCGGTGCACCGATCGTGCGCGAAGCCGAAGGTATCGCTCTTTCGTCTCGCAACATCTACCTCGATCCGGCCGAGCGCACAGCGGCCCGCTCCATCAGCCGGGGAATCAGCGCAGTCGCCGATGCGATCCTGGCAGGCGAGCGATCCGGCAGGCAACTCGAACGAATCGCTGCCGCACCGGTGAATGAAGAGCCGGGGATCGACCTCGACTACGCGGCCTTCGTGGATCAGGACTCGGCTGCATCCTTGACCGATCTCGACCGACCGGCGTTCCTTGCGGTCGCGGCGCGGGTCGGGAAGACGCGCCTGCTCGACAATGTGCACATCGATCGGATCGGCGGCGGGTGGGTCCCCGACGTTGGCATCCGTCTCGACGAACCCTCGATCCTCTATGGGGAGGCCTGATGCTGCTCACAATCGACGTGGGGAATACCCAGATCGCCGTCGGGCTGTTCCGGAGCGATGAACTGGTCGGTCACTGGCGGTTCTCCACGAAGGAACAGACCAGCGACGAGATGCGGTGGGAGCTACTCGGTGTTCTTGCTCTCGACGGTTTCACACCGACCGACATTGGAGGCGTTGCCGTTTCGAGCGTCGTACCGTCGATTACCGCGACGATGCGCCGTGTCGCACCGGCACTCTCCCACGGCGCCATCTTGGTCGTCGGTCCGGGAATCCGGACGGGCATGTCGATCCTGATCGACAATCCCAGAGAGGTTGGTGCCGACCGGATCGTCAACGCCGTCGCTGCCAGGGAGCGATACGGGAGCCCGACCATCGTCGTGGACTTCGGAACGTCCACGAACTTCGATGTCGTCGGTGAAGATGGCGCCTACATCGGGGGTGTCATTGCACCGGGCCTCGAGATATCTACCCGCGCACTGATCTCGGGAACTGCGGCACTCCGACGTGTGGAATTCGTGGTACCGAGATCTCCGATCGGCAAGGGCACCGTCGAGGCGATCCAGAGTGGAGCCCTCTATGGGCACGCCGGCCTCGTTGACGGAATCATCGGACGGCTCGTCGACGAAGTGGGCGACAATGCCACGGTCGTGGCCACCGGTGGCCTTGCCCCTACCATCGTGCCTCATTGCAGCAACGTAGAGACCGTTGACGAGTATCTGACGCTCGAAGGGTTGCGCATCATCTTCGACCGAAATCAGGAAGACGAATGACCGACAGGACGTCGAACGAACAGATCGCTCACGACGATCCGCTCATCGCCGCCCGAGCAGCGAAACATCAGGCAGCGGTTCGAGCGGGGATCTACCCGTACCGCTTCGATCGCAGCGACCTTGCCGGTGACCTTCAGGATCGGTACGACGACATCGAGCCGGGATCTGAGACCGGTGTTGACACCACGGTTGCCGGCCGACTCATGAACGTGCGGGACATGGGCAGGCTCGCGTTCGGCGTGCTCCAGGACGTCTCCGGTCGGATACAGCTCTTCGTGAGTAGGGCGGTCCTGGGCGATGAAGAGTTCGCCCGGTTCCTCGAACTCGACTCGGGGGATTGGATCGGTGCGACAGGTGAAGTGATGGTTACGAAGAAAGGCGAGCTCAGCGTCCGTATCTCGTCATTCGTGTTGCTGTCCAAGGCGCTCCGCCCGCTGCCAGACAAGTGGCACGGCTTGAAGGACGTCGAGGCGAGATCTCGACAGCGCTACGTCGATCTCATGGCCAACGAGGAATCCCGGAAGACAGCGCTGACCCGAGCGAAGATCGTCTCCGAGTTGCGACGCCAGTTCGAGGATCGAGGTTTCGTCGAGGTCGAGACCCCGGTGCTTCTCGCGCAGGCAACTGGAGCCGCGGCGCGACCATTCGAGACCCACCACAATGCTCTCGACCTTGATCTTTCGCTTCGTATCGCTACCGAGCTGTTCCTGAAACGGCTGGTCGTCGGAGGGATCGAGCGCGTCTTCGAGATCGGGAGGATCTTCAGGAACGAGGGTGTCGATTCCACCCACAATCCAGAGTTCACGATGCTCGAGGCGTATCAAGCCTTCGCTGACTACGGCGACATCATGGAACTGATCGAAGAAGTCCTTGCCGCGGTTGCCGAAGTGTCGGTTGGCACGTCCACGCTCACCTATCAGGGGCGCATGCTTGACCTCACGCCACCGTTCCGGCGTGTGCGACTTGTTGACCTGGTCGCCGAAGTTGTTGACGAAGACATCTCGCTCGATACCCCGATCGACGAACTGCGCACTCTTGCCGGTCGCTACGGGGTGGAAGCCGATCCATCGTGGCGAGCGGGTCGTGTGATCTTTGAGATCTATGAGGTCGCCGCGGAGTCGACGATATGGGAGCCAACGTTCGTGACCGACTATCCCAAGGAAGTTTCGCCGCTCGCCCGTCTGCATCGCGACGACCCGCGTTTGACCGAGCGGTTCGAGTTGGTCATTGCCGGTTCGGAGTACGCGAACGCGTTCTCGGAGTTGAACGACCCGTTTGACCAGCGCGAGCGCTTCGAGATTCAAGCCGCAGCCCGAGCAGCGGGGGATGACGAGGCTCATCCGATCGACGAGGATTACATCCGTGCGCTCGAATACGGCTTACCGCCGACTGGTGGCCTGGGGATCGGCGTTGACCGCTTCGTGATGCTCCTCACCGACCGCAAACACATCAGGGAAGTGATCCTCTTCCCAATGATGAGACCGGAGCAGTAGGCGGCTTCGCCGCCCGTAGTCTGTATTCGGTCCTGCTCGTGGCTGGCAGCTGGTAGCTGCCAGCTCGGGACCCAGCTGCTCCGCTGCTCAGTTACGCGCCTTGACCACTCGGTCGAGGATGTAGGAATCGAGGCTGCGAAGAATCGGGG